>CATKXN010000091.1 GCA_949840605.1 uncultured Alistipes sp.
GCTGCACGAGGTCCTTGGGCGACGAGGCCATGTTGTCGCGCAGGTAGTCGAAGCCGTATTCGTTGTTGGTTCCGAAGGTGATGTCGGCCATGTAGGCCGCGCGGCGCTCGTCGGAGTTGGGCTGCGTGTCGTCGATGCAGGCCACCGACAGTCCGTGGAACTGGTACATCGGGCCCATCCACTCGGAGTCGCGCTTGGCGAGGTAGTTGTTCACCGTCACCATGTGCACGCCCTTGCGGGCCAGCGCGTTGAGGAATACGGGGAGCGTCGCCACGAGGGTCTTGCCCTCGTCCGTCGCCATCTCGGCGATCTTGCCCTGGTGGAGCACCACGCCGCCGAACAACTGCACGTCGTAGTGGATCATGTCCCACTTCGTGTCGTTGCCGCCGGCCAGCCAGTGGGTGGCGTAGACGGCCTTGTCGCCCTCGATGGTGACGAAATCCTTCGTCGCGGCGAGGTCGCGGTCGAAGTCGTTGGCCGTCACCACGACCGTATCGTTCTGGGCGAAGCGCCGCGCCGTGTCCTTCATGATGGCGAACGCCTCGGGGAGAATCTTGTCGAGCACCTCCTCGATCTTCTCGTCGATGCGCTTGGTCGTCTCGTCGATCTCCTTCGAGATCTTTTCCTTCTCTTCGAGCTGCGTTTCGGGCTTTTCGAGAACGGCCTTCAGCTCGACGATGCGGGCTTCGTCCGCGGCGATGAAGTCGGCGATCTGTTTTTTCAGGGCCTCGCTGCGGGCGCGCAGCTCGTCGTTCGAGAGCGCCTCGATCGTGGGGTAGACGGCCTTGATCTTTTCGAGGTAAGGCTCGATCTGTTTGCGGTCCTTGTCGGCTTTCGAACCGAAGAGGACTTTGATTATGCTTGCAAGAATATCCATAAAGTTGTTGTTGTTTCGGAGTTACGGGTTCTAAATCCTACAAAAATAGTAATAATTTTTTGAAATCCATCCGGACGGCGGCCCCGGAATGGCTTTTCTGCGAATTATTTTGCCGGCAAAGGGTCTCCGGCGATCTCGTCGTCGAGAATGCGCATGAGTTTCCGGCCTCCGCGGTCGTAGTTGAGATGCGAGGCGTCGAAGAAGTCGTCGGCCGTGAACCGCTTGTCTTTCAGCAGGTCCGCATAGCGCACGTTGGGAAACTCCCGGGCCAGCGACGTCCCGGTCTCCCGCGTGAGGGTCACGATCTCTTCCGAGAGGTGCTCGTGGTAGGTCGGCCACGTCGGCGGGGTGTAGAGAACCACCCGGATGCCGCGGGCCGCACAGTCGGCGGCGATGCGGCGCAGCACTTCGCGGTTGTGGGCCGCGTCTTCGGGTGCGAAATCCGAATGTCCCCGGGCGGCGCCTTCGGCCGTGCGCCGGTCCCAGTCCGTGCGCCGGTTGTCGCGCAGGGCCATGTAGGAGCCGAATTCGTCCTGCGGGATGTTGCCCTCGGCGCGGATGTCCCCGGGCGAGAGGGCGTGTTTGAGGTAGCGGAACGCCGGCGAGGGGTAGGCGATGATGTAACGCTCCTTGAAAGCGTACCACGGTCCCGGCAGGTCGTAGTTGATCGTGTAGAAGGGTACGCGCCACTGCTCGCCGTCCTTGCGCAGGCGGTGGTGGATGCTCCAGCACGAGAGCGAGATCACCACGGCGCGCAGCGACGGGAGACGGTCGGCGTATTTCTCCCACAGTTCCAGGTCGCGGTCGAGCGGCTGTCCGTGGTAGGCGAGGTTGAATCCCCGGAACCGCGAGGCGTGGAAATCGAGCCCGTAGAAGGCGTGCGAGAGCCCCAGCGAGAGCACTTCGATCTCCGGGGCGCGCCGTTCCATGCCGGCGGCCTTGTACCCGAGCTGGTGGGGGATGCTGCGCAGTCCCCACTCCGCGCCGGCGGCCGCCGCGGCCACGGGCAGTACGAACCAGACGATGCGTCGCAGGAATCGGTTCATGGCAGGATCAGAATTGGAAATAGATGAACGTCTGCTGCTGGGCGTGCATGATGTAGATGCCCAGGATCAGCAGGTAGTAGACGGCGTAGCGCACGCTCCGGCGGCGGATATGCGCCCGTCCGGTCAGCTGGAGCCCGTGCTCGCGGGTCCGCTGGCTCCATTCGACGGCCAGCAGGATCGCCACCCCGACGGCGGCGTGGATGCCGGGCGACTCGTAGCTGCCGCCGAGCGCCACGCGGTCGAGGATCGCCGGCGAGAAGATCCGCCGCACGTAGCGCCAGGCGTCGCCGATGGTCTCGGCGCGGAAGATGATCCATCCCACGGCCGCCAGACAGAAGGTCCCGGCCATGCGCAGGGCGTCGCCCGCCGACGGAAGCGCCCGTCCGGCGGCGATCTCCCCGGTGTACCGGCGGTTGCGTCCCGCGAGGATCAGCGGGAGGAACAGCAGCGCGTGGTAGCCTCCCCAGGCGATGAAGGTCCAGTTCGCGCCGTGCCAGAATCCGCTCAGGAGGAAGATGACCAGCGTGTTGCGGAATACCGTCCGTTTCGGACCCCGGCTGCCGCCCAGCGGGATGTAGATGTAGTCGCGGAACCACGTGGTGAGCGAGATGTGCCAGCGACGCCAGAATTCGGCGATGTCGCGCGAGAAATAGGGGTAGTTGAAATTGCGCATGAGGCTGAATCCGAACAGCCGCGAGATGCCGATGGCGATGTCCGAGTAGCCCGAGAAGTCGCCGTAGATCTGGAACGAGAAGGCCGCGGCGCCGATGACGAGGGCCCCTCCCGAGAGGTTTTCGTAGTTGTCGAAGATGCCGTTGGCGAGGATGGCGCAGTTGTCCGCCACGACGATCTTCTTGAAGAATCCCCACAGCGCCTGCCGCAGTCCGTCCACGGCCTGCGCCGTGTCGAACGTCCGCGGCCGCAGGAACTGCGGCAGCAGGTTCGTGGCCCGTTCGATGGGGCCGGCCACCAGCTGCGGAAAGAAGGAGATGAAGGCGAAGAAGGCGACGATGTCGCGCGTCGGGGCGAGTTTCTCGCGGTAGACGTCGATCGAGTAGCTCAGGGCCTGGAACGTGTAGAACGAGATGCCGACCGGCAGGATGATTCGCAGCAGGAGGCTGTCGCTGTCGGCGATGCCGAACAACTCGGCGAACGACGCCACGAAGAAGTCGTAATATTTGAAGACGCCGAGGATCGCGAGGTTCAGCAGGATGTTCCCCACGCTGACGGCCCGGCTCCGCGTCGGCCTTCCCTGTTTCCGGAAGCGGTCGATAAGCAGTCCGCTGGCGTAGCTGCATAGCGACGTGAAGGCGATCAGCAGGAGGAACCGCCAGTTCCACCATCCGTAGAAGAGGTAGCTGGCCCCTACGACGAAGAGGTTCTGCACCCGCAGGCTGCGGTTGAACACGAACCAGTAGAGCAGGAAGACGACCGGTAGGAACAGCGCGAATTCGAACGAATTGAAAAGCATGGGTATAAACACGATTTACGGCAGATTACCGGAGTACGGGTCTGCCGACGGGTGCGTGACGCAGCACAAAAGTAACCAATTTTCCGGAAAAGCCAAAATATCCGCCGTTCAGTCGTCCGCGACGGTCGTCTGCCGCACGATCCGCCGTCCGACGGGACACTCCGCGCAGCGTGTTCCGGCGCAGAATTCGGTGGCCAGCTGCAGCAGGGCCTGCGATTCGAAGGCGTTGCGCGGACGGACTCCCGCCGACCGCCAGTCGCGCATGTAGCGGTTGTCCTCGGCCGGGAGGCGCTCCATAAGCGTCAGGGCGCTGTCGCGCAGCCGTTCGTTGCCCGTGTAGCTGCCGTAGGCGAACTGCAGGACCGCGACCAGGTTGATCCCGATGATGTTGGCCTTGAACGCCCCGATGCGCTTGGGACTTTCGTCGCTCTCGGCGCCGGGAATGTGGTGCGTGCGCCAGTAGGGCGACGCCTCGATGCAGAACAGCTTCCGGACCTCCTCCTCCGTGCGGCAGGTCATGGCGCGCTCCATCACGAACTCGTCCTGCGTGAAGAACTCCGCCGCCTGCGTCAGCCGCAGCACCGGGTGGTTGGCCGGGCGTATCTCCGTCAGCGCCCAGGCCGAAGCCTCCATCGGCTCGATGCCGTATTTGGCCGCGAGATATTCGAAGCTGCGTTTCAGATCGAGCGTGTAGGTGTCGTTGCGGTAGAGTTCCAGCAGTCCCGAGGCGCCGAACAGCATCGCTTCGACAGCGTGCGGGGCCAGCCGTTCGCGCAGCACGGTCTTGTAGGGCACGCGCCGCGCCAGTTCGAGATAGGCCTCCTGGTTGCGGCGGTCGCCCAGCGTGCGGAAATAGAGCAGGTAGAAGGTCTGGTTCCAGTTGCCGTCGGCTTCGCTGCGGAGCGTTTCGACCATGCGCATCTTGCGGCCCAGACGGTCGAAGATCAGCGACGTGCAGAGTTCGGTGCGCTGGAGCGTGCCGAGCCCGCCGAGATACCCGCCGCAGGCGTATGCCCCGGCTCCGGCCTGCAGCCTCTCGATCGTCCGTGCCTCCGCCTCCGCCATGTTCAGAACAGGTTGAGTTCCAGCAGCGCCTCTTCGGACATCATGCTCTTGTCCCACACGGGATCGAACGTGAGGATCACGTTCACCGATTTCACCCCTTTGACCTTCCCGACCTGGATGTTCACGTCCTCGACCAGCATGTCGGCCATCGGGCAGTTCGGGGCGGTGAGGGTCATGCGTATCGTGGCCGTGCCGTCGGGCGTGTAGTCGATCTCGTAGATCAGTCCCAGGTCGTAGATGTTGACCGGGATTTCGGGATCGTATATGTTTTTGAGGGTGGCGACTATGTCTTTTTCCACCTGCAGAATCTCTTCGGGTGTCATTGCCTGTTACTTGTTTTTGCTTGCGTATGCCAGTGCGTACAGCCGCATCTGCTTGACCATCGATACCAGCCCGTTGGCCCGCGTGGGCGAGAGGTTGGCCGAAAGCCCGATGGCGTCGATGAAATAGAGCTCCGTGTCGAGAATCTCCTGCGGCGTGCGGCCGTTCAGCACGCGGATCAATAACGCGATAATGCCCTTGGTTATTATGGCGTCGCTGTCCGCCGCATAGAAAACCTTCCCGTCTTCGAGCCTTGCGTCGACCCAGACCCGCGACTGGCACCCTTCGATGAGGTACTGCCCGGTGCGGTGCTCGGGGTCGATCGGGGGGAGCGTCTCGCTCAGACCGATCAGATAGTCGTATTTGTCCAGCCAGTCGTCGAAGACGGAAAACTCTTCGATGATGTCCTCTTGTATGCTATCCATGGTATAACGTTTTTTATGGTCGTTTCTCGTTCATTCTGCAATTTCCTCTAAAACCCCGCCTTCCGAGGCCGCCGGTTCGCGGATGCCCGCCAGCCGCGCCAGCGTCGGGGCCACGGCGGTCATGTCCACGCGGCGGTTCACCCGCTGCATGCCGGCGCCCTTGCCGTAGAAGACCAGGGGCACTTCGGTATCGTAGCCGTACATCGAGCCCGACATCGACCAGCAGCGCTCCTGCTCTTCGATCCATCCGGGCATCAGGTTCAGGATCACGTCGCCCGAACGCCGGGGGTAGAAGCTGTTCTGCATCCGCCGCGCGTATCCGCTGCCGAAATAGCTCGTGCGCATGGCCGTGGCGGCCAGCGCGTGGGAGATACCGCTGAACTGCATGGCGAAGATGGCCACCTCGTTCTGCACCTCGGCGAGATTCAGCCCCCGCTCGTAGATGAGGTTGTGGTTGAGCCACACGCTCCGGTCGCTGTATTCCACCACCCAGTCGCCCACGCCGTAGCGGACGTTGAGGAATCCGTTGACGATCACCTCGAATTGCCGCGGGTTGAAGCGGTCGGCCTCGCCGGGACCCGCGTCGTAGGAGGGGCTCGTGCCGTGGTCGGAGGTGAGCACGACCATCGCGTCGCCGTCCCGGACCTGTGCGAATACGAAGGTCAGGAAATCCGCCAGGTCGCGGTCCAGCCGGTAGTACATGTCCTCGACCTCGACCGACTCGGGGCCGTAGGCCTCGCTGATGCGTCGCGGCGCGTCGAGGCAGATGTTCAGCAGGTCGGGGACTTTGTCGTCGCCGAGCTTGTACTGCGCGATGGCCTGCTTGGCCAGCCCCAGCACGGCGGTGTTGCCCGCCGGGGTATAGAGCAGGCGTTCGAAATCGTTGGTCAGTTTCAGACGTCCCGCGCCGTTCAGGTCCTTTTCCTTCCGGCTCTTGCCCGCCAGCGCGATGTCGTGGTTGCGGGTGTTGAGGTAGCGTCCGCGTTCGAGCAGCGTGCGCCACTCGGTCGAGATGTACGAGAGGTTGTACCGCTCGCGGTTGCTGCGGTCGATCCATTCGGGAACCGCAGGCGCATAGTAAGGCGAGGTCACCCAGTCGCAGCGCGCCGAGTCGAGCCAGAAGACCTCCCCGGCGCGTCCGGCCATCACCACGGCCGATGCGGCTTCGGCGGCGACGGTCACCGAACGGCTGCCGGGAGCGTGCTGCAGCAACGTCTCCGAGAGCGTCGGGGCGATCAGGTGATAGGCTCCGGGGCCCCGGCGGCCGGCGGTGAGTTCGACGATCCGGTTGGTGGTGTAGTCCACCCAGCGCGATCCGATCACGCCGTGGGTCGAGGGCATGGCTCCCGTGGTGAGCGTGGCCAGCGATACGGGCGTGGTGGTCTGCAGATAGTCGTAGCGGCTGTCGGCATAGACCGTGCCGCCCTCGGTGAGCCTGCGGAAGCCCCCTTCGCCGAAATTGGCGGCGTAACGGTCGAGGTCCTCGCCGCGCATCGATCCCACGACGATCTGCACGATCAGCCGGGGCTGCGCCGCGGCGCTCTGGAATGCCGTGGCGGCGGCTATGGCATATAGTAAGAGTCTTTTTGTCATCTGCGTAATGGAATTGCCCGCAAATTTACGAATTTATTTCGAGACATCGGCGGAAACAGGCTGCTTCCGATTGAAAATCGATCTCCGGGAGTGCGGCGATGCGTTCCAGTTGGCGGCGGCAGAAGGCGCGGTGCGCCTCGCCCTGCGGGTTGCGGGGACGGTGGGCTGCCGCGGCGACGACGGCTTCGACCTCCGGAAGCAGCCTCCGGGCGCGGTCGGTGAGGACCGTTTCGGCGAATTTTTCCCAGATGTATGCCACGGCCTGCGGGGCGGGATGCACGAGGTCGTCGGCATAGAACCGGTAGTCGCGCAGATCGTCCGTAACGATTTCGTAAGCAGGGAAATATTCGACGCAGCTGAACCTTTGCTTCAGCTCCTCCGCGGCCAGCCGCAGCACGGCCTTGCTCACGGCGTTGCCGGCCAGGGGGTCCCCGACGTGGCGTACCGGGCTGACGGTCACGATGACCTGCTTCCCGGACAGCGGTCCTGCAAGCAGTTCCGCGAAGGTCTCCGCGATCTCACCGACCGAAAGCCGCCTTCTGGAAAACTCCGCGGCGGGTCTCCGGTGGCAGTTGGCGACGACCTCGCCCCGACGCTCGTAGACCCATGCGGTGCCGAATGTGAGGACGACGCGGTCGGCCGTGCGGAGCGCGTCGGCCCCGGCCTGCCGCGCGGCGTTCATCCGCCCGAGGGCCTCTTCGGCCGTCGGGGCCGAGAAGTCGCCGTGAAACCCGAAATGATGCCACAGTTCGCCGTCGAATTCCAGTTCGCTGCGCGTCACGGCGGCGGGTGCGGCATAACTGCGGATCGCCGCGGCGATCGACAGCGGGTTGAAGAGGATGCCCGAGGGATTTTCCGCGACGCGGAATTTCGCCCCGGCGAGTTTCCGGGCGATGTGCGCGGCAAAGCACGACCCGAGCGTCAGCACGCGGTTTTCGTAGCCGATCTGCACGCCGGAGGGCGCTGTTTCGATTTCGGTGCGGAATTTCATAGTGTACAAATGTACGACAAAAAGGCGAAAAATGGATTGCCATTTTGGCTGAAAATCCCGGATGCGTTGCGACAAGCCCCCGCCAAGGCGGGGGTTTGGGGGTGGGTCAAATTTATAAACGCGGTCAAAGACCGCGGCTAAGGCGTTCTGATATAAACAGACGATCGAATCATTCTGGTAAATTCTTTTTATCTTTGTTGCATGATCCTGCGAGCAAACTGCAAAATAAATCTGGGCCTCGACATCCTGCGCCGCCGTGCGGACGGATTTCACGACCTGGAAACCGTGATGTTTCCCGTCGCGGGCCTCTGCGACGAAGTGGAGGCGGTGCGTACCGATACCCCCGGCGTCACGTTCCGCGCCGAAGGGCTGGCCGTGGACTGCGCCCCGGAAGACAACATCTGCGTCAAGGCCTTCCGCCTGATGCAACGCCGTTACGGCGTGGACGGACTCGCCATCCGTCTCGACAAGCGCGTGCCGTTCGGCGCCGGGCTGGGCGGCGGTTCATCGGACGGCACGGCGGTGCTGCTGGCCGTCGATGCGCTGTTCGGGCTCGGGCTGTCCGAGGCGGAGCTGATCGCATGCGCCGCCGAGCTGGGCAGCGACACGGCCTTTTTCGTCCGCAACGCCCCGCAGCTATGTACGGGGCGGGGCGAGGTGATGGAGCCCTATCCGCTGGACCTGAGCGGGATGACGCTCGTGATCGTCAAGCCCGGCGAGGGCGTCTCGACCCGCGAAGCCTATGCCGGAGTGCGGCCCCGGGTGCCGGAGATCCCGCTGGCGGAGCGCCTGCGGCGTCCCGTCGCGGAGTGGCAGGGGGTGGTGACCAACGATTTCGAACGGCATATTCTCGCCGCGCATCCGGCCATCCGTGCGGCCAAGGAGCGTCTGCTGGAGGCCGGGGCCGTGTACGCCTCGATGTCGGGCAGCGGTTCGGCGGTCTTCGGGCTCTTCGCGGGGCACGAAAAAGGCGAGCGGCTGAAAGCCCTCTCGCCCTTTGTTTTCGCGTTGTGAATCCCGCTTACCGGCAGCTGCCGGCGGGCATCTTGGCGATGCGCGCCTCGTGGCGCCCGCCTTCGAATTCGGCGGCGAAGAAGGCGTCGAGCATCTTGACGGCCTCGTCGTTGGTGATGAAGCGCGCCGGGAAGACGATGATGTTGGCGTCGTTGTGACGGCGGATCAGCGAGGCGACTTCGGGGTCCCAGCAAAGGCCTGCGCGGATGCCCTGGTGCTTGTTGAGCGTCATGGCCATCCCTTCGCCCGAGCCGCAGAGCGCGACGCCGCGTTCCAGTTCGCCCTTCTCGACGGCTTCGGCCAGCGGGTGTGCGAAGTCGGCGTAATCGACGCTTTCGGGCGAGTGCGTGCCGAAGTCGAGCACCTCGTAGCCCATGGCGTCGAGGTAGCCTACCAGGAATTCTTTCATTTCGTAGCCGGCGTGGTCGCTGGCGATACCTATTTTTTTCATCCTATATCGGTTTATTTGTGTTCTATCGTACAAAGATAGATAAAATTGGAATTGCACGGCATTTCCGGACCCCGTATTTGTGTTATTTTTGCACCGTGAAAACCTTTCTCGCCACACTGGGCTGCATCGCCCTCGCGCTGGGCGTCGCCGGCATCTTCCTGCCTCTGCTGCCCACCACGCCGTTTCTGCTGCTGGCGGCGGCCCTCTGGGTCCGCTCGTCGCCGCGGCTCTATGCGTGGCTCCTGTCGCACCGCTGGTTCGGCGAATACATCCGCAGCTTCCGCGAAAACCGCGCCATACCCTTGCGCGCCAAAATTTTTTCCATCGTCCTGATGTGGGCTGCGATGCTCTACTGCATCCTCGGAATACTGGCCGGGTGGTGGTGGGCGCAGGCGGCGCTGCTGGCCGTGGCCGTCGGCGTCACGTGGCACATCCTCTCGTTCGCAACGCTCCGCAAGTGATTCCCCGGCTTAAAAAGCCGGTTTCAGGGGGCGGAGGCGGGACGGTTCGTTTTCGGTCCGGGTCTGCGCAATCCCCGGTTCATTTGTCCGGTATTCCTTCGGAAACCTTTTCTTCGCTCGAAATCAGTTCTGTCTGGTGATATTTCACTTCGTAGCCGCCCTTTGCGTCGTCGTATTCGGCGACGGGACGGATGAGGAGCCGGGCCTCGAAGCCCGGTTTGAAATCGAAGCCTTCGATCTCCCACGGGAACGGCTCCCACTGCGGGGCGGTGTAGCGCATGTCCTTGAACCAATAGGCCGCCATCCGGTCGTCGGCGCGCCGGGAGGCGATGGTGACGTCGAATTCCGGGCTGAGTGATTCCGGGGCGACGGGCGGTCCGGCCGGCGTGCGCGAGATCAGCTGAATCATCGTATAACGTATCGATGGAGCGTCGGCCGGGGGATCGGGGATCGGGTCGATGCGGACGAGCATCTCGGTCTGATACCCTTTTTCGAAAGTGAAATTCCCGACGGAGCCTGAAAACGTTCGCCACCCGGCGTTCGGACTTGTTTTCACGATGTAGGCCGGGACGTGCCCGAAGCCCATTGCAATGCCTGCGACGCCCTTTTCGGAAGCCACGGTCCAGGTTTCGATGCGCGCGTCGTCGTCTTTGTCGCAGCCGCCGAACGCGACCAGCAGCAGGAACAGCAGGAAGCACAGTTTTTTCATGGGAGCGGAAGTTTCCCTTAAAACGGGGGCAATGCCCTGATACTGCACGGACTATGCAAAAAAAACGGACCGAAGTCCGTTTTTTCTTATGCCAGGTAGCGTTCCGCGACGCTTATCAGGAATCCGACCAGCACGGCGTTGAGCAGCGTCGGGACGGGACGGCTCTCCTTGCCCGAGCCGACCGTGGCCGCAGGGATGGCGACCATCAGCGCGACGCCCATGCCGTCGGCCCACCAGGGCAGGTAGGGCAGGTCGCTGTAAAACGTGATGACGGAGGCGAACAGGTAGGTGCAGAACGCTGCGACGCAGTGCCGGAACGACGCTTTCTGGGCGATCATCGGGATCGCCACCAGCGCTCCGGCGGCGGCGCCCACGGCCAATGAAAGGGTGAAATGGTCCATCGTTCCGGAGAGCTATTTCGCCGCGCGTTTGCGGTCGTTCTCGTCGAGCAGGATTTTCCGCAGGCGCATGGCGTGGGGCGTCACCTCGACATATTCGTCGCCCTGGATGTATTCGAGGGCCTCCTCCAGCGTGAAGACCTTCGGCGGAGCGATCGACGTCTTGTCGTCCGACCCCGAAGCGCGCATGTTGGTGAGCTGCTTGGCTTTGGTGACGTTGACCGTGATGTCGTTCTGGCGCGTGTGCTCGCCGATGACCTGTCCGGCGTAGACCTGATCCATCGGGTTGATGAAGA
>CATKXN010000092.1 GCA_949840605.1 uncultured Alistipes sp.
ATGTCGGCGCAGCACATCCGCGGCGACATCAACTACGCATGGCCGACGGCCGAGATCGCCGTGATGGGCGCCAGCGGTGCCGTCGAGGTGCTCTACGGCAAGGAACTGAAAGAGCTGGCCGACAAACCCGAGGAGAAGGCGAAGTTCATCGCCGAGAAGGAGCAGGAGTACAACGATAAGTTCTCCAACCCCTACAACGCCGCCCGCTACGGCTATATCGACGACGTGATCGAGCCGCGCAACACGCGCTTCCGCGTGATCCGCGCCCTGCAGTCGCTGGCTTCCAAGCGTTTGCAGAACCCGCCCAAAAAACATTCGAACATTCCTCTGTAAAGACTGAAAGCCTATGATACTGCAAGCAATGAGCTGGGGATGGTCGGAGATACTCTGGGTGTCGCTGATCGGTTTCGGCCTGGTGGTCGTCATGCTGGTGGCGCTGATCTTCATCATGAAGGCCTTCGGCGCCTGCTTCCGGGTGCGTCCCGCGGCCGGCAGGAAGGTCGACGCCCAGCCGATGATCAGCCCCGAGGAGATCGCGGCCATCGCCACGGCGCTCAAAATCTTCAAGGGCGCACTGCACGACCGCGAATCCGAAGTGCTGACCATCCTCAACATCAAGCGGGCCTATTCGCCCTGGAATTCGAAAATTCACGGTTTAACCCAGCTTCCCGACCGGAAATAACCTAAACAAGAAAATGAAAGATTACTCACTGAAAATCAACGGACATAATTACAACGTCCAGATCGACGACGTGAACGAGACCTCGACGGTGGCGCATGTCGTGGTGAACGGCGTGGAGTACGAAGTCGAGATCGAGGGCGCCAAAGCCTCGACGGTCTCCAAACCCCAGGTCGCACCGGCTCCCAAGTCGGCCAACAGCGCCATGATAACCCCCAGCACGGCGACTCCCTCGCCGCGCATCGCCGCTGCCGCCCCGTCGACGGGTTACAGCGTGAAATGCCCCCTGCCGGGCACCGTGCTGAGCGTGAAGGTCGCCGCGGGCGATACGATCGCTGCGGGACAGACGCTCGTCGTGCTCGAGGCCATGAAGATGGAGAACAACATCGATGCGGACCGCGGCGGCGTTGTCAAGCAGGTCCTCGTGCAGCAGGGCGCTACGGTAATGGAAGGCGACGTGTTAATCGTAATCGAGTAGGCGTATGTGGAGTGCATTGACTTCCAGTTCCAATTTCGTGTTGGAGAGCCTGGAAACCTTTGCCGAGTCGACCGGTGTCGCCGGTCTCCTGGCCAATATGGGATGGGGCAGCCTGGTCATGATCTGCGTGGCCTTCTTCCTGCTGTACCTTGCCATCAAGCATAAGTTCGAACCGCTGCTCCTGCTGACCATCGCATTCGGCATGCTGCTGACGAACCTGCCGGGAGCCAACCTCTACCACACCGAACTTTTCGCCGGCGGGCATGTCCACTGTGATATCTTCGTGGCCCAGGCCGGACTGCTGGACTACCTCTATCTGGGCGTGAAACTCGGCATCTATCCCTGTCTGATCTTCGTGGGCGTGGGCGCCATGACCGATTTCGGTCCGCTGATCGCCAACCCCAAGAGCTTCCTGCTGGGAGCCGCGGCGCAGATCGGCATCTTCCTCACGTTCATCGGCGCCTATGCGCTGGGCTTCTCGCCCTCGGAGGCCGGTTCGATCGGCATCATCGGCGGCGCCGACGGTCCTACGTCGATCTACCTCACCGCGATCCTCGCGCCCGAACTGCTGGGCCCGATCGCCGTGGCGGCCTACTCCTACATGGCCCTCGTGCCGGTGATCCAGCCGCCCATCATGCGTGCGCTGACCACCGAGAAGGAGCGCAAGATCAAGATGCGCCAGCTGCGTCCGGTGTCGAAGACCGAGAAGATTCTCTTCCCGCTGATCATCACCGTCATCATCGCCCTGCTGCTGCCGTCGGCTACGCCGCTGGTGGGCTGCCTGATGCTGGGCAACCTGATGAAGGAGTGCGGCGTCGTGGACCGTCTGTCGAAGACCGTGCAGAACGAGCTGATGAATATCGTCGTGATCTTCTTGGGCCTCACGGTGGGCGCTACGGCTACGGCCGAGGCGTTCCTCAATCCCCGGACGCTCTTCATCCTGCTGCTGGGCGTGATCGCCTTCGGAATGGGTACCGCGGGCGGCGTGCTGCTGGCCAAGGTGATGAACCTCTTCTCGAAAGAGGGGAACAAGATCAACCCGCTGATCGGTTCGGCAGGTGTTTCGGCTGTGCCGATGGCCGCCCGCGTGTCGCAGACCGAGGGTCAGAAGGCCGATCCCTCGAACTTCCTGCTGATGCACGCCATGGGGCCCAATGTGGCCGGTGTGGTCGGTTCGGCGGTCGCTGCGGGTATTCTGCTTTCGTTCCTCGGATAAACGAGGTCGATTTATGTGAAAAAGCCGGATTTGTTTCCGGCTTTTTTTTGTTCCACAGGAATAATTCCCTATATTTGATAAGTCTAATGTCGGCTTGTCTTATGAAACGAATTCTTCTCCTCTTGCTGGCCGCGGCCCTGTCCGTTACAGCCTCATCCCGGACTGATGGCAACCAGCCCCTTTCGGGGAACTCCGTCTCTTTTCGGGGCGGCGATATGTTCGCTTTCAACCGGTATGTGCGGGAAAACCTGACTTTTTCCGGGGACTGGTTTCAGGAAGGGGATATTTTTCGGCTTACTCTGGTATTCCGGGTGGCGAAAAACGGCAAAGTGAAAGATGCAGAGGTGGAAAAATCCTCCGGAGATGATTCGTTGGACGGGGAGGTGCTCCGCATCGTGCGCGAATCGACCGGATGGACTGCCCGGAAAGGCGGAGTTCCCGATGTCAGGGAGCGGTTGCGGATGGTGATCGTGCTTCGCCGCGGGCCTGACGGAAAACTGCATGCCGAGGACCATTTTCCTTACAGAAAAGCCGACACGATGCCGACGTTCGAAGGGGGCGGTCTCGGGAAATTCAGGCTGTGGATCGCTGAACAGGTCGGAGACCTGGACCCCGAAGGCGCTCCGATCGACGCACGTGCGGCATTGCGTTTCGTGATCGAGAAGGACGGTTCGCTCTCCGGGGTGTCGGTGGACGACCGGACCCCTGCGTGGCTCGTCGAACGATTGGGTAAGATTCTCGACCGGATGCCACGCTGGACTCCTGCCGAGACGCAGGGCGAAAAGGTCCGTATCCAGGTCTCCCTGTCCCTGCGTTTCGGTAAGACGGCCGAACCGGCGAAGACCGATTCGCTCGGGGACGACGACACGGCCTGGCTGATCGTGGAACAGATGCCGAACTTCCGGGGAGGTGATGTCATGGCGTTCCGCGACTGGGTGAAACTCAATGTGAAATATCCCGTCGATATGTATAAACAGGGTATCAAAGGGCGTGTCGTGGCGACTTTCATTATCAACCGGGACGGTTCGCTGTCGGATGTGAAAATCCTGCAATCTTCCGCCGAGGAGTTCTCGCGGGAGGTGCTCAGAGTGCTCGAACGTTCGCCCAAATGGACGCCGGGCCGGCAGAACGGCAAGGTCGTAAGGGTCAAATACACGATTCCCGTTGATTTCCGGATTCCGGCCGGCCGTGAGTACCGCGGGGACGGACGTCCGGCAAACCCCTCCCGGATGGGCAGGTCCCAGATCACACGATTTTGACGGTTCGGGTTCCGGGATTTCCCGGGGCCCGTTTTTTTGCGCCGTAAATTGGCGGCCGCGTTTTTTTTCGTTATATTTATCGGGCACTAAATCTCCTTTGCGATGAAACAACTGATTCTGCTGATGGCTGGTTTCGCGGCGCTCCTCGCGGCTGCCGCCGAATGTCCGGCGGCAGTGACGGATGCTCCGGCCGCCTGCGTTGCGGCCCCGGACGGTCCGACACCGGTCGATACCCTTGCGAACGAACCCTACCTGCTGGCCGATCCGATGCCGTCGTTCGACGGGGGCGGGACGCTCGAATTCTGCCGGTGGGTGCAGGAGCATCTGCGCTATCCCGTCGAGGCGGTCGTCTACGGCATCGAGGGGCGCGTTTCGGTGAGTTTCGTCGTCGAGGCCGACGGCCGTGTCACGAACGCCGAGACGCTGGCGTCGCCCGATCCGGTGCTCTCCGAAGCCGCGTTGGGCGTCGTGCGCCGCTCGCCCCGCTGGATTCCCGGACGGCTGGACGGTCGTCCCGTGCGGGTGCGTCTCTCCATTCCTATCGATTTCAATCTCCAGCTGCCGGGGGTAAAATCCGCTGCCGCAAGGCAGCTGACGAAATTCCGGGGCGGCGGGCTGATCGACTTCAAGCGCTGGGTGCTCCGGAACGTAGAGTTCCCCGACAAGACTTTCGCCAGCGGGGATGAAGGGTGGGTCGAGGCGTCGTTCTCCGTCAACGCGAAAGGCAAGGTGCGCGACGTCGAGACGACCCGTTTCAGCGATCCGGATTTCGCCTACCGGATTCAGCGGACGATCGCCTCGTCGCCGTTGTGGACTTCGGCGAGCGCCGACGGCAAGCAGCCAGCAGCCGATTTCAAACTGCGTTTCGACCTGCTGCTGCAGCGTGGCCCGAACGGGCTTTATTCCGAGGATATGACGGCCTATACCCATGCCGGCAGCCTGCCGCGGTTCCGCGGCGGTTCGCCCGGGGTGTTCCGGGAGTGGGTGTTCGGGCAGGTGGACAGTCTGCTGGACCCCGGTGTCGCCGTGCCCCGGGTGCGGGTCAACGTGCGGTTCGTCATCGAGCGCGACGGCACGATGACCGATATCCGCGTGAGTGCCCCGAAGGAATATTCGGGATTTGCCAAGTTGGTCCGCATGGCTGTCGACAAGACCCCGCTGTGGACCCCGGCCGTGGCGGGCGGGGAAAAGGTCCGCTTCCGGATCTCGCAGGTATTGCTTTTCGGGCAGGACGAGGATCTCGGGGGAAATCCCGATTCGCTCGACGTGCTGCCCAAATTCCAAAACGGAGACTTGTCGGATTTCCGCCGGTGGGTGATGCAGTCGGTGAAATTCCCGCGCGAGGCGCTTGAACTGGGCATCGAGGGGCGTGTGGTCGCTTCGTTCGTCGTCGAGGCCGACGGCACGCTGGGGTCGGTGCGGATCATCCGGTCGCCCGACCCGGTCCTTTCGCGGGAGGTGGTACGGGTGCTGGCCGAGTCGCCCAGGTGGACCCCCGCCAGCCTGGACGGCGAGCCCGTGCGGGTGAAATATGCCGTTCCGGTCGATTTCCGGGTTCCGGCGAAACCGGCGGCGGCGCCCGAAACCGGGGCCGACCCGGCGCAGGGCCGCGAGGCGATCCGGCGCTGAGGACGCATACCGGGGCTTGAAAAAGCCGTAACCTCCCTGAATACGGGACGGTTGCGGCTTTTTTTGCGCCGTTTGCCATTTTGATTTTCATTTGGTTGTGCAGTTCGAAATCTTTTTCGTACCTTTGCGCACCCGCAAAGTGCGGGAAACGGATTACAATAAGTTAAATTAAACGTAAACAAAAGTGGATTCATTAAGCTACAAGACTATCTCGGCCAATGCATCGACGGTGACCAAGGAGTGGGTCGTCATCGACGCTACGAACGAGGTATTGGGACGTCTTGCATCGCAGATCGCGAAGATCCTCCGAGGCAAGAACAAGCCCAGCTACACCCCCCACGTCGACTGCGGCGACTACGTCGTCGTCATCAACGCGGAGAAGGTGAAGCTCACGGGCAACAAAATGACCGACAAGGTCTACACGCGTCACACCGGGTATCCCGGCGGCCAGCGTTTCGCCACCCCCGCCGACTACCTGGCCAAAAAACCGACCTTCCTGATCGAGAAGGCCGTCAAAGGCATGCTGCCCAAGACCCGTCTGGGCGACAAGCTGCTCACGAACCTGAAGGTATATGCCGGTGCGGAACATCCCCACGCCGCACAGAACCCGAAGACCATTAAATTAAACGAGATTAAGTAAGAGTTATGGAAGTTGTAAACACCGTAGGTCGTCGCAAGGCCGCTGTGGCTCGCGTATACGTGAAGCCGGGCAAGGGTCAGATTACAATCAACCGCAAAGCGCTTGAAGTTTACTTCCCGCTCGAAATTCTCCAGTACCAGGTGAAGCAGCCCCTGCTGGCTACCAACACCGTGGAGAATTACGACATCGTCATCAACCTCGACGGCGGTGGTATCACGGGACAGGCTTCGGCCGCTCGTCTGGGCATCGCACGTGCACTGTGCGAGATCGACGCCGAGATGCGTCCGGTACTGAAGAAGGCCGGATTCCTCACGCGCGATCCCCGCGAGGTTGAGCGTAAGAAGCCCGGTCAGCCCGGAGCACGCCGCAAGTTCCAGTTCAGCAAGCGTTAGTACGCACGACCGGAATTTCGGCAACGCACGGCGACGGTTCTCAAACCTTTCGGATTACCAATATATATTACGGTACTACCTCGAGGTTGCCGCGCCGCGGAAAACTCAGGGGACCGGCAAGGCCGCTACCCGCCTGAGTTGATGAAAAGAGAATTAAAATTAAACCAACGAATCGAATTAAAATGTCACGTACAGATTTTAATACATTACTGGAAGCCGGTGCGCACTTCGGTCACCTGAAGCGCAAATGGAACCCCAAAATGGCTCCTTACATCTTCATGGAGAAGAACGGCATCCACATCATCGACCTGCACAAGACCGTGCTGAAGATCGATGAGGCTGCTGCAGCCATCAAGCAGATCGCCAAGAGCGGTCGCCGCGTGCTGTTCGTAGCCACCAAGAAACAAGCCAAAGACATTGTTGCCGAAAAGGTGGCAGCCGTCGGAATGCCTTACGTCACCGAGCGTTGGGCCGGCGGTATGCTGACAAACTTCCCCACCATACGTAAAGCCGTCAAGAAAATGGCCACCATCGACAAGATGACCACCGACGGCACGTTCGATAATTTCTCCAAGCGCGAGAAGCTCCAGATCGCCCGCCAGCGCGCCAAGCTGGAGAAGAACCTCGGCTCGATCGCCGACCTGACGCGTCTTCCGGCCGCCCTGTTCGTCGTCGACGTTCAGAAGGAGGCCAACGCCGTGAAGGAGGCCAAGCGCCTCAGCATCCCCGTATTTGCAATGGTAGACACTTGTTGTGATCCGACCGACATTGATTACGTTATCCCTGCAAATGACGATGCTACGAAGTCGATCGCCGTGGTCCTCGAGGCCATGTGCGCCGCTATCGCCGAGGGCTCCGAGGAGCGCAAGCTCGAGAAGGAGAAGGAAGCACAGGAGGCTGACGCCGAGGGTGCTGCTGTCAAGAAGGAGGGCAAGCCCCGCATCAAGAAAGCCGTGAAGGCCGCTATCGATGCCGAGGAGGCTGCCGTGGCAGAGGTTGTCGCCGCTGTCGAAACTCCGTTTGAGGAGCCCGCTGCCGCTCCCGCCGAGGAGGCCGCCGAAGTTGTTGCCGAGGCCGTTGTCGAGGAAAAGGCAGAATAATTGTATTACGAACCGTAAGAGAAAGGAAAGAATTATGGAAATCAAAGCTGCAGATGTAATGAAGCTCCGCAAGATGACCGGCGCCGGTATGATGGATTGCAAGAAAGCACTCATCGAGGCCGAGGGCGACTATGCGCGTGCTCAGGACATTATCCGCGAGAAGGGTAAGCTCGTCGTTGCCAAGCGCGCCGACCGCACCGCTACCGAGGGTGTCGTCGTGACGAAGATCGCAGGCTCGAAGGCTTACATCCTCTGCCTGGCGTGCGAAACCGACTTCGTGGCCCAGAATGCCGAGTACAGCGCTTCGGCTGAGGCCATGCTGGAGGTTGCCGTGAAGAACGACGCTGCAGACCGCGACGCGCTGCTGGCTACGAAGAACGACGATGGTCATACCGTCGAGGAGATGGTGACCGAAAAGTCGGGTCAGACGGGTGAGAAAATCGAGCTGGCATACTATGCCCGCATCGAGGCTCCCTACTGCGCCGCATATGTGCACTTCAACAAGAAGCTGGGTACGATCCTGGGCTTCAACAAGGAGATTCCCGCCGAGGTGGCCCACACCGTGACCATGCAGGCTACGGCCATGGCTCCGGTTTCGATCTCCGAGGCCGACTGCCCGGCAGAGGTAGTGGAGCACGAGCGCAAGATCGCCCTGGAGTCCATGAAGCAGGACCCCAAGAACGCCAACAAACCCGAGGCTATTCTGGAGAAGATCGCCGAAGGCAAGATGCGCAAGTTCTTCGAGGAGAACACGCTGCTGGCCCAGCCGGTGGTAGGCGAGAAGGAGTCGATCGCCGACTTCATCCACAAGGCCGACAAGGACGCTACGGTCGTCGCCTACAAGCGTTTCGCCCTGGGCGAGTAGTTTCCGGTGATTGCGGCTCTCCTGCCGCATATCGCTTAAATCCTTGAAAGGGACGTACTCCGGTACTATCCTTTCGTTTAAGGTAATGCCAGACGAGGTTACGATTTTCAGATCGTAACCTCGTCTGTTTTGCTGCGTTTTGCTTAGTACAGTCCCGTGGGCAGAATCCATTCCTCTCCCGGGGATCGTCGGCACGGCAATGAATTCAGCCGATGCACAGACTTATGCGGAACGGCAAAAAATCAGATTAGTAGCCTCCCTGCAAGGGGCAGATCCTCCGACGATGTTCCCACGCTCATTTTCCATTCTCCGGCTGGTACGGACCAACCTCCCGTTTCGCCGCCCTGCCAGATCGCAAGGTCGCCGATCCGCAGTGTGATCGATACCCGGCAGCTTTCCGAGGGACGAAGCACCGTGGTCTTGCAATATCCCTTCAATTCGACGGCGGGCCTGTCGGGCGTGCCTTCGGGGGCCGAGGCATAGAGCTGCACCACCTGCTTGGCGGGGTGTTTCCCGACGTTGCGGACCTGTACGCTTGCCGTGATTCTCTCTCCGTCGCGTTCGAGTTTCAGGTCGGAGAGTTCGAACTCGGAATAGGTCAGGCCGAATCCGAACGGATAGGAGACGGGCACCCCTGCGGTCGCATAATAGCGGTACCCGACATAAATATCCTCTTCGTAATCCGTATAGTCGATGTTGGGAATATCCGAGTATTTTACGGAGGTGCTGTAATGTTCGTACGACTGGTTGAGCCCGGTTTCCGGGACGTTGAGCGGGAAATTCTGCGCGGGTACGTCGGCGTAGCGGACCGGAATCGTCATCGGCAGATGTCCGCTCGGCGAGACCTCTCCCGCGAGCACCGCGGCGACGGAGTTTCCGCCCTCCTGTCCCGGCTGCCAGCAGATCATCACCGCGTCGGCCATATCCTGCCAGGAGGCCATTTCGACGACGCCGCAGATATTGAGCATCACCACCACTTTCTTGCCGGCGGCACGGAATGCCCGGCTGACGCTTTTGATGAGCGCCGTTTCGTCGGTGCGGAGCAGGTAGTCTCTTTCGATATGCCGGTCGAAGGCTTCGGCCGAGGTGCGGCTGATCGTGATCACGGCCACGTCCGACTCCGCGGCGCCGCGTTCGATTGCGCTGTCGATGTCCCGGACCTCGTTCGGCCTCAGATCGTACAGGTACCAGGGCCGGACCGCCCTGATCGGCGCGAGCCGTTCGTTTTCCCGGCGTATCCATTCGACGTAGAGCGAATCGACCGCCGGGTTCAGCGTAAATCCGCTGCGAAGCAGTCCGTCGCGCAGGTCCACGACGTAGGGTTTGTTGACGTCGCCCGAACCTCTGCCTCCCGCCGTGAACGCATAGGAGCCGACGCCGTAGAGGGCGATCCGCGCGGAACTGTCCAGTGGCAGCGTCGCGTCGTTTTTCAGCAGCACCATTCCTTCGGCCGCCGCGTCGCGGGCCACGGCGGCATGCGCTTCGAGATCGGGGGCGTCCGAGTAGCGGTACCCGCTGAAACGCAGGGTCCTGAGCACCAGTTCCAGAATCCGCCGCACGCACCGGTCGATTTCGGGCTCTGTCAGCGAGCCGTCCTTCAACGCCGCCAGCAGCGTCTCGTACTGGACATTCATGCCGGGTTGGATCATGTCGTTGCCGGCTTTCACCTGTTTCACGGCGTCGAGCCCTCCGCCCCAGTCCGTCACCACGGCGCCCCGGTAACCCCATTCGCCGCGGAGAATGTCGGTCACGAGCTTCCGGCTTTCGGACGTGTACTCCCCGTTCACGTAGTTGTAGGAGGTCATCACGGTCCACGGATCGCTTTCCCGGACAGCGATCTCGAAATTCCGGAGATAGATCTCCCGCAGCGCCCGTTCGCTCAGCCGGGCGTCGTTTCCCAGCCGGTTGATCTCCTGGTTGTTGACCGCATAGTGTTTGACGGAGGTGCCCACGCCCTCGCGCTGTACGCCCCGGACGTAGGCTGCCGCGATTTTCCCGGCCAGCAGCGGGTCTTCGGAGTAGTATTCGAAATTCCGGCCGCACAGCGGATTGCGCATGATGTTCAGTCCGGGGGCGAGCAGCACGTCGACTCCGTATTCTTTGGCTTCGTTGCCGATCACGGCTCCGACGTCGGCGACGAGTTCGTCGTTCCACGAAGCCGCCAGGAGCGTCCCGATCGGAACCCCCGTGCAGAAATAGGTCTTTTCGTCGCCCTCCCGATGCGGGTCGATGCGGACGCCGGCCGGTCCGTCGGCGAATACGACGGGGGTGATGCCCAGCCGTTCGACGGGATATGTCGTGCCGGCGGCTCCCGCGACGATCCGTTCCGTGTAGCCTACGTCGGCCCGTTCGGCGTCCGAAAAGCTCCGCGACATGCCGACGATCAGGTTCGCTTTCTCTTCATGCGTCATTGCGGCGACGATTTCGTCGATATTCGCGGCGGAGAGTTTCAACGGTTTCCGCCGAGCCGCTCCGGCGTCCGCCGCAGTCAGAAGCAGCGCCGCACACAGGGCGACGGTCTTGAAATAATTGTACATCGTTTCGTTGTTTTAGTCGAGCATCTTTTCGAAGAGGTCCCCGTCCTTCCGGCCGATCGTGGAGCCTGCGGTCAGTTCCCAGTAGGAGGTCTGCATCTCCATCAGCGCCTGGGTCGTTACGATCCAGCTCTGTATCCATCCCGTGAGCGTCGAGAGCGCGCCCCAGCCCGCATCGGCGTCGGAAGCCCAGTAATCCCAGTTCCTGTAGTTGAACGCCCGG
>CATKXN010000093.1 GCA_949840605.1 uncultured Alistipes sp.
CCGCCTCTACGGCGTGGATCCCGAATCGGCGCTGGAACGCACGAACAAGAAGTTCATGCATCGCTTCAATTACATGGAGGAACAGGCTGCCGCAAAGGGTTATACGCTGCACGAAATGTCGCTCGACGCCATGGAGGAACTGTGGCAGAAAGCCAAACAGGCGTAAACGCCTGACTTAGGGGCGATGACCGGTAGTGTGCTGAGAGAAGTCTTTTGCGCTGCCGGCGGCGATACTTGTAAAAATTAAGGAAATATATGGCACTGATAAAAAAAGTCCGCGGGCATGAGCCCGTAATCGGAGAAAACACCTTTCTGGCCGAAACGGCCGTCGTACTGGGCGACGTGACCATCGGCCGCGACTGCTCGATCTGGTACAACGCCGTACTGCGCGGCGACGTGAACCGGATCGTCATCGGCGACCGCACGAACATCCAGGACGGCGTGGTGCTCCACACCATCTACGACAAAGCGAAGCACCCTTCGCAGACGATCATCGGCAGCGACGTATCGGTGGGCCACAACGCCATCATCCACGGCGCGGTCATCGGGGACAACTGCCTGATCGGCATGGGCGCCACCCTGCTGGACAATGCCCATATCCCCTCGGGCTGCATCATCGCGGCCAACGCGCTGGTGCTCTCCAACGCACAGCTGGAACCCAACTCGGTCTATGCGGGCGTTCCGGCCCGGAAGGTCAAGGAGGTGACCGAAGAACAGCGCGAGGAGATCATCCGCCGCACGGCTCGCGATTACATGCTGTACGCGTCGTGGTATAAGGAGGACGAATAGAACGGCATCCCATGAAACTGCAGCCCAAATACGCCGATCTGATTCTGAATCTGCTGGTCGCCGTGGCGATCAGCCTGGTGGTCAATTTCTCCTACGTGCTGCTGATGCTCGTGGACCTGAACAGCGACAACCAGCCCCGGCCTGCCGACGAGCGGATCGTGGAGCGGGCCGACGAGGGCGTGCTTGCGGTGCATCCCGACGGATACGGTTATCTCATCTACGAGAACGGCGACAGCGTCTACGTCCCTGCGCGGCGCATGCGCTGGCTGGGCATCGCTCCCGGCGACCGCATCGTGGCCGACCTGATGCCGCCGCGCTCCGAAAAGGCGCATCCGTTGCTGGCGGAGGTCCGCAGCCACAACGGCGAGGAGTTCGATTACGGCAAACTCTACAACGGCCCTTCGAAGAGCACCGAACTGCTGCTGCAACTGTTCTATTACCTCGTCGTGTCGTTCGTCATGCTCTCGATCCTGACCTCCGTGCGCCGCAACTATTCGATGGCGCGCTTCGTGCGGCGCTGCCTGTGGTGCTGCGTGGCCGCCGTGGCGCTCTATTGCGTGGCGCCGGTCACCGAATGGCACACGGGGCGCATCCAGATGAATTTTATGGGCGGACGGATGTTCGATTACATGCTGCTGCTGAAATGTTCGTTCGCCGTGGTGGTATCGATGCTCTACGGGCGCATCTACGTGCTGATTTCGCAGCGTCAGGCCGTCGTCGTGGAGAACGAACGTCTCAAAAACGAGAATCTCACCACGCGCTACAACATGCTCGTCGGGCAGATCAACCCCCACTTCTTCTTCAACTCGCTCAACTCGCTGGCGATGCTCGTGCGCGAGAAGCACGACGAGAAGGCGCTGACCTACATCGACCAGCTCTCGTATACGTTCCGATACATCATCCAGAACGGCCAAAGCATGCTGATGACCCTCGACGAAGAGCTGAAATTCCTCGAGGCATACAGCTACCTCTTCAAGATACGCTACGCCGACAAGCTCTTTTTCGACATCGACGTCGATGAGAAGTACCTCGCGTGGAAACTCCCGGCCTTCTCGCTGCAACCGCAGATCGACAACGCCGTCAAGCACAATTCGATCACCCGCAGCAATCCGTTCCATATCTCGGTACGCACCGAGGGCGACCGGCTGGTGATCTCGAACCCCAAGGTCCCGAAACTCGAGCCCGAACCCTCGACCGGCATCGGCCTGGAGAATCTGCGCAACCGCTGGCACCTGATCACGGGCAGCGATATCGAGATCGACGACGACGGCCGGACCTTCACCGTGCGCATGCCGCTGCAAAACCCCACTGCCGGATGAAAGCTCTGATTATCGAAGACGAAACCGCTGCCGCGCGCAACCTTGCGGCGATACTCCGTCAGGAGGAACCCTCGATGGAAATCGTGACGACGCTGGAAAGCGTCGGCGAGAGCGTCGAATGGCTGCGTGCGAATCCCCAGCCCGACCTGCTGTTCATGGACATCCACCTGGCCGACGGCGATTCGTTCCGCATCTTCGACGCCGTGGAGATCACCGCTCCGGTCATCTTCACCACGGCCTACGACCGGTATGCCCTCGAAGCGTTCAAGGTCAACAGCATCGACTACCTGCTCAAACCGCTCAACGCGGACGATGTCCGCCGCGCGCTCGCCAAACTGCGCCGCCTGACCTCCACCGAGCGCAGCGACTACGGTTCGCGCGTCCGCACGATGGCCGTTCGCAGCCGTGAGGACGTCTTTCTGGTGCACGTGCGCGACCGGATCATCCCTCTCCGGCGCGAGCAGATCGCCTTCTGCTATACGTTCAACGAAAAGGTCACGGCCTACGGTTACGACGGCACGGCCTATCCGCTGGACAAGACGCTCGAAGCGCTGCAGGCGCTGCTGCCCGAGGCCGATTTCTTCCGTGCCAACCGCCAGTTCATCATCGCGCGCCGCGCCGTGAAAGAGATCGCCGTGTGGTTCGGGAGCCGCCTCACGCTGCACCTTACGGTCGAAACGCCCGAGCGGATCGTCGTTTCCAAGGCCCGGGCCCCCGAATTCAAGGAGTGGCTGAAGTCGGTTCACCCTGTCGAATAGGCGGTTGACCGCGCTGTTCTGTCGTTTCACCCGGAGCCCCGCTCCGGGTTTTCCATTTTGGCTTTACCTTTGTACCAGACCCCGGGAAAGGGATAACCAAATATTGAAAATTATGAAAAGGAAGATTTTTGCGGCCGCCATGGCCCTCTGCCTGATGGCAGGAACGAGCGTTTTCGCACAGCAGAATAAACCCGCCGCCCCGAAGGAGCGTCCGACGGCCGAACAGATGGCTCAGCGCAAGACCGAAAGGATGACCGAACAACTGAAGCTCAACGAGGCGCAGGCCAAGCAGGTCTATGCGATTAACCTCGCGCAGATCAAGGAGATGATCGCCCAGCGCGAAAAGATGGAGGCCGCCCGCAAGGCCGAGGCCGAGAAGATGAAGTCGATTCTGACGACCGAGCAGTTCATGCAGTGGTCGCAGATGCAGAAACAGCAGATGCGCATGCCCGGCCAGCGCGGCCACGGTCCGCAGGCGATGCACAAGGGCGGCAAAGACGGCCGGAAACCGGCCGATTGCAAGGGTAACTGCGACAAACCGTGTCCCGCAAAGGACAAAAAGGGAAAGGAGTGAGGTTAGGATTCTCAGGTTTGTAGCAGTCGGGGTGCCGGTCCGGTCGACTGGCACCCTTTTTTTGCCGGTTCACCCGTGCGGCAGGCGTGAAATTGCCGCAAAAAAGCTATTTTTGCGCGGCTAACCCGCGCTAACCCGGCTAAGAGCCGGGGCTTAGAAGCGGGGCTTAGAGGCGGCGGAATGAATGGACTCTTTCAATCCGGTTCTGCGCGTCTACAAAAGAGATTACACACATACAGGCAAACATGAAAAAAACACTACTGACTACCCTGCTGACGCTCTGCGCGGCGGCGGTTTTCGCCCAGCGGGGCAGCGTGACGGCCACGGTCGTCAATGCCGATACCGGGGAGGGCGTGACCGGAGCCGTGCTGGTCGTGGCACCCGTCAAGAATCCGGAGAAGCAACAGGGCTTCACTTCTGCATTCAAGGGCGCGGCTTCCATGCCGTCGCTCGCCTACGGCGAATACAAACTTTCGGTGTCGTTCATCGGCTACAACAACCTCGACACGACGTTCCGGGTTGCGTCTCCTAAACTCAATCTCGGCGTGCTGAAACTCAAACCGGGCGTGCAGATCGAGACGGTCGTCAAAGAAGCCAAGGCGCTGCGCACCTCGCAGAAGGGCGACACGGTGAGCTATAACGCCGGGGCGTTCAAGGTCGTCGCCGATGCCGATGTCGAAGGGCTGCTGAAAAAGATGCCCGGCATCACCGTCACCGACGGTACGGTCGAGGCGCAGGGCGAAACGGTCAAGAAGATTTTCGTCGACGGCAAGGAGTTCTTCGGCGAGGACGTCACCACGGCCATCAAGTCGCTTCCGGCCGAGGCCGTCGACCGCGTGGAGGTCTACAACAAGCTCTCCGACGCCGCCGAATTCTCGGGTATGGACGACGGCGAAGGCTACAAGGCGCTCAACATCGTCACCCGTCCGGGCATGCGGCAGGGTCAGTTCGGCAAGCTCTACGCCGGATTCGGCTACGATGCCGACACCAAGACCGAGGACAAGTTCAAATACATCGCCGGCGGCAATGCCAACGTGTTCAGCGGCGACAGCCGTATTTCGTTCATCGGGCTGTTCAACAACGTCAACCAGCAGAATTTCTCGTTCGAGGACATTCTGGGCGTTTCGGGCGGCGGAGGCGGACGCCGCGGCGGCGTGGGCCAGTACATGATGCGTCCGCAGAGTGGTGTGGCGACGGTCAACGCCATCGGCGTCAACTACTCCGATTCGTGGGGCAAGCGCGACCAGGTGACGTTCCAGGGCAGCTATTTCTTCAACAACACCCATACCGAGAACCGTTCGACGGTGGAGAAATGGTACGAGGCTCCGATGATCCCCGATACGCTGTCGACCAACGGCTATTCCGACACGAAAGGCTACAACCACCGGTTCAATGCCCGTCTGGAATGGAAGATCTCCGAGAATCAGAACCTGATGATCCGCCCGCGTTTCAGCTACCAGTCCAACGATCCGTGGAGCCGCACGACCGGATGGCAGTTCGGCGCCCCCGCCGACGGCGGCAGCGGTTACAGCCGCAAGGACAATTTCAGCGACGCCCTGCGCCACGGCTACAATGTGGGGACGAGCGCCGTCTACCGGGCCAAGCTGGGCAAGAACGGCCGCACGATCACCCTTGACGGTTCGTTCAGCTACTCGGACAACACGAACAATTCGAACTCGTGGTCGAACATCCTCGGCACCCTCCCCGACCGGCCGGAGATCGATCCGGCGACCGGCGTCTGGGACCCGGCGAACTACACCGAACTGCGCTACCTGCGTAATCTGGCTCCTTCGTCGTCGTACAGTCTGCGGGGCAGCTTCACCTACACCGAGCCGGTGGCCAAATACGCGCAGGTGAGCTTCCAGTACCGTGCGTCGTACAACTCGCAGGAGCGCGACAAGCGTTCCTATATCACGGGCGACGACTTCTCGATCGCCGGGCTTACCCCCGACCGTTCGCTGTCGAACTCCTATGAAAGCGGCTATCTGACGCAGAGCGTGGGCCCCGGCTTCCGCTTTTCGAAGGAGCGCAACACGTTCGTCGCCAACGTCTACTACCAGCGTTCGGCCCTCGACGGACAGATCGTGCGCGACGATGCCGAAAAGATCAAGCACGCCTACAACAACGTGACCTATTTCATGATGGGCCAGCTGAACATCAACCGGGAGAATTCGCTGCGGCTCTTCGTCTCGTCCTACACCGACAGCCCGTCGATCACCGACCTGCAGAGCGTTTACGACGTTTCCGACGCCCAGAACATCAGCCACGGTAATCCGAACCTGAAACCGACCTATTCGCACCGGGTGAATTTCCACTACACCAACTCCAACGTCGAGAAGGGCCGGACCTTCATGTGGATGTTCTCGATGAACACGACGCAGGACTACACGGCTTCGCATCTGGTGCAAAGACCCGGCGAAATCACCATCGACGGCAAGCCCTATTCGCCCAACTTCTATTCGACGACCACCAACCTCGACGGTTACTGGCAGTTGCGGACCCACCTGAGCTACGGCCTGCCGGTCGGGTTCCTCAAATCGAATTTCAACGTCATGGCGGGCGTTACGTACACCAAGACCCCCAGCATGCTGGGCGGCACGGTGGACTCGGCGACGGGCATGATCTCGGGCGGCGATCGCAACGACACCGAGAACATGGGTTACGACTTCCGGGCCGTGTTGGGCAGCAACATCTCGGAGAACGTCGACTTCACCCTCGCGTGGAACGGCACCTACAACGAAGCCACGAACTCGATGAACACGGACAAGTCGAAGAACCGCTATTTCAACCACACGGCGCAGGGCAACCTGAAGGTGGTCTTCCCGCTGGGCTTCACCTTCACGGCCAGCGCGGCCTACTCGCAGTACATCGGCTTCACGAACGACTATACGGAGGACTACCTGCTCTGCAACGCATGGCTGGGCAAAAAGGTCTTCAAGAACCGCCGCGGCGAGGTGCTGATCGGTGTCAACGACATCTTCAACCAGAACCGGGCCTTCTCGCGCTCGACGGGTTCGGGCTACACGCAGAACTCCACCAACAGCGTCATCGGACGTTATTATATGGTGCAGTTCACCTACAACCTGCGCCGCTTCGGCAAGAAAGGTTCGCGCAACCTCAAGGATTACGGCGTGGAGCAGTCCGGCGGTCGCCGCCGCATGGGTCCCGGCGGACCGGGCGGACCGCCTCCTGGGGGCTTCCGCGGCGGCCCCGGAGGATTTTAATATGGGCAAACAAAAAGACGTCAGGCGAAACCTGGCGTCTTTTTTTACGGATAAGAGCTCGTTTCCGATTACCAGACGTTGCGGTGGATTCGTTCCGCCGTGCGGATCGCTTTCTGTTTGCAGATGTGCGCATTTTCCGCCGCATAGCCGACGGCGAGGAAACAGGTGAACTCGTATTCGTCTGGAGCGCCGACGATCCGTTTCACATATTCGGATTCGTTGCCGATGGGAATCCGGAAAGCGCATGCCAGCCCCTCCGCCGTCGCCGCCAGCAGGAGGTTTTCCACCGCGGCCCAGGCCGATGCGAAATAGTTGAGCGAACTTTGGTCGGCAGGGCGGCACAGCGGGCAGTCCTTTTGCCGGAAAAACGGCAGGACGAGGCAGCCGCTTTGCATGAGCATTCGCTGCTGTTTGGGCAGCGCGTCGACGAACATGGCGTGTTCGTCCTTGTCCATCGCCCCTGCGGCGGCTTTCAGCCCGGTCTGCTGAATGGTCTCGGTGTTTTCAGCTACGGGCGATACGAGCCGGGCGATCCGTTCGGGTCCTCGCACGACCACGAACTCGAACTGACGCAAATGGTCGTTGGTCGGGGCTTTGAATGCGGCCGACAGGATCTTTTCCAATACCTCGTCCGTGACTTCCCTGCCGGAAAAGTCGCGGATGGTTCTCCGTTGCTCCAATACCTGATAGAAATCCATAACAATTCGTTTTTAGGTGATGCCGCAAAGTTACGCCGCCGTATTGTTGCGTATTTGTCAAATTATTTCGAATATTTGTTGTAAATTTGTAAATCCATTCAAATCGGCCGCTATGGAAGACACCGCTATCCCTTACGAACTGCCCGAAGCGGAGAATCACTCGTTTTTCTTCATCGACCAGCGAGTCGAGACAAACATCGAAGCCAAGCTGCACCGCCACGATGCGTGGGAACTCTATTGCGTCGTCCACGGATACGGGACCCGGATGGCCGGAGATACGTTACAGCCTTTTTCGGCGGGCGATGTGGTACTGATTCCGCCCGGCATGTTTCACCGCTGGATTTACGAGCCGGATTCGGCGGACGACGAAGGGCATGTGCGTTATCTGATGTCGGCTTTCAGCCATTCGTTCGTGGAGCGGTGCATGGAGCAGTTTCCCGAACTGCGCAACCGGCTGTCGGGAGTCGTCTTCCCGACCGGAGCGCTGAAATTCGGGCCCGAAAGTTCCCGTACCGTCCGTAAGATGCTTGCAGGAATGAACGCGCTGGACGAATTGGGACGCCTGTGCGAAATGCTGCGGTTGCTGCCCGTCGTCTTCACCTCGGCCGACCATACGCCCGCCGGCAATCCCATGCGCATCGAGCGGGACGTGCGGCGGATGCAGCACATCAGCGCCTATGTGATGGCGCATTACATCCACGCCATCCCGCTGGACGAGATCGCTGCGGAAATGGGCATGAACCGTTCGGCATTCTGCTCCTACTTCAAGCGGTGCAAGGGAATGACTTTCTCGCAGTTTGTCACCCGATACCGGCTGAATACGGCCTGTGAACTGCTGAAACACTCGCAGAAACAGGTGTCGGAGATTTGCTTTACGGTCGGATTCAACGATCTGCCCCACTTCATCCGGGTTTTCAAGAAAGCCACGGGAATGTCGCCCACCCGGTACCGGAAAACGAAGATTCCCGGCAGGGGCAATCCTACCGGGAATCGGGATCGGAAAGGCTGACTATTTTTCGTTCTCCAAAGCCCGGTTTCCAAGCTGGCGTTGTTCGCGCCGGATGACCTGGTGGATGCCGATGCAGGCCAGTCCGCCGTAAACGACCGTGAGGATCACCAGCCACTTGATCTCTGCGAAGACCTCGGGGATCGAGGCACCCATGGTCTGGATACGGATAAAGCCGTTGACGCCGTGGCTGCTCGGCAACAGCTGCCCGAGGCTGAAAAGCCAGTCGGGAATGCCCTGCCGCGGGTAGGAGACGCCGCTGAGCATCAGCACCGGAATCGAAGTCCACAACAGCAGCAGCAGCGAGTTTTCGCGGTAGCGGAACAGCGTCGAGACGGCGAGTCCCAGTGCGATGCAGGCCGCCAGATAGGCCGCCATGAATCCGAGCACGGCGCCCGTCGTTCCGTTCATCGGGAAATGGAAAAGCCTGTAGTGCAGTGCGAGGATATAGGTGCAGGTGACGCCGTAGATCGCCGCATAGACCAGTCCGCGCCCCAAGACGATCGGCAGGGTGGACATGCGGCGACGCCCCGCGGGCCGGAGCTTGCTGTAGAGACCGAACTCGCGCCACGTACCGCCGATCATGCCGATGCCGATAAGTAGCGTCTGCTGGATGATGACCATGATGATGGCCGGCATGGCGAACGATCCGTAACCCAGAGAGGGGTTGAACAGGTTGTGCGACTGGTAGATGACCGGCTGCGTGGTCGCCTGTGCCTGCGGGATGTTCGCTCCTTTGGCCACCAGACGCTGGAACTCGACCATCGCGCCCGTGGCGCCGATCGTCGTGACGAGCTCCTGAAACACCTGCCGGTACATCAGGAAGTAGCTGGCGTCGCAATAGATCGCCACGTTGGCCTGCAGGCCGCCCAGCAGGTTCTGCTCGTAGTCCGACGGAATGTAGACCACGCCGTAGATCTTGCGATCGAAGAAGAGCCGCTCGGCCTCCTGCATATCGGTGGGCTCGTAGGCCACCACCGTATTGGGTCCGGCATCGAACGCCTCGACGAGGCTGCGGCTGGTCGATGTGCTGCAGTCGTCGATCACGCCGATCGGCACGTTGCGCAGCACCTGCGACCCGTAGGCCAGCGAGTAGACCGTGGCGTAGATCAGCAGCGCCAGCACGAGCACCAGCAACACGCCCTCGTCGCCGAAGATCGTGCGCAGCTCGTTGCCCATCACCGACCGCAACTGCTGCCGGTAGGAGCTCATCTGTTTCGTAAAGCGGCTCATATCACAACCTCCCCCAGAATTGCTCCTCCGTGCAGACGCGCCGCAGGCGCGGCATGCAGAGAAGCGGTAAGACGATGAAAAGACCCAGCGCCCCCAGATCGGGCAGCGAGCAGACGACGGGTGCGCCGCGCAGCATCTGGTCGACGAAGATGTCGGTATAGAAAGTGAACGGGAAGATCCGGCTCAACCACTGCATCGGCTCCCACATGGCCATGATGGGAAACGTCAGGCCCGAGAAGGTGAAGGCCAGCACGGAGTATCCGCCGCCGATCGAGAGCGAAAGGCGCAGGTTGGCCAGCAGCGAAACGATCAGCACCGAGATCGACTGATAGCTCATGATGAAGAGCAGCGTGCCGACGAAAATCACCGTCGGGCTGCCGTTGAGGGGCACGCCGACGATGCGGAAGATGACCCACAGCATGAGCGCCGAGACGAAGAACATCACGGCCGTGATGGGCAGCACCTTACCGGCGAGCGCCGTGCCGACCGACCCGCGGGCCGTGGCGAGCCACTCGGCGGCCGTGGCGTGCTTGAGCTCCGTGCCGATGGCGAAGATGGTCACCATCACCGGGAAGATCATCAGCATCATGGGCATGAAGCTTGGCGAGAGGTAATAGCCGTAATTGATGTAGGGATTGAACAATACGTGCCGGTCGAACCGCACGGGCATCAACTGCGCCATCGCCTGACGCTGGGTGAGCCCCTGCTTGGTGAGCAGCTGCAGCTGGATTCCGGCCGTGAAGGTGGTCACGGCGGTCTGTATGTCCTTCGAGAGCAGGCCGTTCACGGTGATGTTGGTTCCCGTGACGTAGTTCTCGATGTGGGTCTGACGGTTGTCGAGGATGTTCTTCTCGAAGAAGGCGGGGATCTGCACGATCGCCATCGCCTTGCCTTCGCGCATCAGCCGCTCACCCTCGTCCATGTCCTGAATCTCGTAGGCGATCCAAGCCGTCGGCGTGGCGTCGATCATCTGCGTCACCGTGCGCGACAGCGAGCTGTGGTCCTCGTCGAGCAGCGCGATGGGAATGTCGCGCGCCACGCCCTTCTCGAAGAGCAGGGCGAAGAACGCGAACGAGACGAGCGGCAGCACGAACATCAGCACGAGATACATCGGCTGACGGACGAGTCGCTGCGCCTCGCGCCGCACGACGGCCCACATGTTATGCAGGATATTCGGCATCGCGGCGTCTATTTCTTCATTTCGGCGATCCGATCCCAGTCGACCAAGACGCTCA
>CATKXN010000094.1 GCA_949840605.1 uncultured Alistipes sp.
GGATCGAGTTGTGGCTCAGCGACCCCGGCTCGGAGGTATGGACGTACCGCTCGAAGCGCCCGCTCCGCGGGTCGCGGATCGAAAGGCCGTCGAAAGTCCCGATCCAGAGACGCCCCTCGGAGTCGGTTTTGAGCACCCGGATATAGTCCGACACCAGCCCGGGATTCGACGCGGCGTCATAACGGCCGGTGACCTGCAGGGCCCCGTCGAGACGGTAGAGACCGTTGCCGTGGGTGGCGACCCAGTATCCGTCGCCGTCAGCGACGATGCTTGCGATGTCGTAGCGGGCCATCTGCGGCAGGATGCGCACGGCGTTGCCGTAGGTCGAGGAATAGGTGTAGACGCCGTTGGAGGTGCCGACCAGAAATCCGTCGCGCGAGGGACAGACGGCGTGCACGCTGATGCCCGCAAGATAGGTCCGGATTTCGAGTTCGCGGCTCTCGCGGTCGAAGAGCACGATGCCGAGGTCGGTGGCGAGGATCAGGTCGCCGTCGGCCGTGGCGGCGATGTCGGCGACCTGCATGTTGCGGCCTTCGAGGCGGAAATTCTCGAAACGCTGCGTCGCTGCGTCGTAGCACGACAGCCCCGACGCCGTGCCGATCCAGAGCAGGCCCCCGTCGGCGAAGAGCGCGTTGACGGAGTTGTCGCCCAGGCTGTGCGGGTCGCCCTCCACGCAGCGGAACACCGTGAACGAATAGCCGTCGTAGCAGTTCAGTCCGTCCTGCGTGCCCATCCAGATGCGCCCCATCCCGTCCTGGGCGACGGCCAGCACGGTGCTTTGCGACAGCCCTTCGTTGACTGACAGCGTGCGGAATTCGATGGCCGCGGCGAGGCCCCGGCCGGAAAGAACGGAAAAGACGACGAACAGGAGAAGCGTATGTTTGAGTTTCAGCATATCGTAACGGCTTGGGGGATAAATATACGATTTTTTTCGGAAAATCCGAATTCCCGGGCCGTTTTTTCAGTCCCGGAAACGCTGCCGCCGGGCGTGAAACACGTCCGGCGGCAGATCCGACTGCTGCGTCAGCGCACCGAGGCGGGCACGACGTCGACCAGTTCACGGGCGGGCTCGCCCCTGCGGCGGACGACGGTACTGCCCGCGGTTTCCGACGCCGGGGTGTTGTAAAGCACGGCGTTGCCGCGGCGGTCCGTGACGGAGAGCGATGCGGGTTTCGAAGCGTCGAGCTCCGCCGAAACGGTCCATCCGCCGACCGTCACGCGGCCCTTCGCGTCGCGTTTCAGCGCCAGCGGCTTACGGCCCTCGGGAGTGATGCGAAAGACGGCCAGGAAACGCTGCGCACGGCTTTTCGCCGCGGTCGTGAACTCCGCATGCCACTGGTTCACATACTCCTGCACTTTTCCGTCGGGTCCCGTGCGCTTCTTCCAGTTGATCGCCGGGGAAAAGAACCGGTCCGTCAGGTTCAGTTCCGGATCGCCGGAAGTGAAGAGGTCCATCCGCCCCTCAGCCGCCCCGTTGGAGGCCGCGACGGCGTTCGCTCCGGCCGGCGTCATGCGGTTGTGACTGTGCAGCAGCCACGTCCACGCGACGGGCTCGCGGGCCTCCAGCTCGTCGTAAACGACGATCACGTCGGGTTTCAGGAAGAGAAAATGACGGCGGAAGCGCGTGACGCCCGGATCGCCGATGCCGTTTTCGGGCGTGCAGGCCACCTCCGACTTCTCCATGCGGTCGATCCAGAACGGCGTGCGGATCGAATCGTAGGCGTGCGAAGCGTCGCCCAGCGTGTAGGTCAGCGCCTCGTTGTCGGCGAAGCGCGCCAGCCAGCCGTAGCCGTTCTCGCCGATGACCTGCGCCAGTCCGTCGGCGAGGATCGTGTTATGGCCCCGCGAACGGTAGTGCATCAGCGTATGCCGGTCGTTGAAGTTCGAATAGTAGCCCGTGCCGCCGAACAGCTGGCGGCCGCCGTAGTTGATCGTGAAACCGTTGTGCGCGGCGTGGGCGTGTCCCGTCGAGCCGAACGGCAGGGCGAAGAAAGCCGCCATCAGGTCGTCCGACGCATCGGCCGGATCGGTGTGCATCAGCGAAAAGCCCGCATCGGGATAGAAGCGCGAGGTGTTGCGCGCCGGGGCCGTCGGAGCCACACGGCCGATCGGCTTGTCGGTGAGGATGCGGTAGAGCGTGAAGCCCTTCGAGCGGTAGAGGTTCGTCGGATCGTCGCCGATGAGCCGGTCGGCGTACCAACGCGCCTCGGGGCTCGGAAGCTCGCGGGCCAGCGCGTCGGCGAAGCCCATGTAGAGCTGCGACGGGGAGGTCATCTTCTCGTAGTCGTCGCCGAAGCCCGTGGCGTAGGAGCCTTTCGGAAAGGAGTAGACAAGGAACGAGGGCAGGTTGCGATACCACGGCAGGTCGAAGAAATCGGTACCGGTCAGGCGCGAGAGGACGAACGGCACGTAAATGAACGTCACCAGATTGGCCTGCATATAGCTGCTGCCGTCGTGCCAGCCGCCGTCGTCGCCGCCCAGGATCGGGAAGCGCGCGCACCACACCTCGTAGCAGTAGCGGAACCACTTTTCAGCCTCGGGAAGATCGCCCAGCGTGGCGATGGCCGAGAAGAAGAAGTTGCGGAACGTGTGCTGCCAGACGTGGTTGTCCATCGAGTGAACCTCGAAATCCTTGACGTAGTGCCGGTAGAAGTGTTCGCCCCGGACGCGGATGGCTTCGAGCACCGCGGCCCGCTCCTCCGGGGTCATGCGGTCGCAGGCGGTGTCATACCCCACCGCCAGGCCGTACATGATAGCCGAGCGGTTGAAATCCTCCGACGTGGCGTCGCTGTCGACGGGCAGCGACGCGGCGTGCAGGGCGTGACGCACGGCGGCGGCGCGGAACGGCTCCTCGCCCGTGATCAGGTAGGCCGTCGAAAAATCCACGACGGGCTGCGTGACCACCTCGCCGAATTTGTGGTACATGAAGTTTATGAGCGACTTTTTCTGAAAGGGCGTCATCCCCGTCGTGTCGCGCGGACGCGTCGGGGCGACGGGCACCAGGTCCATTCCGAGCTTGGCACGCGCCTGCCGCACCAGTCCCCGGGCTTCGGGATTCCGCTGCGCCCGCGAGCGGAAGGCATCGGCCCCGTCGCGCGAAACATAGAGCCTGTGGTGCGGCATCGCGGCGACCCGGCGCGCCAGATCGGCACCCGTCGGGGTGGCGAAACGCCTGCACGAGGCGCTGACCGTAAAGGCGTTGACCTCCGACCAGCGTTCCGGGCAGCCGGGCTCCATGACGGATCACTGCCAGTACCAGCGACCTTCGGCCAGCGGCTCGTGGCAGGCATAGGCCGCCCATTCGAACGGTTCCGAGGCCGTCGCCCCGGCGAAAGTGCTGTCCTGAGACAGCCGCACGCGGTAAAGCGCGCATTTCGAGTCGCCCGCGGCGGGCCAGAGCAGCGCGGGCGGATTCTGCGTCACCGCGACGCCGCCCGCCGGCTGCGCCCATTCGCGGTAACGGGGCCGCAGCGACCGTTTGTCGAGCCGGATTTCGGCCGGAAGCTGCGCTTCGGCGCCGAGGGCCGCGAAAAGCGCGGCCAGAAGGAGGATTCTCTTCATCGTCACGCCATTTTATCCAGCACCAGCCCCGCGGCACCCATGCACCCGGCGCGGTTGCCCAGCCGGGCGGTCACGAGTTCGGTCTCTTCGCCGCAGACCGACATCATCTGCCGCCGGACCCCCTCGCGGAGTTTCCCGAGGTAGAAATCCCCGGCTTCGGAGATGCCGCCCCCGACAACCACGCGCTGCGGGGCGAAAAGATTGATCATCGAAGCGATGCCGTGCGCGAGGTAGTTCCAATGCTCCTCCATGGCCTGCACGGCGGCGGGGTTCCCCTCCTTATAGAAGAGCACCACGTCCTTGCCGTTGACGTCGGCATCCCGGCCGCCGCCGTTCAGTTCGCAGAACCTCCGCACGAGCGCCGAGGTCGAAGCGTAGTGTTCCAGACATCCCCGTCCGCCGCAGGCGCACGCCTCGCCGTCGCACTTGACGGTGATGTGGCCCATCTCCATACCGCGGTTGCGGTAGCCGCGGAAAAGACGGCCGCCGATCAGCGCGCCGCAGCCGATGCCGGTTCCGACGGTGACGAACACCACGTCCGAAGCCCCCTGGGCGGCCCCGAAGAGCGTCTCGCCCAGCGCCATCATGTTGGCGTCGTTGCCGGCCAGGGTCTTCAGCCCCGCGGCCTCCTCGATGCGGTCGGCGAGGGGGACGTTCTCCCACCCCGCGATGTTCTCCGCACCGCCCAGCACCGTGCGTCCGTCGGCCGACACGACCCCCGGCGTGCCGATACCTACCCCGGCCAGCGTCAGTCCCTCGCTGGCGGCATACTCCCGGCAGGCTTCGACGCCTTTCAGCACCTGCCCCAGCACCGCTTCGGCGCTCTCCTGCGCCAGGGCAGGGAGCTGACCGTTGAAAAGCACCTCCCCGGAGGAGGCGACCACGGCGTACTTCACCGAAGTGCCGCCGAGATCTATTCCGATCGCATGGCGTAGCATCGTCAGGCCCTTTCCACCCAGATCGGCGAACTCCAGCCCCACTGTCCGTCACGCTGGCGCACGCGCACGTAATAATAATCGGTATCGCGCTGGGCCTTGTCGTCGACCATGCAGTGCCCGACGCAGAAAGCCGCCTCGGGCTGCGCGCGTTCGAACTGCACGGCCTCCGAGAGCCATCCGCGCAGGAAATGCGCCCGGGCGCCCTCCAGCAGTTCGGCGATCGTGTGTTCGTAACGGTGTCCGTTGAACTCGGCGACGAGCTTCGCCGTGCGGGGAGCGGTCACATCGAGGACGACGCCCTGCATGGCGGGAGTCATGACGTTGGGATTCTTCGACGAGTACATGTCGAGCGCCACATGCTGCGCATCGCGCTCCACGACGCGGTTGACGCGCGTGCGGAACTCCGTCTCACCGGGCTGCGGCGAGGTGAAGGCCGCACCGCGGAAGCAGGTCTGCATGTCGTCGATCGAGCCGTCCGTAAGGCGCAGCTGCCCCTGCCAGTGGACGTACTCCTCCTCGCGGTTCCAGCCGAAGTTGACCTTGATTTTCGTGCGGATCACGTCGTCCGAGGGCGCGGCAGCGCGGTGCGGACCGTTCAGACGCGCGATGCACTGCCCGTTCTTGATGAGGTCCACGTAGTCGACGGCGTTCTGCCCCTCGACATTGAGGTAGATCTCGCGCCGTCCGGCCCGGATCACGTCGCCCGAGACGCCGCCGTTGATGCGGAAGTCGATCTTGATCCTGTCGCCCGTGACACCGCAGACGTGGCGTTTGCCCATGTTCTCCCAGATGGCGTCGCGCTCCAAAGCCGGGGCATAGACGCCGATGCGGCCGTCGCCGTAGCTGCCCGGATAGCCGGCATGCTGGTCGGTGGAGCACATCAGGCCGAACTTGTGGCCCTGCTCCAGACCGTACTGGATCGAGCCCTCCCAGATGCGCGGGCCCATGTCGTGCAGGTAGTCGTAGTCGCCCGTGTCGCTCTCGGCAAGCCCGTGACGCGAGAACATCTCGACGAACGGCGTCTGCCGGTCCTCGCGGAAAGCCGCCCAGTTGTAACCGCGGAATCCGGTGATGTAGCCCATGTGGTGGGGCGTGACGTAGCAGTCGTACTCCTTGAGCTTTTCCTTGAGGTCGGGGACCGAGGCGCACTCGACCAGCGGGGCGTCGAAGTCGCGGAACAGCGCCACATGGTCGCCGTGCTCCATGCTGTGGCATTCGTAGGAGGGGAACGTCAGGAACTCCCCGGGGCGGTCGGCCGCCCTGACGGCCGCGAGGTATTTGTCGTAGCCTCCGGCACGCAGGCGTTTGAAAGCCTCGGTGTGGTAACCGATGACCCAGTCGAGGCGCGGGTCGTTCTCGCCCGGGATGTCGGGCCACAGGGCGTGGGGCGTCACCGAAACGAAATCCAGCTGCTGCCGGGCGGCGGCCAGGGCGTCAGCAAGGTCGCCGTGGCCGTAGGTCACGTTGCAGTGGTTGTGCACGTCGCCCCAGAACACCTTCAGGTCCTTGAGCGAGGGGAATCCCTTTTTCAGGTTGCCGGGCAGCGAATCCCTGCCGCCCGATTTCGAACAGCCGGGAAGCGTCCCCGCAGCCGCCAGGCCGAGCAGGGTCCATCCCGAAGCCTTCAGAAAGTCTCTTCTGTCCATTGTATGGTGTGTTTTAAGTTGTTTTCAGAGTTGGTCCGCGCCGCGGAAAAATTCGTACTCCCGTTCGCAGGGGTCCGTGTCGCCGCACTCCTGCTGGAGCTTTTCGAGACGCGCGTGCATATCGCTGCGCACCGCGGCGTATTCGGGATCGTTGTAGACGTTGCACATCTCGTGCGGGTCCTTTTTCAGATCGTACAACTCCCATTCGTCCACGTCGTTGTAGAAATGGATGAGCTTGTAGTCGTTGGTCCGGACGCCGTAATGGCGCTTCACGGAGTGCCACGAGGGGTATTCGTAATAGTGGTAGTAGACGCCCGTGCGCCACGCTTCGGGGGTCTTGCCGCCCGAGGTGAGCACGTCTTTCAGCGAACGGCCCTGCATGTCGCCGGGAACCTCCAGCCCGGCCATATCGACGAACGTCGGGGCCAGGTCGATGTTCATGGCCAGCGCCCGGGTGCGGACGCCCGCCGCAACGGACTTCGGGTAGCGCACCAGCAGCGGCGTGCGCTGGCACTCCTCGTACATGAACCGCTTGTCGAACCACCCGTGCTCGCCCAGGAAAAAGCCCTGGTCGGAGGTGTAGACGATGATCGTGTTGTCCAGCTCGCCGATCTCCTCGAGGTAGTCCAGCAGGCGTCCGACATTCTCGTCGACGCCCTTGATCACGGCGCAGTAGTCCTTCATGTACTGCTGGTATTTCCAGCGCGTCAGCTCCTCCTGCGAGACGCGGCCCTTCATGCGTTCGTACTCGGCGATGCGCGGGGCATAGGCCCGGTCCCAGTCGGCCCGCTCTTCGGGCGTCATGCGGTTATAGGCTGCCTGGTACTGCATGACGCTGCTGCGCCAGTCGTTGGCGCGCGACACGTCGTCCTTGTTGGCGTCGCCCGAGGTCTCGAGCTCGTAGGACTGCGCCAGCTGCTCGGGGGTCATCAGCTTGAGGTCCCATTCGGGCCACATGTCGCGGCCGATCTCCATCGCCTGCCCGCGGGCGGCGCTGCCGCGGCCCGAATAGTCGTCCAGCAGGTTGAAAGGCTCGGGGAAGACCCGGTCGTCGTTGATGCCCAGGTGACGCTGCGCCGGCATCCAGTTGCGGTGCGGGGCTTTGTGGTAGTAGAGCATGGCGAAGGGCCGCGACTTGTCGCGCCGTTCGAGGAACCCGATGGCCTTGTCGGTGATGACATCCGTCACGTAACCCGGCTCGGTCCGCTCCTCGCCGTTCTCGATGAACAACGGCGAATAGTACTCGCCCTGCCCCACGAGGATGCTCCAGAAGTCGAAGCCCTGCGGCGCGGAGTTGAGGTGCCACTTGCCGATCATCGCCGTCTGATAACCGGCGTCGTGCAGCAGTTTGGGGAAGGTCTGCTGGTCGCCGTCGAAGGTGCGCGAATTGTCCGTGAATCCGTTCACGTGGCTGTACTTGCCCGTGAGGATGCAGGCCCGCGAGGGGCCCGAGATGGCGTTGGAGACGTAGCAGCTCTCGAAGAGCATGCCTTCGCGCGCGAGGCGGTCGAGATTGGGGGTTTCGACCAGCAGGCTGCCGTAACAGCTCATGGCCTGCGTGGTGTGGTCGTCGGTCATCATGACGATGATGTTGGGGCGTACGGTCCGCCCCTCGCTGCACCCCGCGAGGGCTGCCAGCGTCAGCGGCACGGCGGCGTAACGCACACCGCTCCGCATGGGATCGAGGTTTTTCATAGTTCAGGTCGGTTTTCGGTTTCAGTTCCGGATTTCGGCATAGGGCCGCAGGTTGCGCACGAGTTTCGGATCGCCGATGCGCACGCCCCAGTCGTACATCGCCCGGCGCAGGCGGTTCAGCTCGGCTTCGTAACGGCGGTCGACGGCCAGGTTGACCATCTCGCCGGGATCGTCCTGCAGGTCGTACAGCGCCTCGCGGTTGCGGCCCCACTGGTAGAGGACGTATTTGTAGCGCGGTCCGACGACGCTCCATCCGCGCATGCCGGGACCGGGAAGGAGCGTCTCGACGAACACCTCGTCGTGGAGCGTCGCCTGACGGCCTTCGGCCACGGGACGCAGGCTCCGACCCTGGTAGCGTCCGGGGTCGGGCGTGACGCCCGCATAGTCGCAGACCGTGGCGTAGAGGTCCAGCCCGACGTTCGACAGCGCCTCGTCGTTGCGCACGCCCCGCAGGCCGGCGCCCTTGGGTGCCTTGACGATCAGCGGCACGTTGACGACCTCCTCCTGCAGGTTCCATTTCTGGTTCCAGCCGTGTGCGGCGACGCCGTCGCCGTGGTCCGAGAGGAAGATGATCGCCGAATCGTCGTAGAGGCCGTGCGCCTTCAGCACCTCCACGATGCGCCCCACCTCGCGGTCGGCACGCTCCACCAGGCGGTAATAGGCGTAGAGATAACGCCGCCAGTCGTCCTCGGTGTAGGTGTAGGTGTCGTGGTAGCGGGGCGAGGAGGCGCGCTCCAGCGCCAATGCCTCGGCGGAATAGGTCGGGGGCATGAAGTTGGCCGGGAGATTGGGGCACTCGCCGGTGGAGAAGGGCGCCAGAGGGCCGTAATGCAGCGTTTCGTTGCGTCCGTATTCGCAGATTTCGTGGGGATTGAGCAGCGAAGCCACCAGGAAAAGGGGCTTCGAACCGTCGTAATCCCTCAGCGCCGCATCGCAGGCGTCGGCCAGCGACGGGTCGTCCATCTTCGAGATGCGGCGGAAACCCGTGCCCGAATCGGGCAGGTTGACTTCCGGGACATGCCATTTCCCGGCGTAAAGGCACTCGTAACCCGCCTCGGCGAGGCGGCGGCCGATGCCCTCCCGCATGTCGGCGTCGTTGGGCCGGACGGCGTTGTCGAAGGCCCCGACCTCGAAAGGCATGCGGCCCGTGACGAGCGAGGCGCGGCAGGGACCGCTCAGCGGAAAGGGACAGTAGGCGCGCGTGAAATGCACGCCGTCGGCTGCCAGCGCATCCATCGCCGGGGTCCGGACCCACGGATTGCCGGCGCACGACATGGCTCCGGCGGTCTGCTGGTCGGTCCTGATGACGACGTTGCCGGGACGCTTCCCGGCGGCGGTTTTGGGTTTGGGAGCGGCGGCGGCATCGGCGGACGCAGTCAGGGCGGCGAGCGATGCGGCCAGCGCAACGGGGTTCAAGTCGGTCATAAGTCGGTTTTTCAGGTATTGCCAAGACAGTGCAAGCCGAAAGCAGAGCCGGGATTTACCCGGACTATGCCGAGACGCCGCCTGTCTGAGCCGAAGTTCATCTTTGGCAAAAGTAGCGCAACGCCGCAACAAAAGCCCCGGAGATTGTCCCCGAAAACGCCAATCGTGTGCAAAAGGCTTTCGATTTTGTAGAATCGGGTCTTAAAATTGTCCTAAAACCGCGCCGAAGGCCCATTCGAAGGCCGCCATTCGACAAATCCGGCATCGGACTGCACAAAACTGAAACCCCTTTGCAGAAATTCGGGAAAGGATTGGTCATTATTAATAAAAGGTCCCGGGAGATTGCCCTATCTTTGTATCGTCTGAAACCATACCATGAAACCTGTAAAACTGTTAATCGCACTTCTGCCGGCCCTCCTGCCCTCCCTGCTGCGGGCTCAGGCCGACACCTCGCTCTTCGCACTGCTGGACCTCGCACGCCCCGGGCTGGAACGCGTCGCCGAACTGCATGCCGCAGGCGACGACGCGACTGCCGCCGAAGCCCTGCTCGACTACTACCGCTGCCGCACGGGCGTCGTCTGCCCCGAGGTCGGCCTTACCGACATCGCGATCACCCCCGACGAACAACGCTGGGCCGACGAGGCGATGGCGCACCGCTTTTTCGTCCATCAGGGCTACCAGCCCTCCTACTTCTACGGCGACGACATCGACTGGGAATACTGGCCCGTGAAGGACAACGAGCTGCGCTGGCAGCTCCACCGCATGAAGTGGTGGGTGCCGATGGGCAAGGCCTACCGTCTCTCGGGCGACGAACGCTACGCCGCGGAGTGGTGCGCCGAATACCTCGACTGGATGCGCAAGAATCCCCTCACGGCGTATGACGAGGGCAAGGCCCGAAACTGGACGCAGGCCGAGAACGTCTATTTCGCCTGGCGGCCCCTCGAAGTGAGCGACCGGCTGGAGTTTCAGATCCACCAGTTCCTCTATTTCCTGCCCGCCGAAGCGTTCGACGCCGGTTTCCTCCTGCATTTTCTCGAAAACTACCACCGCCACGCGGAGCATATCACGCGCCATTTCTCGGCCAAGGGCAACCACCTGCTGTTCCAGGCCCAGCGGCTCGTCTTCGCCGGGGTCTTCTTCCCGGAGTTCCGCGACGCAGCCCGCTGGCGCGCGACGGGCGTAGAAATCCTCAACCGCGAGATCGGCGAACAGGTCTACGACGACGGCATGCAGTACGAACTGGACCTGCACTACCACCACGAGTCGATCGACATCTTCTTCAAGGCGCTGCGGATGATGGACGCCAACGGCTACCGGGGCGATTTCCCCGCGGAGTACCTCGCCACGGTCGAGCGGATGATCGACGCCTATATCGACTGCTCGTTCCCGGACTACACGACCCCGCTGTTCAGCGACAACCGCTTCCGGGAAAAGGCCGAGCTGATGCCCTACGACCGCGCGTGGGCCGAGGTGTTCCCCGCCAACGCCGCGATCCGTCGGATGGCGACCGAAGGCCGCGAGGGAGCCGCCCCGGAGCACCTCTCGCGGGCGCTGCGCACCTCGG
>CATKXN010000095.1 GCA_949840605.1 uncultured Alistipes sp.
GAACGCCAGCCGGTAGGCTCCGAACGGAAGCGTGCCGCACCGGAACAGATAACTGCCGCCGTCGGCGGTGCCGAGGTCTTCCGCACGTCCCTGTCCGATCAGCCGGCCGTCGGCATAGAGCAGGTAGTCGAGCGAATGGATGCGGGCGGCGAAGTCCGGCTCCAGATCCGAAGGCCGGTAAGGCGGCCGGGTCCGGAATTTTTCTACCCGGAGCGCGACGGTGACGCTGCCTCCCTCGGGCGGGCAGGCATCGAGCTTCTCCTCGATGCAGGAGGCCGCCGACAGCAGGCACAGAAACGCAAACGGTATGTAGGACAAATTTCTCATAGCTTCGTGTTTTTAATAGGATTCGGCGTTCCACTCGTAAAAAGGGCCGAAGAGCGCCGCCGCGTCTTCGGGATCGCCCTTGCCGTCCGTCGACTCGACGATGTCGACCAGGGGCTGCAGGGCGGAGTCGTCGTGGATCAGGGTGGCTTCGAAAACGATGCCGCAGATGCTGCTGCAGGCCAGCGTGCGGGTGAAAACCGCATCCGTCTTGTAGGAAACCCCATCCGAACCGCTTTGGCCCGAAATACGAATATCCGCGATCTCGAAAGGTATCTCCTCCTCCGGCCCGGCGAAAAGGAATGGGGAAAAGACCGTCGAATTGGTCTGGGACATCTGATACGTATTCGCCCCCGAAGCGTGGAACATTCCGGTCGTCGACGCACACCACGGCAGGTCGTAAAGTCCGGCGTCGCCGTAATACATTCCTCCGAGGGCATCGATCCCTTCGGCGAAAGGGGTCGTTTTCGACGTGAAGCGCATGCGCACGGTATGCTCCGTATCCCGGAACGAAAGTTTGTTGCCGGTCGAGCGCATATCCTTGAGCAGTACGCGGAATTTCGCCACGCGACGCTCGGCCCGCAGCGTCACCGCCGGTACGCCCTCCGAGTGCAGGTCCCCGCTCTTGGGAACCGTGAAATCGGCGACGGCGACGAACACTTCGCGGTTCAGCTGCCGGAAACCGTTGTTCATCCAGTGCGTCGAAAACCGATAGGTAATCATCGGCGGCGTGCGCAGCGAGGCGTCGGCCTCGTCGGCCACCACCCTGCCGGGAACCAGTTCCGGGTTCCAGTCGCCCGACTGGTAGTTGAGGACTGCGACGATCCGGTAGTCGCCCGGCCGGAGCTCCAGTCCGAACGTGCAGGGCGGCAGGGCGGAGAGTTTCAGTTCGGTCCACGATGACGACGTCGCGTCGAGCAGCACGGTCTGCGTCGCATCCACGATCCAGCGGGTGTCCGCTTTTTTCAGGATCAGCAGGCGGCAGGCGTTGGCGAACCACTCCTTGTACGAGGTGACGCGCGTCATGGGTTCTATCGAGGCGTCGGTATCGACGGCTTCCAGCCGGAAACCGACTTCGACACGCGGTTCGCCGTCCGGCGACGGCTGTCCGTCGGACGCTCCGTCCGAACAACCGCCCGCCAGGAAAGCCGCCCATGCCAACAGGATTGAAAGTTTTTTCATAACCGTTCGTTTTTACCGTTTCACAGCCAGTCGAAATTCGTCTCGATGCCTCCTCCGACCGGGATGTCGATGATCCGGTCGCAGCGCAGGCCCGCCCGGTTGACCGTGTAGCAGTCCGCGGCCACCGGCAGTCCCGCGGCGGCATCGGCCGCCGGAAGGGATAGCGCCACCTGCCGTTGCGGGAAGCATTCCGGCGAATGGGCCTCCGTGTGATCGATGCCGCAGGCGGGGGTCGTATCGTAGTAGGTGAAGAGCAGTCTTACGCGGAGCTTCGAGTCGGAGGGCAGCAGATAGGCCCCCTCCATGCGCAGACTGCCGCGCAGGGCGTCATCGCAGACCCCCAGCCCCATGTCCTCCTGGGGGAGTGTGACCCGGAAATCCGCCGCGCGCGGCAGGATGGTCCGCGTCAGCGGTTCCGGCGCATAGGCTGCGGGCACGAGCGTCCCGTCCCCGTCGAAACGCAGCGCCGTCGTCGGATTCTCATAGGTGACGTCGATCCGGGCGACCCGGTCGATCACCGACTCCACATCAGGCGACACGACGCTCTCAGGCTGCGAAAGCGAACCTCCCGTGCGGAAAATGTCGAAAAGCATCTGTCCGGCGATGCGCGTCAGCGTGAGGCGGATGCTCCCGTCGCGCAGGAGGGCTTCACCGCTCAGGTCGGTAAACCCGCTGTATCCGTCCTCCGCGGCGGCGCCCGCAGCGCATTCCAGCCGCAGGTCCTCCCAGGCGACTCCCGGAGCGAACGGCGTACCGGCCGCCGTGCCCAGCGAAAGCCACTCCGCGCCGCCGGGCTGGGCGACCATCAGAAAACGGTAGTCGGAACTCCTCAGCTCGGCGAGCGGAAATTTGAGCGTCTCACCGTCGGCGACCGAAGTGTAACTGCGGTCGAAGAGATATCCGTCGTGCGTTCCCGCCGCCCGGCGGAAAATGTAGAGCGGGGTTTCGAGCCCCGTTGCGGGAAGCGTGCCCGCCAGGAGCAGTTCGGCCCGGAGGAGTTTGTTGCCGGCGCAGGACAGGCACTCTTCCTGCGCCTCCAGCCCGCACGCCGCCAGAAACGAGAGCGAAAGCAACGCTCCGCAGATTCGATATAGCATATTTCTTTTCATCGCGATCGTTGTTTTATTCCCATATGCCCGCATCCCCCTCCTGCTCCCGTTCGATCGGGGCGGTTCGTATTTCGACCCCCACGACGGGATATCCCGAGGTGATCCAAAGCGTGATATCGAGCCGTTTGTTGCGTTCCGCCCGGCCCGTCAGGTGCAGCTCCGCCGGTCGGATGGAGGCGCCTTCCGCAGGGACGACCTTCAGGTCGAGGGTCACCTCCCCGCCGTCGGCGGGCGGAATGACGAAAGGACCTTCGAGCCGGACGAATCCCCCGTCGGTGAGTTCCGCATAATCCGCCGCCGCGAGCGTCGCCGCAACCGCTGCCGTTCCGCTGCCGCCGGCCGGATTGACGCGCAGGCCCGTTTGTCCGGCCGTGAGTTCGATGCGGTCGACCTCGTCGAGCACGGAGTGCGGTTCCGCATAGGGCACCTCCACGTATTGCCGGCCGTCGTGATAACCGCGCCGGACGGAGACTTCGATCCGGCAGACGGCACGCCGGAGCGTCGCCGCGACGTTCAGGTCCGCACCGCCGACCGTATAGACCGCATCGGCGTCCGAAGGGGGATACTGCAGGAACAGTTCGTCGGCCGGGAGACAGGTCCCGGGCGTCCCGGCATCCTCGCGCAGGGCGAAGGACACCTCTTCCCAGGCCGTCTGCCGGTTCATCGGATCGGGTTCCGGCACGAGCCGGTCGCCCGCTCCGGCCGCGAACAGAAATTTGTACTGTCCGTTCGGCATCCGTACCGACAGCGTGCCTTCGGGGCTCCATCCCTCCCGGAAAAGCGTGTCGAAAAGGAAGCGGTCGCCCTGCCGGCGGAAAGCGTAAACCGCCGTCCCCGGCGCCCCCTCGCGCCGCAGCGTAACGCGCGCCGTTCCCGGAACCGGATCGGTAGCTGCCGGCTCCGGTTCCGAGCAGGCCGCACAGAGGACGGCGGCCAGGACAAGCATCGTATGTTTGCGCTGTTTCATGGCCCGGTCGTTTTCGTCAGTCGATCTCCCCGTCCACGAAGTTCGATCCGTCCCAGACGGTGTCGACCTCGACCGCGAATTCGACGCCCGTGGTGAAGACGTTGTCGCCCAACACATAAATCCGGATCAGCGTCGCCTTGTTGCGCTCGACGGGAATCTTATCCGCCAGGGCGATGGTGCGCGTCGAACCCTCGCCCGAGGTGAGCTGCATCGTAAATCCGGCCGAGGGCGTATTGTCCGCATTGGGAATCAGGCAGGTGCCTCTCAGATGCGCCGAGCCGGAGATGATGTCGGCAGGCTGTACGTTCTCGAAATCGTATTTGCCGACACCCACGACCGTCGAGGGGCCCGTACCCATCGTCACCGCTTCCGCCGGTGCGGCGATGGTGTGCGACACGTCGAAAAGCCCTTCGGCCTTCACGCCCGAGAGCCCCAGCCGGCTGTTGGCTCCGGTATACGAGAGTTTCACCCCGGCCAGTTTCTCGGGACCGAACACATCGTCGCCCGGCTTTTCGGCATAGGCGCCCGTCGCAGCGTTTTTATCGGCGCGGATAAAGAGCACATCCACGCGCGATACGGCACGCCGGAGCGTGGCATTCACCGTCTGTTTCGGACCGTCGAGCGACACGATGTAGGAGGAAACCGCATCGAGCGGTACGTTGAGCATGAACGCCGCCGGGAAATCCTCCCCGGTGTGGGTCAGACAGAGCGCGTCGGAGAGAGTCGCGCCGGAAAGCTCGGGCCACGTGTAGTTGCCCGGCGCCGTCAGCCCGCAGGAGGGCAGAAACTTGTAGTCGCCGGCGGGAAGCTGCACCGTGCCGGAGAACGCCGAACCGTCGAAATTCATGCCGCCGAGCGGAATGTCCTGCACATAGACGTAGCCCGAACCGTTGTTCTTGAACGCCAGGATGCGGTAATCGCCGATACCGTAAACCGGACCGCGGCCCGATGCCGACCGGGGCGCCCGGGTGATGAATTGAAGGTTTCCGTCCGCAGGGGCGGCCTTGTCCGTTTTTTCTTCGTCGTTGGTGCACGCACCCGCGATGACGGCGAAAGCCGCCAGTACGAGCAGATTGTAGATTTTTTTCATGATTTTGATATTATTGATTATACGGAATAAGCGACTGTGTTACCATTGGCAGCTCAGTTCGGAAAAATGGGCCAGATTGTACGCCGCCTCCGGAGAGCCGTCTTCTGCGGCGAGCGAGAAGCAGTGCTGCGCTTTCCGCGTATCGCCGTCGATCAGGCACAGGATGCCGAGGCTGTTCAGCACGCCGCGGTCCCCGGCACAGCGGGCCAGACACCGGCGTGCCGTCTGTACGTCGCCACGCCGCAGGGCCAGCACCGCCATGTTGTTGCAGGCACAGGGATCGTCGGGGTAATACTCCAGCGCGACCGCGCACACATAGGCCCTTTCGGGCGAATCGAGGGGATAGGATTCCGCCAGCCGGCACATTTCGCCGAGGCTCAGCCATTCGGGACGCGAGCCGATCAGTTCGCGGCATTGCGCCGCGGTGAACGAAGGCAGTACATACGCGATGCGGTAATCCACACGCCGCAGCTGCGGATAGACTTCGTGCAGCAGCTTGAGATAGGTCTTGCCGCCGTCAATTTTCCATATCACGGCATCGCGGGCGTCGGGGTCCGGCACCGTGTCGACCACGGCCAGCACCTCGTCCCTTGCAGGCAGGTCGGAGACGACGACCCACCGCCGCAGGCTGTCCCAGTCTTCCGGCTCGGTCGCGGTGACGAATTCCGCCGTGTCCAGACCGAAAGTCTCCTGCAGATAAGCGCGGATCGACCGCACGCGGTTCGCGGAAAGCCGCGTGTTGAACGCATAGGTATCCTCGGGCGAAGCGTAGCCTTTCAGGTAAACGGTCTCCACCGTAAGACTGTCGTTGCCCAGCAGCCGTGCGGTGAGGCTGTCGATGCGCGCCAACTGGCGGCGGTTGTCGGCGAAGCCACGCAGCAGCACCGAACGGCCCTGCGGAAAATGCACGACGGCGGTGATCTGTTCGCTGCGCCGTTTGGGCTCGTCCGCGGGAACGAGGAACGACAGCCGCGGCTGAACCGGAACGGCAATTTCGGCGGCGATCAGCGGCGGAAGAGCAGTCCTGCGTCCGGCGCATCCCGACAGATCGCGGTAAAGAACGACCCGTCCGCCCGCCATCCACGGCTCGTAAGGGAGCTCGCCTTCGAAGAGGACCGCATTTTCCGACGGATTTTTCCGCCCCCGGCGGATGACCGTGTTGCTGTAAACGCCCTCGGAAACGGCCGGGATGCCGTAAAGCCGTTCCCGGCGTTCATCGACTTTCTCCCGGATGCGTCCCGTGAAAACGACGGGCGCCAGCTGCATCCGGCGCTGGCCGTCGGTGACGACCGGCGTTACGGTCAGCCGGCCGTTGGCCGGGATTTCGATCCCGGGGACGATCGCCAACTTCACGCACAGACGATCGCCGTCCCGGCGGGCGGCCGGGGAACCGTTCCCGCCATACGCGGCAGCGGTTAAAATCAGGCAGGCGGCAAGCAGGCCGGCCATGCGGCAAGGTGTATTGTATTTCATGTCCTGCGGCGTTATTTGATGATAAAGATGAGTGTCAGGCCGATTTTGGTAGGTCCGAAATAGTTGTGCGAGCGGGTCCGGATCACCTCGCCGCACTCGGCGATCGGATATTTCCGGTCCCAGAGACGCGCATAACCGACGCCGACCGTGGCTTCGAGGTTCCAGCGCCTGCCGATCAGCCACTGATAGCCGTAGGACAAACCCGCACCGTAGAGATGGCCCTGATACCGGTTATGTCGGAAATCGGTGCTGAAACCGATCCCTCCCGCATTGTATTCGGCGTAGTGGGCGTGCAGTCCGAAAAAGTGACCGTTGAAACTCTCGCACAGCCAGTAACGCACTTCGGGCTGTATGAGCCAGTGTTTCCACCGGGCGTCGCCGAACTTCCAGGGATTGTAATTGCCCGACACGTCGAGCGTGACCTGACGGCCGAGGGCAGCCTCGGCACCCAGGTTGATCGTGGCCGTGGCATCGTAGAGCAGGTTGCTCTTGACGGCCCATTTCTGGGCTCGAGACGCATTTACCGATGCCAGCAGGATGGCCAGCACGAAACAGAATTTGTTCATTTCCCTATCTTTTTATTGTCCCGAAAAACGACCGGACGAACGTGAACCTGTACCGGCGTCCGCCCTGAATGGAACGTACCCTAAAGGCGCGGTTATGGCACGTTCGTACAAATGAACTGCCAGAAATGGATGAACTTTTTTTCTGAGGTTCAACAGTTTATATCATAGGGAGATAAAAAATGAGGCTGCAGCGTCCGCGGGCCGTCCGTGGCTGGAATGCCAAACTTACGGCAAACAAAAAAGGCCTGCATCCCCGGGGATGCAGACCTTTGTTCCGTGTTTCAGGACGCTCAGAAGCGGTAGCGCCCACCCACCAGCAGGCATCCCGAAGTGCCGATACCGGCTTCGGCATAGGCCGCGATGCGGCCCCCGACCTCGACGCCCACGGGCGACACCTGGAAGGCGAACAACGTGGATTTGTCGTTCTGCCCTCCGACCTCGGCCTTGGCGAACGACACCCCCGCACCGACCCGCGTATAGAACGACACGATCTTCAGGTTGAGCCAGTTCCATTTTACGTTGGGCATCAGAGTCCAGTAGCGGTTCCTGATATCCGAACCGGCGCCCCTGATCTCCTGTGTGTTCGACGAATAGGCGACCTGCGCCCCGACGCGCAGACTGCCGATCACCCGGAAACTGTAACCCACGGTGACGGCGCCCCACCCCGTGAGATCCGTATCGGAGCCCGAAGCGGTCAGCAGGTCGCTGTACGCGTCGATCCAGTCCGTCACGGGAGCGAGACCGTAGGAGACGGAAATCTCGCTGCGGCGCGATCCCTGGGCCGCAGCAGGCACGGCCATTGCCAGAACAACGGCCGCCATCAGCAATTTCTTGATCATAATTTTCCGGTTTAAGGGTTTACAGCCGTACATACAGCAAAAACCGCGCTGCAAAAAAAACGGGAGGACTTTTTTCGAAAGCCCTCCCGGTAGACGGATTCGCATCCGCAGTTTAGTCCTCCTGCTCGACGGCCTTGAACAGCGCGACGTCCTCCGGCGTGGAGTTCATCACATAGGTATAGGCCTCCGCGATCTTCGCCTCGGCGAGCTTGCAGAAGATGCGCGCCGAAGCGGCGTACTCCTCCACTTCGCCGGCCTGACGGGCCAGCAGGTAGGTGATGATGATGTGTCCGGCGGTCTCCACCAGGCGGCGGGCATGGAAATCCTTGAATCCGCAGACCTCCTTGTCCCCGGCCTCGACGCGGGACTGCATCTCCGAGAACTTCACGGTCAGCTCCTTGAGCTTCGTGACCACGGGGCACATCGCCTCTGAATAGCTCTCGGCGGCATAGCGTTCGATCTGCTCCATGAACGTGCCTTTCGTCACGGCGTTGATCGCCGCCACGACCTGCAGCTGCGACGTGCCTTCGTAGATGTTCATGATGCGGGCGTCGCGGTAGATGCGCTCGCAGGGATAGTCCTTCATGAAGCCCGAGCCGCCGTGAATCTGGATGGCGTCGTAGGCCAGCTGGTTCGCGTATTCCGACGAGAAGAGTTTCACCAGCGGGGTGAAACCGTCGGCGAGACGGTTGTAGAACTTCATCTCCTGGCGCTCCTCCGCTTCGAGCGAACGTTCGTGAGCGATATGGCCGTACTGCTTGTAGACCTCGACGAAACGCGCCGTTTCATACAGCAGCGCACGCGCGCCCTGCACCTTGGCCTTCATGTTCGACAGCATCTCCGACACGGCGGCGAACTGGATGATCGGCTTTCCGAACTGGGCGCGCTCGCGGGCATATTTCAGCGCTTCGCGGTAGGCAGCCTCGCAGGTGCCCACCGACTGGGCGCCGATGCCCAGACGGGCGGCGTTCATCAGCGACATCACGTATTTGATAAGACCCATCTTCCGGTCGCCGACCAGCTGCGCCGGAGCGTTCGTGAAGACCAGTTCGCACGTCGGCGATCCCTTGATGCCGAGTTTGTTCTCGATACGGCGCACCTTCACGCCGCCGTCGCGCTTGTCATAGACCAGCATCGAGAGGCCGCGGGCGTCGGTCGTACCCTCTTCGGTACGCGCCAGCACGAGCGATACCTCGCCGTCGCCGTTGGTGATGAAACGTTTCACGCCGTTCAGCAGCCACGTCTGCTTCTCCTCCGACCACGTGGCTTTGAGCATCACGGCTCCGAGGTCCGAACCGGCGTCCGGCTCCGTGAGGTCCATGGCGCACGTCGCGCCCGCCGAAACCCACGGCAGGTATTTCTGTTTGATCTCTTCGGAAGCGAACTCATTGAGCGTCTCGGCGCAGTCCTGCAGCCCCCAGATATTCTCGAAGCTGGCGTCGGCGCGTGCGACCATCTCGTTGGCCATCACGAAGCAGATCAGCGGGAAGTTCAGTCCGTCGTACTTGCGGGGAAGGGTCATACCGCTCAGACCCGCATCGACGACGGCCTTCATGTTCTCGACCGTACCCGAAGCATACTCCACGTGGTCGTCGACCACGCGCGGACCCTCGTGGTCCACCCCGTCGGCGTTGGGGGCGATCACCTCGCCGCAGACCTCGCCGGCGATCTCCAGCACGCGGCGGTAGGAGTCCATAGCGTCGTCGAAATCCTGCGGCGCATAGTCGTAGAGGTCTTTCTCGGCAAAACCGCGCTCCTTCAGCTCCACGATCTTGCGCATCAGCGGATGCTGGAGGTGGAACTGCAAATCCTTGTTATCTGAAAAGAAATTAGCCATTTGTCTTCTTTTATGTTTTTGATTTCAGCGGAATAAATTCGGGACTTCGTGAAGGCGGCAAGACAGGAGCATACCGACGTATGTGACTGTCGAAGCCGGCGAGGGAAGTGCCGAATTTAACCGTTGAAACAAAAATTACTTCGAATTTTGTTTGTAGTACTTGATCATCTTCGGGATAATCTCGTTGACATCGCCCGTGATGGCGTAGTCGGCGATCTTGTTGATCGGAGCCTCGGGATCGGTGTTGATCGAGATCACCATCGACGACTGGTCCATGCCGGCCGTATGCTGGATCTGACCCGAAATACCGCAGGCGATGTAGAGTTTCGGACGCACCGTGACGCCCGTCTGGCCCACCTGACGCGCATGCTCCGTGAATCCCGCGTCGACGGCGGCGCGGCTGGCGCCCACTTCTCCGCCCAATACGTCGGCCAGTTCGTGCACCAGCTTGAAGTTCTCTTTCGAACCCATGCCGTAGCCGCCGGCGACGAGAATGCCGGCGCCCTTGATGTCGATCTTGCGCTCCTCGATCTGGCGGTCGACGATCTTCACCGCGAGGTCCGTGTCCTTGACGAATTTCTTCCAGTCGATCGGCTTCACCTCGCCGGCGCCCGGCGTCGGGGCGAACTCCTTGCGCATCACGCCCTCGCGGACCGTCGCCATCTGGGGACGGTGGTCGGGGTTGACGATCGTGGCGATGATGTTGCCGCCGAAGGCGGGACGGATCTGGTACAGCAGGTCCTTGTACTCCCTGCCCGTCTTGGGGTCCTTGTGGTCGCCGATCTCCAGCTGCGTGCAGTCGGCCGTCAGACCGCTGTGCAGCGCCGACGACACGCGGGGTGCGAAGTCGCGGCCCACGGGCGTAGCGCCGAAGAGCGCGATCTGGGGTTTCTCCTGTTCGATCAGCCCGCACAGCACGGCCGTGTGGGGCAGCGTGCGGAACGGGGCGAAGAGTTCGTCGTCGGCCGTCCACACCGTGTCGGCGCCGTAGCGGGCCAGTTCCTTTTCGAGGCCCGCGAGTTCATGGCCCAGCACGACGGCCTCGAGTTTCACCCCGAGACGATCGGCCAGCTCGCGGCCCTTGGTCAGCAGTTCGAGACTCACGTCGGCGACCTTGCCGCCCTCCATCTCGATATATACGAATATATTGTTCATCTCCGAAGCGTATTAACCGAGCGTGTGGCTCGCAATAAGTTCAACCATCAGTGAATTGATATCCTCGTCGGCGGCCGTGAGCTTCTTGGCCTCCTTGGCGGCGAAGACCACGTTCTCGATCTTCTTGACCTTCGTGGGCGAACCCTGCAGGCCGAGCTGTGCGGGATCGGGATCGACGTCGGCGGCGGCCCACTCCACAATCTGCAGATACTCCTTCGCGGCGGCACGCTGTGCGGCGGGCGATTCGGGCGCCGC
>CATKXN010000096.1 GCA_949840605.1 uncultured Alistipes sp.
TCATCCAACTAACTTTTCAATAGTAGAAATCCTGAAGGTAGTGGTACGGATTTCCCTTCTTCTTGCCCTTGTCCACTTGCTCAATCATCCGTTTGTTCTTCAGAAAAGTTATCAGAATCTTGAGCTTGTAGTCACTAAGTTCGATGTCCTCGTCTGCGTATGCGTCACGGAGCGCATCCAAGAGTTCTCCATGACGAAGCAATGTGCCGGGATTCGGAAACGCCGAATCAAGAGCGCTGCGGTGTGTATCCTCGGATATGTCGTGGTACGGATCCCAAGCCTCGTTGCCTTTGGCTTCGGGTGTCGGCACATAGTCCTTGATGAGTTCGGGCAACGCCTCGTCGTTAATCCTAAAGGCAAATGGAGGGAAAGAAATATCACGGATATAGACTGCCTCGACAGTGCTTACCGAATCTTCGTTCTTATCCTTCTCGACACGGAGCACTGTCTCTGACTTGTTGTTGATTTCGGTTCCGATGTGTCCTCGCGCGTTCACATCACCCTTGTTCTGGTGGATGACGGTGTGGAGATGAAGATTGAATTCCTCCGTCCAATTCATCAGGTGGTTGACTATAAGAGTGGCTTCGCGCGGATTGTTGATGTCAAGCATCAGGTCGCGGATGCCGTCGATTATTACCAGACCGACAGCCGGTGTATTCCGAATCTTATGGTCAATCATACCGATGCGGTCTTCGACCGAATATTTGCGAAGCGCGAAATACTTTATCCTCTCGTTGATTTCCTGATTGCTTTTGCGGGTCAAGGTGGCAATACGCTTGAAAACACGGAAAGCATGATAGGTGCTTTGTTCGGTGTCGAAATAGAGTATGCCGTTCTGGTTCAGAGGCATATTGCCACGATAGTTAAGGATTGTGGAATTAGTCATCGCCGCTGCTGTCATCGCCGATACATTGAAGGTCTTCTTGCCCTTTGGCTTGCTGATCGAGGCACTGAAATTGCCGAAAGTGCAAGCAGGAGAAACACCTATATAAATGGCAACCGGCGGAGGCAGTACCTCCTTGTCGATGTCGAGCTGCGCTTCATTGCACATCTTCTCATAACGCATTTTCGCTGGGTCTGCCACTTGACATTTGGTCCCGCTCTCTGCCTCGGCTATGAAGCCGCCGAGTTGGTCTTTCATCGTGTCCATCTGCGGGCCTCCTTATTCTGCCCTACAAGAGAAAGGGCCAGTTCGGCATCCACCACTATCTTGCGCCCGATCTGTCGGATTGCGGCATTAATCCTACCGCTCTTTTTGATGCGGGAGGCTGTGGGACGACTGCATCCAAATATTTCAGCGATGCCGTCAATACCATATACATATTTTTTCTCAGAGTTTGACCGAGGCGGTGTGTCCTGATTTTTGGCCTCATCATTTCGTGAGGCGCTTTGGGAGAGAAACATGAATTCCTCGCCGGTCATTTGCCACAAGGGCTTTTGTAAGAGGTCTGATATATTCATTGGATTGATAGGAAGTGTTGTGGCTTCCGATACCTGAAGCCGGGTGATTATTGCGTCGACGCTGCAAAAGTAGCGTGCAACTTCCTCATTCAAAGAATATCTACCATCCGCACCCCAGTCTTTTAATAGAGATTGTTAAAATCAGCCAATCGGCACCTAAAAATGGCACTTGGAGGTGTCGAAAGATGCTATCTTAGCCGACCCGATGCAAATTTCAAACAATGGGGTCAATGTAAAAGTAGTTACCGTTTTGGATACATCTTTAGTCAGGATATTTTATTATCTTCTATGAAAACTCGTAATATTATCTTCCCTCCTTTTGATTTTCTGTGATACTGATGCTTTTGTATGGTGTATGGATTTCACCGCAATTTGTATGTGTTTTTGTATGCGTGCAAAATAAAATCCGCCGTAAGCTATTGACTTACAGCGGATTCTATTGGTTGGTTGGCGGAGAGGACGAGATTCGAACTCGTGGTACAGGTTGCCCCGTACGTCGGTTTAGCAAACCGGTGGTTTCAGCCACTCACCCACCTCTCCGGGCACGCCTTCCGGCTGTTATCTCCGAAAGGGTGTGCAAATATAGAATCTTTTTGGGTAAATACAAAGAATTGCGGCCAAAATTTATATATTTGCCTCAAATCTCCGGATGGGCCCTGAACCTCGTTCGCCCCGGAAAACAGAAATGGCATGAAACGAATTCTCATTCTTTTATTGGCCCTCGCTGCCGTCTGCACCCTGAGCGCCAAGACCCGGAAATGCAGTTACCGCGTGACGGTCGCGGGTTCGCGCCCCGAATGCCCGGTCGTCATCCGCGATGTGCCCGAGTGGGCCCGAAGCGCCGAAGTGTCGGTCGGAGGCGCGCACCGGATTCCCTCCCAGCTGGATGAACGGCTGGGCGAACTGGTCTTCGTCGCCCATATCTCCGGACAGCAGGATTTCCAGGTGGTCTACTCCTCGGCGCCCGACAAGCGGGTGTTCAAAAGCCGTGTCCATGCCCAGATGTGGCTGAAAAACCCGGACAAGAGCCTGCGGGCGGCGGATACGGTCTCCTCGGCGAAGAACGACATGTACCATAAACTCCACCACCACGGTCCGGCTTTCGAGTCGGAATACGCGGCCTACCGCATCTATTTCGACAACAAGCAGACCATCGACACCTACGGTAAGAAACGCCCCCGGCTGGAGCTGGCCGAGACGATGTGGTACCCCTCGGACGAACAGCTGGCCGCCGGTTACGGGCACGACAACCTGCGGGTGTTCGGTTCGGTGGGCGTTGGGGCGCTCAAGGGCTGGGACGCCGAAAAGAAGAAGATGACCCACATCGCCGACTTCAAACGCCGCGAGGCCCGGATACTGGCCAAAGGGCCCGTCCGCACGGTCGTCGAGATGCGGGTCGAAGGCTGGAAGTACGGCGGCCGCGAGATCGACATGACCTCGCGTTATATCCTCTATGCCGGGCACAGCGACGTGCAGGTCGAGAACCGCATCGAGGGCGATTACGAAGGGCTCGTTTTCACGACGGGCGTGATGAAGATGGCCGAAAACCGGGTCTGCAGGCAGGACGACGCCGTCGCCGCCTTCGGGCAGGACTATCCCGAGAACGACACCCTGAAATGGGAGAAGGAGCACGTCGGACTGGCCGTCGCCGTGCCGCGGAAACAGGTGGTTTCGCAGATCGACGACAGGACCGGCTACCTCTTCCAGCTCACGCCCGATGCCCGCGGACGCATCGACTACGTATTCGACACGATCTGGCGCAAGAGCGAATGGATCGGCGACCGCAGCGATACGGAATGTATCGCGGGACTGATGGAGTCGGTCCGTTCGGCCCGCACGCCGGTCGTCGTGTCGCGGATTCGGTAGTTTTGAAAAAAAGTACATCGTTTGCGTCAAAAAATCCCGGTCCGATAGATTGAGGCAGTTTACTTTTGTATACCTGAAATGGCGAAAATTTTAAGTATACGATAAAACTACCTCTTTTATGAACCTGAAACTTGTGACGATCTGTGCGGCTGCTGCGATCCTGGCGACGACCGCGGACTGCCGGGCCCGCACGCCGCGGCCGGCTGCTGCACCCGGCGACCAGCCGTTCGAAATGCCGCCTGTCGCGCGGCCCGCGATTCCCGACCGGACGGTCAGCGTCGCCGATTTCGGCGGCGTGGGCGACGGCCATACGCTCAATACGGCGGCCTTCGCCGATGCCATCGACGCCCTCGCGGCCCGCGGCGGCGGCCGTGTCGAGGTCCCCGAGGGGGTCTGGCTCACGGGGCCCATCGTGCTGAAGGACAACATCGAACTCCGTGTCGGACAGAATGCCGTAATCGTCTTCAGCGACGACAAGTCGCTCTATCCGCTGGTCGAAACCACCTTCGAGGGGCTCAACACCCTGCGCTGCCAGTCGCCGCTGTCGGCGCGCGGCGTCCGGAACGTGGCCGTCACGGGCCGCGGCGTGATCGACGGGAACGGCGATGCCTGGCGCGCCGTCAAGAAGGACAAGCTCAATCCCCGCCAGTGGAAAGAGCTGGTGCAGGGCGGCGGCGTGCTCTCCGACGACGGAAAGACGTGGTATCCTTCGGAAAGCTACAAGTTCGGAGCTACCTCGGGCGCCGACCAGAACGTTTCGACCTGGGCCGCGACGCGCGCCGATTTCGAACGCATGCGCGACTTCCTGCGTCCGGTCCTGGTCGCCGTCCACAACTGCGAGAACGTCCTGCTGGAGGGCGTCACTTTCCAGAACTCTCCCTGCTGGAACATCCATCCGGCGATGTGCACCAATCTGATCGTCAACGATATTACGGTCCGCTGCCCCGACTATGCGCAGAACAGCGACGGCATAGACATCGAGTCGTGCAAAAACGTCGTGCTGACCAACTCGCGCTTCGACGTGGGCGACGACGGCATCTGCATCAAGAGCGGTAAGGACAAGGCGGGCCGCGACCGCGGCATCCCGTGCGAGAACATCCTCGTCGACAACTGCATCGTCTTCCACGGCCACGGCGGCTTCGTCGTCGGCAGCGAGATGTCGGGCGGCGTGCGCAACGTCAAGGTCTCGAACTGCATCTTTTCGGGCACCGACGTGGGCCTGCGCTTCAAATCCACGCGCGGCCGCGGCGGGGTGGTGGAGCAGATCCGGATCGAGGATATCGCCATGAACGACATCCTGCAGGAACCTTTGCTGTTCGATCTTTTCTACGGCGGCAAATCGGCTTCCGAGGCACTGGCGGCAGGACCGGAAGCCGAACCTACCGACCTGGCCCCCAAGGCCGTCGACGAGACCACGCCCGCTTTCCGCAACATCCGTATCCGCAATGTCTGGTGCCGCGGCGCCCGGCGTGCGATGTATTTCAACGGACTGCCGGAGATGAACGTGGAGCACGTGACGGTCGAGGACACCTATATTTATGCCCGGACCGGAGCCCGGATCAACGAATCTTCGGACGTCGTGCTGCGCAACGTGCAGATCGTTCCCGAGGAGGGGCCTGCGCTGATGCTCAACAACGTCAGGAACCTCCGTGCCGAAGGTTTCGTAGCGCCCGAAGGCTTGGAGCGCGCGCTGGTCGTGACGGGCAGCCGTAACCGCGGCATTGCGGTCTCCTCGGCGCAGATCGACAGGAAGAATGCGGACCTTTCCGAAAGTGCGGCCCGTAATGTAGTCATTAAATAGCCGATCCCATGATACGCTATCTGTTTCTGTATATGCTGCCCGCTTTTCTGGCCCTTGCCGCCGGATGCGGCGGCGATTCCGCCGAGCCGGCTCCCGAGCGGAAGACCCTTCCCGTTCCCGACGTGACCTTCTCGCTCGCCGGATCGACGGCCACCGTGCGCTGGTCGCTCTCCGTGCAGGTCGAGGCCGTGCGCTTCGCTTTCGAACTCTATGCGGGCAATGCCGCCGCACCCGTGAAGACGGCCACGACGAGTCTCGCTTCGCAGCGTTTCGAACTGGAACCGGGCGTGACCTACCGCTTCCGGGTACGCGCCGTGGCGCCTCTCGGCTCGGCCGAATGGCAGGATTCCGCTTTCTGCGAGGAGATCTCCTTTACGGCCGGCGGTACGCCCGTCGATCCGGATGCGGAGCTGGGGCTTCCCCTGGCCAACGAGGACGACGGGGTGCTGCGCGCCTTTCCGGGCGCCGAGGGCGGCGGCATGTTCACCACGGGCGGCCGCGGCGGCAGGGTATACCGCGTCACCAACCTCAACGATTCGGGTGCGGGGTCGCTGCGTGTGGCCCTCGAGGCCTCGGGCAAACGCATCGTGGTCTTCGACGTGGCCGGAACGATCGAGCTGCTGAGCGACCTGCGCATCAAGAACGGAAACCTGACCGTCGCCGGCCAGACCGCTCCGGGCGGAGGCGTCTGCGTGAGCGGAGGCACGGTGGTGATCGACGCCGACAACGTGATCGTCCGTTACCTGCGTTTCCGCCTGGGCGATCTCAACAAGGGCGGCAATCTTTCCGACGGATCGGACACGATCTGGGGCCGTTATCACTCGGATATCATTCTCGACCACTGTTCGATGTCCTGGTCGATCGACGAGTGCGCCTCGTTCTATGCCAACTGCAACTTCACGATGCAGTGGTGTCTGCTGACCGAGAGCCTGCGCAAATCGGCGCACGGCAAGGGCGAGCACGGTTACGGCGGTATCTGGGGCGGCAAGAACGCTTCGTTCCACCACAACCTGCTGGCCAACCACGACAGCCGCAACGCCCGCATCGACCATCCGGGTATCTACGGCAGCTACCTTTCGACCCACCGCGGAAATGTCGATTACCGCAACAACGTGATCTACAACTGGGGCAGCAACACGACCTACGGCGGCGAGGACGGCTCGTTCAACATCGTGAACAACTATTACAAGCCCGGACAGGCGTCGAAAGAGCGCGGCTATTTCGTCGATGCCTACTGGTACAACTCCTCTTCGAACGTGGGCTCGGCCTATCCCCGGCTCTATATGTCGGGCAACTACCATGCGGGCGTCTATGCTTCGGCGATCAATGCCGACAACTGGTCGGGCGTCTATTACCATCCGCAGGGCGACGATCCCTCGAAGACCTCCGGACGCCTTTCCGCACCGTTGTCCATCAAGGCCGGGGGCGTGACGGTCTGCCATACCACGACCCACAGCGCCGCCGATGCCTTCGACGTCGTGCTGAAATATGCCGGAGCTTCGCTCTGCCGCGATGCCGTGGACAAGCGTGCCGAGACCGACGCCCGCAGCGGGAAGCCCACCTTCCCCGACGGCGGCAACGGTTCGACGGGCGGCCTGATCGATTCCCAGTCGGCTGTCGGCGGCTGGCCCGCACTCACCGCCACCGACGAGGAGAGACGGCGCGCCGCGACCGACAGCGACGGCGACGGCATCCCGGACTATTACGAGACGCTGCTGGGCCTCGATCCGAACGACGCTTCCGACGCCCATGCCGCGACACTCGATCCGCAGGGCATCTATCCCAATATCGAGGTCTATTTCCATTACCTGGTCCGGGCGATTTCCGCCGCCCAGACCGCCGGCGGCAGTTATACCGCCCTGGAATAGCCTCCGCCTGAAACGTTGCTTGATATGAGTCGTTTTTTTCTGCTGGCGTTCTGTTTGTTATCCGCCGGGACGACCTGCGGGCGCAACCTGCATGTCTACCTGATCGGCGATTCGACCTGCGCCTCCAAGGAACTCGCCGGACAGAATACCGAGCGGGGATGGGGACAGTTGTTCCAGCCGTTGTTCGACGGCTCGGTCACGGTATGCAACCATGCCTCCAACGGACGTTCCACCAAGTCGTTCCGCGACGAGGGGCGGTGGAAGAGCGTCTACGACGCATTGCAGCCGGGCGATTACGTCTTTATCCAGTTCGGACACAACGACCGGAAACAGGCCGATTCGACCCGCTACGCCGATCCGGAGCAGTTTGCCGCGAACCTGAGCCGTTATGTGGCCGAGGCGCGCGGACGGGGAGCCGTGCCGGTTCTGCTGACGCCCGTCGTGCGCCGCCGGTTCACCGACGGCGTCCTGGACGACACCCACGGTCCCTATGCGGACGCCGTGCGCCGCGTGGCTTCCGAAACGAATGCGGACCTGATCGATGCCGAGCGACTGACCCGCGAATGGGTGTCGTCGCTGGGCGACGGGGCGTCGAAGGCGTATTTTATGTGGGTCGCGCCGGGAACCTCTCCCCGCTGGCCCGAGGGGCGCGAGGACGACACCCACCTCAACGTCCGCGGAGCCCGCACCGTGGCGCGGATGATCGCCGCACGGCTCCCGGAACTGGTTCCCGAACTGGGCCGCCGGCTGAAACCCTCCGATTTCGTGGTGGCGCAGGACGGCTCGGGGGATTTCTTTTCGCTGACGGAAGCCGTGGCCGCCGTCCCCGACTTCTGCCGCGATACGACCCGCATTCTGGTCTGCGAGGGCACCTACCGCGAAAAGGTCGTGATTCCGGCTACCAAACGGTATGTGGCGCTCGAGGGGTGCGGTACGGTGAAAATTACGTGGGACGATTACGCCGCGAAGACCGGCGCTACCGGACATCCGCTGGGCACTTCGGGCTCTTCGACCGTCTATTTCGGCGGCGACGGATGGACGGTGCGGAACATTGACTTTGAAAACGCCGCCGGGAGAGTGGGGCAGGCGGTCGCCGTGCAGTGTCTCGGCACCGGCCTCCGGTTCATCGGCTGCCGTTTTCTGGGCAACCAGGATACGCTCTACCTCTACGGTGCCGGCAGCCGCGACGGGGAGACCGTCACGGAGAATGCCCGCATCCGCTTCGACGGCTGCTATGTCGAGGGCACGACGGATTTCATCTTCGGTTCGGCCGCGGCGCTGTTCCGCAACTGCGAGATCCGTTCGAAGGCCGATTCCTACGTTACGGCGGCTTCGACCTGCCGGGGACAGGCGTGCGGACTGATTTTCGAGGGCTGCCGTCTGACCGCCTCCGAGGGTGTCGCGCGCTGCTGGCTGGGGCGTCCGTGGCGCGATCATGCGCAGACGGTCTTTATCGGCTGCGAGATGGGGGCGCATATCCTGCCCGAAGGGTGGCACGACTGGTCGAAACCGCATGCGCGAAAGACTTCGTTTTATGCCGAATACGGCTCCGAAGGACCCGGCGCCGCACCCCGCAGCCGCGTCGGATGGTCGCATCGACTGACGGAAAAAGAGGCCCGGCAGGTGCTTGCGGCCTTTGAAAAATAGGTTTGGATTCCGATTTATTTTGTATATTTGAAACGATCGGAATTGTTTATTTGCCATGAAACGACTGCTATTGACGATATTGCTGTCGGGCGTCGCCGTCGGAGGGTTTCCGAGGACCACGCCCCCGCAGTGCCTTTTCCAGACCTACTCCACGCTGGACGGAATGACCCACGACCGCATCGCCGACATCTACACCGATTCGCGCGGTTTCGTGTGGGTCTGCACGTGGTACGGCGTCAGCCGTTTCGACGGTTACACCTTCAAGAATTTCAGCACCGCGCCGGGCGATTTCTCGCCCCTGTCGCACCATCGCTTCATCTCCGTGAGCGAGGATTCGAACGGACACCTCTGGTTCACGACCTATAATTTCCACGTCTACCGCCTGAACCGCTATACCGAACAGTTCGAGGACGTGATGTCGCTCGTCGGGGGCGTCGATTCGCAGCATTACCGCATGACGCACTGCCTGCACGATGGCCGCGGCAATACGTGGGTGGCGGTCGCCGGACTGGGCGTGGCGCGTTTCAGCGATGCCGGCGACGCATCGCCCGTGCGGCTCGACGCCTTTTTCGACGCTCCGGCGCTGGGCGGCGATGTCACGGCGATGTATGTCGACGACGGGGGCGACGCCTGGATCGCCGCGGCCGGCGGCCGGCTGAACCGCGTCGCCGCGGGGGACGGGACGGCCCGCACGCTCTGCGAGACCGCTTCCCCGGGCTTCTCCTTCACGGCCGATGCCGAATGCGTCTACTGCGCCACGGCGGACGAAGTGGTCCGCGCCGGGCGCGGGGACGGCACCGTCACCCGCCTGCCGGGCGGCGGCGCTCCGCTCACGGCCCTCGTCGCCGATTCGGTGCGCAGGACGGTCTATGCCGGCAGCCGTGCGGGGGAGCTCTACCGCGTGTCGGGCGACCGGCTGGCGCGGCTGAATCCCAAAGGGGCGCGTCCGCGCCGTATCCGCGACCTCGCCGCCGACTCCCACGGCATCGTGTGGGTGACCTCGGCCGAGACGGGCATCACGCGCTACAATCCCGAGACGGACGATTACAAGCATTTCGAGCAGCAGCCCTACACCGTCTCCTACAACATCGACACCCTGACCAAGATCGCCGAGGGCGGCGGCCTGCTGTGGATCAAGATGAACAACTGGGGGTTCGGCTACTACGACCGCGAGCGCGACGAAGTCGAGCCTTTCTACAACGATCCCGAACAGCCCAACTGCCAGATGACCAATGCCGTCGTGCGTTTCGACGTGCGCGACGACGTGCTGTGGCTCTCGACTTACCACGAGCGCGGCCTGCGCAAGGCGGTGATCCTGCGCCAGCCCGCCGAGGTCTTCACCCTCGATTCGAAATCCGCGAATCCGCTTTCGGGCGAGATCCGGGCGCTGATGACCGACAGCCGGGGCCGGATGTGGGTCGGCACGCGCGACGGCGAGCTGATCGCCTTCGACGCCGCGAACCGTCCCGTTTACACGCTCCCGTCGCAGGGGCGGCACGGTACGGGGATGATCTACGCCCTGAAGGAGGACTCCTCGGGCAACATCTGGGTCGGCACCAAGGGCGAGGGCCTCTACCGCATGACGCCCGACGGCGGCGGCTATCGGGTCACGCACTTCGCGCACTCCGACACCGACGCCTGGTCGCTGAGCGACGATCAGGTCTACTGCGTCGAGGAGGACGGTTCGGGCCGTATCTGGGTGGCGACCTACGGCGGGGGCATCAACCTGCTGGAAGACCCTGCCGGGCACCGCTTCATCCACGCCGGCAACCTGATGACGCATTATCCGTCGGATGAGGCGGGGCGCGTGCGGTGGCTGCTTTACGACCGTCCCGACCGGATGTTTGCCGCCACGGTCGACGGGCTCCTGGTTTTCGACCCGGGGGCCGGCGCCAAACAGATGCGCTTCCGGCTGGTGCAGAAAATCCCGGGCGACGCCGCGTCGCTGGGCAACAACGACATCCAATCCCTCCCACTCGGCTTTCTCGGGGTCAGGTGTCGGTTCAACGGCTTCTTGGTC
>CATKXN010000097.1 GCA_949840605.1 uncultured Alistipes sp.
GTCGGCGATATAGTAGAATATGGCCTTGATCTTGTCGCCCTGGTACTCCACGTCGCCGATCTTCATGTTCAGACCCATGTCGGCGGCGATCTGGCGCGAGGCGATCATCGTCTCGTGTTCCAGTGCGATGGCCTCCTGCCATTTTTCGATGTCGTAGGGCTTGGCTTTGCGGTAGACTTTCCGGTATTCGCCGTTGAAGGGGTTGAAACCCGTGCGGCGCATCTGCCGCGCCACGAGGTCGCCCGTGAGCGACACGACGCCGATGTCGTGGCCCGGCGACGCCTCGACGGCCACGATGTCGCCCCGTTTGAGGGGCAGGTTGTTGACATTCTGGTAAAAAGCGCGGCGGGTGTTCTTGAAGCGCACCTCGACGATGTCGGTCGGTACGTTGACCGGATACTCTTCGAGCCAGGGGGTCTCGTGGAGTTTGAAGCAGCCCTCGCAGAGCTTGGCTTCGGGTTCCGAGCCGCAGTCGCAGAAGGCGCATCCGCGGCCCACTTCGGGTTTGCAGGCGCCTGTATGTTGTTTTTCGGTGTCCATTGGCGGGTATAATTTGCGTAAAGATACGAAAAATATTTTATTTCGCCGCGTAGAGTTTGCGGATGCTGCGGCGGATGCGCAGGATCATCATCGCGGCGGCGGCCGAGAGCCCGAACGAGAAGCCCAGGAAGAGCCCTGAGGGGCCCATGCCCATCGTGAAGCCGAAGAGGTAGCCCACCGGGAGGTTCAGCAGCCAGTACGACACGAAGGCGATCGGCATGATGATCTTCACGTCCTGAATGCCCCGCAGGATACCCACCGAGACGTTCTGAATGCCGTCCGAAAGCTGGTACAGCGCGGCGAAGACCATCAGTTGCGAGGCGATGGCGATCACCTCGGCGTTGGTGGTGAAGAGCGTCGGGATGACGTTGCGCATCGTGATGAAGACGACGGCCGCGAAGGCGTTCCACGCCAGCACGAGGTGGTACGACGCCTTGGCCGCCAGCGACAGTTCGCCGATGTTGCGCGCGCCGTAGCAGTGCGATACGCGGATGGTGGTGGCCGCGCCGATCGACATGACGATCATGAAGGCGCAGTTGCCGATGGTCGTGGCGATCTGGTTGGCGCTCATGGTCTCCTTGTCGAACCACCCCATCATGATCCCCGTGCCGACGAAGGCCGAGGCTTCGAGGAACATCTGCAGCGAAATCGGGAGGCCCATGTGCAGCAGTCGCTTGACCGTGGACCACGAGTAGTTGCGGGGCGAGAATCCGTCGAGGTAAACGCGGTATTTGCGGCGGCTGTAAAAGTAGCCGATCATCCCGATCGGGGCGATGATGCGCGACATCAGCGTGCCGAGGCCCGCCCCTTCGGCGCCCATCTCGGGGAACCCGTAGCGACCGTAGATGAAGACCCAGTTGAAAGCGATGTTCGCCAGGTTGGCGACGATCGTGACCGCCATCTCGACCTTCGTGTTGCCCACGCCTTCGAGAAACTGTTTGAAGGTGAAGAACAGCATGATGAAAGGCATGCTGTAAACCAGCATCTTGTAGTAGGGAATGGCCATGCCGACCACTTCGGCGGGCTGGCCGAGGCGGTAGAGCAGCGGGATGGCGGCATATTGCACGACGGCCATCGCCAGGCCGAGCAGTCCGTAGAAGAGGATGCCGTTCTGCAGCAGGCCCGCCGATTTTTCGCGGTCGCCCTGGGCGTAGAGTTCGCCCACGAGGGGCGTCATGCCGAGCGCGATGCCGATGGCGGCGATGAAGAGGATGAAGAAGACCGCGCCGCCGAACGACACGGCGGCCAGCGGCGTGGGATCGTCCCCGCCGTAGCGCCCGACCATGAGGTTGTCGGCGAACTGCGTCAGGATCTGGCCCAGTTGCGTGAGCACCACGGGCAGCGCCAGCCGCAGGTTGGCTTTGTACTGGTCTTTGTATCTTGCGAAACTGTACATCCGATTGGGGTTTGAGGTGCAAAGATAGGTATTTCCGGCGGGATTGCAACCGAACGCGCCCTCCCGGGCCGGAAAAACCTCGGAAGGGCGCGGAAAGGCCTGCGGAGGGATCAGTAGGGCAGGCTGATGCGGATGCAGCACCCTCCCTCGTACTCGGGGCAGACGCCGATCTCGCCGCCCAGGCGGGTGACCACCAGCCGGCAGAGGTAGAGCCCGATGCCCGTTCCGGGCTTGAAGGGATCGACCTTGGTGAAGCGTTCGAAAACCCACTCCCGCTTTTCGGGCGGGATGCCGATGCCCGTGTCGCTGACGCTGATACGCAGCATGCGGTTCGTCCGGTCGTCGCGGCAGGCGAGGACGATGCGCCCTGCGGAGGTGAATTTGGCGGCGTTCTGCAGCAGGTTGTCGAGGACGCGCGTCAGGTAGGCCGCATTGGTCGGCACGACGCACCGGCACTCTTCCTCCGCCGGTTCGAAGCGGTATTCCACGCCGGGATTCGCGCTCAGCTGTCTGTGGAGTTCCAGCCGTTCGGCGCAGATCAGACAGACGTCGGTCTCGGCCAGCGGAAGAGGCTCTTCGGCGCTGATGAGTTTCGAGAGTTCCAGCATGTTTTCGAGCAGCGACGTCAGGGCCGCGGTGCTTTTCCGGATCTCCTCCTGATACAGCAGCCGGGTTTCGGGTTCCTCCTCGGTCAGCAGCAGTTCCGAAAAACCGTTGATGGCGTTCAGGGGCGTGCGTATCTCGTGGCACATCGAGTTGATGAACGCCGTCTTCATTTTCTCGCTCTCCTGGGCGCGGCAGCTCTGGCGCTGGGCCTCCGCATGAGCCGCGGTAAGCTGCTTGCGGATACGCTCCAGCCGCCGGACCATGACGGCCAGATAGACGCCCCAGCCGGCCAACAGCAGCAGGACGACCGCCCCGGCGACGAGCAGGTGGCGTTTGTTGCGCACCGCCAGCCGGGCTTTCTCGAGTTCGAGCCGGTCGACGTTGAGCAGCGTCTGCATCTCGGCCAGGTTCCGCTGCGCTTCGTCCATGCGGTTGTAATAGCGGTATTCGTTGCCCTCCCGCACGGCTTTGAGGGCTTTTTCGTAATTGCCGGCAGCTTCGTACATATGCGACTGGGCCATATAGATGGAGCCGAGGTCCGCCTTTTTGCCGGTTCGGGCGTAATAGGCCAGTACCGAGTCCGCATAGGCTGCGGCCCGTTCGTTGTCGCCCGTGCACTGGTAATAGCGGGCGCTGGTCCGGTAAATCTCCTCGCAGTCGTTCCGCTCGCGGGCCAGCCGCATGCATTGGTCGTAATATGCTGAGAGCCGTTCCCGCGGGATGAGGTCGAGCAGGAAGACCATCTTGCCGTAGATCTGCATCGGGTATTCCGTCGTATCGCGGCGGGGCCGGTCGAAGCGGGTGTCCATCGCCGTCCACGCACGGTCCAAGGCGAGGCATTTTTCCAGTTCGCCCGCCGCCCGGCGGTCTTCGGCGTACGAATAGAGGTCGCTGAGCTCTTCGCGGCAGAGTTTTTCGAGGTGGACGCGCTCGTCGAGCGGGTATTTTTCGAGCTTCCGGAGCGCCTCCTCCACATAGGGGATCGCGTGCGGGATGTTGCCGTAGGCTTCGGCGGCGATCGACTGGTAGTCGATCGAAAGTCCCGTCAGGAACTCCAGTTCGATCAGCTCCTCGGGCGTGAGGTCGCCCGGTTTCTTTTCGCGGAGTTTCGCCAGCGTGTGATCCGTCGCTTCGAATGAATTGGCGGCGATCATCTGTTTCCAGAGCCAGCAGGCGTTGAGCGATGTGCGGAACAGGGCGTGACGGGGTTCGGGAAGGAGGCTGTCGGCGAGGCGGACGAACCGCAGGGCCCGTTCGGGCTCCCCGAGCGCCAGTTTCTGCACGAGCCGGTCCAGTGCCTCGCGGCAGCCGTAGTCGTCGCCGGCTTCGGCGGCTTCGGCGAGCGCCCGCTCCCAATAGCCGGCCGCGAGCGCGAGACTGTCGGTAGAGCGATCGGCCAGCTGGACGAAAATCCGTTCCCGTTCGGCGGCGGTGCGGGCGCCGGCCAGCGCAGTCTGCAGGCTGTCGGCGGGAGGGGATGCGGAATGCACCGTCAGTGCGGCGCAGATTGTCAGGAGTGAGGCCCCGGCAAGGGTCTTCGAGATAATCGGACGCATGTCTGTTTCGAAAAGGCGTTTGAAGAATTCTGCAAATTTAACAATAAATACAAAAAACAGGCGTATTTCCCGCCGAAATGTTCGCAGGGGGAGCCGAAAAAGGGAGGCCGGGCATATGGTCCGGCCTCCCTGCGGAGTCACGATGCGGTTCAGGCCACGCGCAGCTTCACGCCGTGGGCCTTGTCCGATTCCACGACCACGGTGTCGCCCTCGTGGAGTTTGCCGTCGATGATCAGCGACGAGAGCGGTTCCTCGACGTTGTCCATCAGCGTCCGCTTGAGCGATCGCACGCCGTAGCGCGATTCGTAGCCCATGGCCGCCAGGCGGCGTTTGGCTCCGTCGGTGATCTTCACCTTGTAGCCCAGCTTCCGGGTGCGGTTGAGCAGTCCCTGCAGCTCCAGCTCGATGATGCGTTCCACGTCGGCGATCTCCAGCGTGCGGAACAGGATGATGTCGTCGATGCGGTTCAGGAACTCCGGGGCGAAGGTCTGCTCCAGCGCTCTGCGGTATTCGCATTGGGGAGTCGCGTCGGCGGCGGCGCTTTTCGAGGTGGTGCTGTAACCCACCTGCACCGACTTCTGGACCACGGCCCGCGAACCCACGTTCGAGGTCATGATGATGATCGTGTTGCGGAAGTCGACTCGGCGCCCCGAGCCGTCGGTGAGGTGCCCTTCGTCGAAGATCTGCAGCATGGCGTTGAAGACCTCGGGATGGGCCTTCTCGATCTCGTCGAAGAGCACCACGGCGTAGGGCTGACGACGCACGGCCTCCGTTAACTGGCCTCCTTCGCCGTAACCGACGTATCCGGGGGGCGAGCCGATCAGGCGCGCCACGTTGTGTTTCTCGCCGTATTCGCTCATGTCGATCCGGATCAGTCCGCGGTGTTCGTCGAACAGCCATTTCGACACCTCCTTGGCCAGCAGCGTCTTGCCTACGCCCGTGGGACCCACGAAGAGGAAGACCCCGATGGGGCGGTTCTCGTCTTTCAGACCCGCGCGCGAACGCCGGATCGTGCGCGAAATCTTCTCCACGGCCTCCTGCTGCCCCACGACGCGCCGGGCGAGGTGGTCGCGCAGGGGTTGCAGGCGGGCCATCTCGCCGCCCGAGACCCGTTCGGCCGGGATGCCCGTCATTGCCGTGATGACCTGCTGGATGTGCTCCGCGGTGATCTCCGCGGGGTTGTTTTCCAGCGAGCGCTTCCACTCGGCGCTGGTTTCGCCCAGCTTCGAGCGCAGCGCGATCTCGCGCATGCGTGCCGATGCGGCTTTTTCGTAGACCAGCGCCTCGACCGCTTCGCGGCGTTCGCGCTTTGCCTCGCAGAGCGCCGTCTTCATGGCCTGCAACTCCTCGGGCTCGCGCGCCGACTGCAGGTGGGCCCGCGATCCGGCCTCGTCCATGACGTCGATGGCCTTGTCGGGGAAGTAGCGGTCGGTGATGTAGCGTCCGGTGAGGTTCACGCAGGCCTGCAGCGCCTCCTCGCTGTAGCGCACCTTGTGGTGGCGCTCGTAGTGGGGAGCGATGTTGCGCAGGATCTGGAGCGTCTGTTCGGGCGTCGTGGGCTCGATCACCACCTTCTGGAAACGGCGTTCCAGCGCCGAGTCGCTCTCGATGTTCTCGCGGTATTCGTCGAGCGTCGTCGCGCCGATGGTCTGCAGTTCGCCGCGCGCCAGGGCCGGTTTGAGGATATTGGCCGTGTCGAGGCTGCCCTGCGTCGAGCCGGCGCCGACGATGGTGTGGATCTCGTCGATGAAGATGATCGTATCCTTGGCCTTGCGCAGTTCGTCGATCAGCTGCTGCATGCGCTCCTCGAACTCGCCGCGGAACTTCGTGCCCGCCACGAGCGACGAGACGTCGAGCGAGAAGAGCGTCTTGTCGGCGATGGTGTAGGGCACCTCGCCGCGCGCCATGCGCAGCGCCAGCCCCTCGACGATGGCGCTTTTGCCCACGCCGGCCTCGCCGATCAGGATCGGATTGTTCTTCTTGCGGCGCGAAAGGATCTGCACCACGCGCTCGATCTCCTGCTCGCGGCCCACGACGGGGTCGATCTTGCCTTCGCGGGCCTGCCGCGTGAGGTTCACGCCGAATTTGTCCAGCAGGTGCGCCGATTCCTTTTCGGCGGACTTGTTCTCCTCGCCGAAGTCGAGCATGTGGACCTGTATCTCGGAGCGGAAATCGTCGCCCACGGAGAACTTCTGGAGTTCTTCGGCGACGACCTCCGGCGTCACGTGGTACATCTCCAGTACGCGCGACGCGGCCGTCGTGCGGTCCTTGATGACGGACAGCAGCGCATGGGCGGTCGAAACGCTCCGGGTCGCTCCGGACGTGGCCAGCAGCTCTTCGGTGAAATCCCGGAAGAAAGCCTCCGGCGAGAGGGATTCCTGCGGTTTTGCGGTGATTATCTCGCGTTCGATGCGCAGGCGTACCTGATAAAGCTCCCAGTCCTTGAGCCGGGAGGATAAGAGTTGGTAGGCGAGAGACCCCTCTTCGCGGAGCAGCTCCAGCGTGAAGAAGTCCTTGAGCGAGTGCGTCATTCCCGCCTTCGTCGTGTTGAATGCCGAGCGGGCGATGATGCCCTCCAGCGTCTTTGAAATTTTCAGTTGCATGTTGCGTCGTCGTTATTGAATTCGCTATACTAACGACGAAGCGTATCTGATTATTGTCGGATCGTTTTCGTTTAGTTTGTGTTATATATGTGTTGGTTATCAGGTTGTTGTACTTTTCAAACACATTTCGGTTCAATCTCCGGCATTTGTGCTATTGGCTGTTTATCAGTGTGTTGATCTCTTTTAGATGCTTCCGGCGGACGGATATGTATAGTCGGGGGCGCTTTGCGGGATGTTTTGGCGGTGTATTTTATTTATCGCGCTTATTGTCAATAGATTGCGTTTTGAATGAATGCCTGAATTTTTTGATTGACAAATTGCATTCGGATGACGAAGTAGCTGAAAAAGCCGGGGTGAAATGGCTCTTTTGGCCCGGGCGAAATTCTGCTTTCTATTTCCGCGGCCATTCGCCGACCTCCATGTCGCGCATGTCCGTGCCGTCGATCACCAGCCGTACGGCGGTGCGGACCTTGTGGAACCCGTATTCCCCGGCGGCTCCGGGATTGACGGCCAGCAGGTCGTAGACGGGGTCGTAAGCCACCTTGAGTATATGGGAGTGCCCGGCGATGAAGAGCTTCGGACGCACGGCCTGGATCTTGGCGACGGCGCGCGGGTCGTAGCGTCGCGGATAGCCTCCGATGTGGGTCATCAGCACCCGGACGCCCTCGCATTCGAAACTGAGGAACTGGGGATAGACGCGGCGGGTCATTCCGCCGTCGACGTTCCCGCTGACGGCCCGGAGCGGTTTGAAGGCGGCGATCCGGTCGGCCAGCTCGATCGACCCGATGTCGCCCGCGTGCCAGAGTTCGTCGACGTCGCGGAAGAAATTCATCAGCGTTTCGTCGAACGTGCCGTGGGTGTCTGACAGGATGCCTATACGCTTCATGGTGGAGTCAGAACGTGTAGAAAAAGCCGAACTTCAGGTCGGACGATGAGAATTTCAGTCCAAAACCGTTGCCTTCTCCACCATTGTAATATTCATTGCAATAGCCTAGGAATCCTACGTGGGCCAGGAAACTGAAATGGTCGGAAACTCTTATGCTCAGGCCGGGCTGGAATCCTACTCGGAATCCGTTCAGGTCTCCGCAGGCTATGCCCACACCTCCGTCGAGAAAAAGCGTCATCCGCCCGGTATGGTAATATTTCCAACGCGCATAGGGAGCGAATTCAAATGCAACGAGGTCGTCTAAACCGGCACAACCTATGGAGGTGCCTATTGCCCAACGGCTGTTGAAGTCGTAACCTACCTCGGGCGTTATGACATATGTATTCTCGCCATCGTTATGCCAATAGCCTACTTGACCGCCGACCCACCAGCCTTTATCCTTGGGGGCAGGGGCGCTTTTTTCTTGAGCAGAGATGGTTCCGACGATCAGTAGCGCTGTGGCGAGCGAGAGGGAGATGAGTTTCTTCATGGTCGGTAAGTTTCATTTGTACTTGTCTTTCCAGAGCTGCGCCATGCGTTCGGCGATCTTCGCCTCGGTGGCGTTCTGCGTGTCGGGCTCGTAGAACTTCGTGCCCGAGAGCGATTCCGGCAGGAACTCCATTTCGGCGAAGTGCCCCGCATAGTCGTGGGCGTATTTGTACCCTTTGCCGTAACCTGCCTTGTCCATCAGCTTCGTCGGGGCGTTGCGCAGGTGCAGCGGCACCGGACGGTTCGTCGTGTCGTGCTCGACGAGCCCCATCGCTTTGTTGATGGCCATGTAGGCCGAATTGCTCTTGGGACTGGTGGCCAGATAGATCGTCGTCTCGGCCAGCGTGATGCGCGCCTCGGGCATGCCGATCTTGTGTACCGTGTCGAAGCAGGCGTTGGCCAGCAGCAGGGCGTTGGGATTCGCCAGTCCGATGTCTTCTGAGGCCAGGATCACCAGCCGCCGGGCCAGGAACCGCGGCTCTTCGCCCCCGGCCAGCATCCGCGCCAGGTAGTAGATCGCGGCGTTGGGATCGCTGCCCCGGACCGACTTGATGAAGGCCGAAATGACGTCGTAATGCTGCTCGCCGTTCTTGTCGTAAAGGGCGATGTTCTGCTGGAGGCAGTCGGTGACGTACTGGTCGGAGATCGTCACTTTGCCGTCCGTGGCCCCGACGACGATGTCGAGGATGTTGAGGAGCTTGCGCGCGTCGCCGCCCGAGAATTTGAACAGCGCGCCGGTCTCCGCGACCTCGATGTCGCGTTCCTTCAGTTCGGTGTCGGTCGTCAGGGCGCGGTCGAGCAGCACCTGCAGGTCCTTGTCCTCGAGCGATTTGAGGATGTAGACCTGGCAGCGGCTCAGCAGCGGCGAGATCACCTCGAACGAGGGGTTCTCCGTCGTGGCGCCGATCAGCGTGACGACGCCCTGCTCGACGGCCCCCAGCAGCGAATCCTGCTGCGATTTGTTGAAGCGGTGGATTTCGTCGATGAACAGAAACGGCGGACGCTGGTCGAAAAACCGCTGCTTGCGCGCCGACTCGATCACCTCGCGCACGTCTTTCACGCCCGACGTGACGGCCGAGAGGGTGAAGAACGGGCGTTCGAGCTGTGTGGCGACGATCTTGGCCAGCGTGGTCTTGCCCACGCCCGGAGGTCCCCAGAGGATGAACGACGGGACGTTGCCCGTCTCGAAGAACTTCCGGAACACCCCGTTTTTACCCACGAGATGCTCCTGCCCGATATATTCGTCTATCGTGCGGGGGCGCAGGCGTTCGGCTAAGGGTGCGGACATGGCGGCGGTTTTATTTTGACAGTCATTGCGAGGAGCCGCAGGCGACGTGGCAATCCGATACATTCGTCGTCATTGTTACGACGAACCCGGCAGATTGCCACGGTTTCTACCGAAACCTCGCAATGACGCTTTTCGTTGGACAAAGATAGCGCTTTTTCGGAAATAATTCCTATATTTGTCGGACATACTGACAAACACGGAAAGTGTAAGTCTGTTCCCGAATCGTGAACGTAGGAAATTCATTGCAAGAGAGGAATAGGCAAACATCTTGCCGCGTCGTATCCGTATTCTGCGGGTATAGGCGTGGGAGCTGTCGCTTATTTTATCTTGCAAGGTTTCCTACGACCTACGATTCTGAAATGGGCTTCGGCACCACGCTTTCTTTTTTTGTTTATGCCGCCGGGGTGCGGGTGGATGAAAAGCCTCCATTATGAAAAAATTATTGCTGACGATTGGCTCCTCGTTGTTTTGTGTGCTGTCCTATGCGCAAACGGAACATTTGACGTTCAAAGGTCTGCCGATAGATGGCAGCAAACAGGAATTTGTGAAAGAATTGCAGCGCCAAGGATATGGGTATGTAGATGACGATATTTTATCTGGTACATTTATAGGCCGGGATAGTTTTGTTTTTATTCTGGGTACACCTATTTCAAATACCATATGGAAAGTCGCGGTTTTGTTCGAATCGACATATGATGCTTGGAGCTCTATTAAAAGAGCATATGACGGCTTGGTGGATGTTTACACGGAAAAATATGGCACCCCTATCCTTGATCAGAAAGAGTTTAAGTCGCCGTGGAGAGAGGGTGATGGACATGAGTTATATGCTTTGAAGTCTGATCGGTGTGTTTATCGTGCGGCGTTTGCATGTACAAAGGATGGGGTGGATATTGGATATGTTGCGATCAGTATGACAGCTAAATGTCAGATAATGATAGAATACGAGGACAGCATTAATTCTGATTTGTTGACAAAGGAGAAAGCTGATGAGATTTGAATGAAAAAGAGGCTGTCGGAGCAGACAGCCTCTTTTTCGTTGCATTTTAATTTATTACTCCTCCGGCTTCCGCAGCTCCAGATACAGGTCGTCGAGCTGCGACTGGTCGATGCAGCCCGGGGCGTCGAGCATCACGTCGCGGCCGGCGTTGTTCTTCGGGAACGC
>CATKXN010000098.1 GCA_949840605.1 uncultured Alistipes sp.
GTCCGAAACAGGTTTCAGCTCCATCACGCCGGTCTCGGCGTTCACGCCCACCACGGCGCCCTGCAGGTCGATCTCCAGCTCTTCGCCCGGATTGCGGTAGAGCGGTTCGTCGGTGCGCAGCGTAATACCGCAGCGGGGTTTCAGGTCGCTTTGGAGCGCACGGCAGTTCTCGAAGTAGTTGTTGTCCTGAACGCTCGACACGACGATGCCGCGGAGTTTCACCTCCTGCGTCACGGTGTAGTCGCCGTCGGCGGCCAGCGTCCGCAGATCGGGAACGCTCAGGTAACCCTCGGACGTAGCGGAAGCCTGCACGAAATGCAGCTCCTCGGCCACCGCGGCATTGCGTTTGGCCGCGACGCGCAGCGTGAGTGAACGGCTCGCGGAGGTCGCATTTTCACCGATCGCCACCGCCACCGTCGCCGTACCCGTCGCTTCGGAACGCGAGAGCTCCGCCCATGACGTGTCGTCGCCCGTAACGGCTATCTGCCAGTCGCAGTTGGCCCGGACCTCGAACGAGAGCGTCGTGCCGAATGACGGGGCGAGGATCGCATGGGTATCCAGCGTGATCGACTGCATCGGCAGCGCCACGTCGTCCTTGCACGCCCCGGCCGAAAGCAGCAGCGCGATGGCCGCCGCCGTTCGGAAAAAGCTGTTTGAAAGTCTGTTTTTCATGATCGCTTACTTTTTGAGGTCTACCAGTACGGGAAGATGGTCGGAAACCTTCATCACATTGATCTCCTCATACGACGGCACGGCCGTGCGCAGCACCTCGTACGACGGCGAATTGCCCGTATAGACGAGTACGTAGTCGATGCGCGAGGGCGATGAGGTGTTGACGAAGGTATTGGCCGAGGTGCTGATAATCTTCCACGACTCGAGCGCCGTCTCCGGAATTTTCGACGTATTGAGGTCGCCCGCCAGATAGATCGGCTTCGCAGAGGTGGCATAATGGTTGACGATATATTCGGTGATGATTTCGAACGACCGCCGGCGGTTCTCGTCGGACTTGTGGCAGAAGTGCGTGGCAATGAAGATGTAGCCGTCGAACTCCGCCAGGAAGAACTTGCGCGGCTCCTCGCCCGGCAGGTCGCCCGCATAGGTGTTCTCGGGAGCCGTCTTGCAGAGAATGCCGATGCCGTAGTCGCCGCCACGGTAATCGATCGTCTTGCAGTAGTAGGGCCGCATTCCGGTACGGTCGGCCAGCTCCTTCAGCTGGTCGTTGGGATGCCACGTGGTGTTCTTGTCCAGCTCCTGCAAGGCGATCACGTCGGGGTCCATCAGCGAGATGACCTTGGCCGTGTTGTTGTAGTTCGCCCGGTCGGTCCCGGAGTTCTGAGTCCATCCCTCGCAGCGGTGGGTGTTGTAGGTCGCCAGCCGGACCGAGTTGGGCAGGCGGTCGTACCCCTGCCCGTCATACGGATTCTCGGGTTCGTTGGAGGTCATGTCCCCGAAATCGAAATCGGAGTTGTCGCCCGACAGGTCGGAGCACGCCGCGGCGGAGACGACCAGGCAGCAGCCGAACAAAGCAGACAATATGAATCTGGTGATTTTCATGATGGTTCGTTTTTAGGTTTCCGTTTAGAAATTCAGTCCGTCTTTCCAGCCGGGATTCTGGGTGATCGCGCCCTGCGTCAGCACCCGGTCGTCGGTCGGAACGGGATAGAGATAGTCGCGCTCCTCGTTCCAGGTACGGACGTAGTCGGTATGAATGATGATGTTGCCGCGGTCGCCCTCGCTGAAAAAGATCTCTTTGTCCAGTTCGTAAACCGTAGCCGCCGAAGTCGCAGGCTTCGATCCCGACCAGATGCACACGTCGTCCACGCCGTCGCCGTTCAGGTCGTAACTTCCCGTACCGGGGAAATAGAGCCCCTTGAAGGGTTTTTCGAAACGCTTGCCCTCCTTCCAGCGCATGATGTCCCAGTAGCGGAGGTTCTCCATCAGCAGTTCGACGGTGCGTTCGCGGCGTATTTCGAGGATCACCCCCTTGTTGTCGCCCGTCACGTTGGCGTAGCCCGTCTCAGCAGATGCCAGGTAGGGATCGGGATGGGCGTTGGCCTCCGCGAGCGAGAGGTCCGCGACACCGGCCCGCTCGCGCAGCGGGTTGACCGACAGTTCGATGTCGTTCTGGGTCAGCGTTCCCAGTTCGGCTTTCGCCTCGGCATAGTTGAGAAGCACCTCGGCGGCGCGGAACAGCGGCAGGTCGTTCGTCGAAGCGTTGTACGAATCGTACTTGGCCGACTGCAGGTATTTCACCAACTGGTAACCGGTCATCGTCGCAGCGAGGTTCGGGGCCGATTCGGCCGTGTCGTCGACACGCTTGTAACCGGGCGTGCGGACCGTCTGGGCGAAGCGTCCGTCGCGGTTCCGGCTCTCGTCGGGCAGCTGCATCGTCTCCCAGCCGGGCTGCGAGGTGAAAGGCGTGCCGTCCTTCATCAGGTACATATTCGCGATGTTCTTCAGCAGTCCAGGACGCCCCATCGTGATACTGGTGAGGTAACCGTTCACGTCGTGTTTCAGGCCGACGGCCGTGTTATAAGCCCGGGCGAGGACGATTTCCGTGTCGAGCGCCTTGAGCGACGAGAACAGGTTCAGATAAGGCGTGCTGCCCGTCGTGTAGATACTGTAACCGCTTTCGTCGATGAAGCGTTTCGAAGCTGCCGCGCAGGCCGTAAGATAGGCCTCGTAACCGGCCAGTCCGTGATACTTGCGGAAGGTGCCCTCGAACAGGCAGGCCCGGCTTTTGAGCGCCAGCGCGGTCCAGCGGGTCACGCGGTACGGGTCCTTTTCGGCAGGCAGGTGCTGGACGGCGAAGTCGAGGTCCTCGATCACCTTCTGCATCACCAGTTCCCGCGGATCGCGGCCCTTCTCGAAGAGCAGCGGATCGCTGGCGTCGATCGGACGGTCCACCCAGGGCACGTCGCCGTAATACTTCACCTTCTCGAAGTAGAACCAGGCCCGGAAGAATCGCGCCAGCCCCTCGTACTTGAGCCGCACCCGTTCATCCGAACAGTTCGAGGAGTACTGCAGGAAAAAGTTGATGTCGCGCAGTTTCTCCCACTTCCAGGTATTCGCCGTGGCGGGAACGGTGCGGTTGCCCAGCACTTCGCCCGCAAGCGTGGTCTTGGCGATGATGTCGGCCGTCTCGCCGTAGATCGTCCCGGCGGAGGGGAACATCGTGTAAAAATCGTTGGTGTAGAGCTGGCACTCTTCCTCCGTGCGGAAGAAGTTGTCGGGTGTGAGCCGGTCTTTCGGGAAACGGTCGAGCGCATCCTCGCAACCGCAGATGCCGCACGCCGCAACACCGGAAAAGATATAAAGAATGATTTTTTTCATAACGGCAGTCGCATTAGAAGGTTAAGTTCAGACCCACGGAGTAGGTTTTGCACCAGGGATAGACGTTCGACTTCTTGTCCTTGTCGGCAGCCGCCTGCTCGGGATCGAGGAAATCGCTCTCCAGCGCCGACCACGTGGCGAGGTTCTCTCCGCTGAAATAGATGCGGCACTCCTTGATGCCGACCTTCGAAGTCAGCCGCCGGGGAATCGTGTAGCCGATCGTGAGGTTTTTCAGACGACAGTAGGCCAGATTCTGCAGGTAGCGGTCGTTGGTGTAGTAGGCCGTACCCGACGTCGAGTTGAGCGACGTGTAGGCGCGGGCGCGCGGGAAATAGGCGTCGGGATTCTCCTCGCTCCACACACGGCTCATGAAGTTTTTCGGCACGAAAGTCTGGTAGGGACGGCTGTAAGGACCCCAGAAGCGCTGGTTGTCCGATCCGGGATACCAGTCCAGCCGGCCGATGCCCTGCATGAACACCGACACGTCGAATCCGTACCACGAGAAATTCAGCGTCGCTCCGTACTGGTAACGCGGCGACGAGTTGCCGATCACGCGGCGGTCGCCCGGGTCTTCCAGCGTGCCTTTGCCGCTGTTGACGATGTTGTCGCCGTTCAGGTCGAGGTACTTGATATCGCCCCCGCGGACGCCCTTGCCGTAGGCTCCCGTCGCCGAATAATAGCCCGCGGCGACGGTCGAAAGGTCGATCTTCGATGCGTATTCGGCCGCCTCTTCGTCGTTGCGGAACAGTCCGTCGACGGTATAGCCCCAGATCTCGCCGTACTTTTTGCCCACATAGGGATCGCCGATCAGCCCCGACGGGTTGTCGCACTTGGTGTACTTGGCCGTATAGTCCGAGAACGATCCCGTAATGCCGTAGCTGAAAGCGCTTCCCGCCAGTTCGAACGAGTCGCGCCAGCCGAGCACCAGTTCGTAGCCCTTCGTGCGGAGGTTGTTCGAGTTGACCTGCGGTTCGTCCGCCCCGTAGATCGACGGCAGCGACTTGCCTTTGCCCAGAATGCCTTTCGTGTCGCGGATGTAGAAATCGGCCGTCAGCGACAGACGGTTGTTGAACATGTTGAGGTCGAGACCGAGGTTTTTCGACACGACCTTCTCCCAGGTCTGGTTGCCCGACACGGGATCGCTCACCGTGGCATGTTGTCCGAGCGTCGTCCCGTCGAACGAATAGTCGTCCATCGAGCCTTTGGTCGTGACGGTCTGGATGAAATCGTAGTAGCCGATCTGCTGGTTGCCCAGCGAACCGTAGGAAAAACGTATTTTCAGATTGTCCACCGCCTTGCGCAACGGCTCGAAGAAAGGCTCCTCGCTGATGCGGTAAGCCGCCGAGAACGAGGGGAAGAAGCCGTAGCGCTTGCCGCGCGGGAAGCGCGAGGTGCCGTCGTAACGGCCGTTGACCTCGAAGAGGTACCTGCCCCTGTAATCGTAGGCCGCCCGGTAGAAGAGACCCATGATGGCGTATTCGTTGCGGCCGCCGTTGAGCGTGAAGTTGGTGGTGCCCTTGGCCAGGTTGAAGTCCGAGAGATCCTCCGACAGCAGTCCGTCGTTGGCCGCCGTCAGGTCGCGGAAATACTTGGCCTCGTAGTTGTAACCGGCGATGAGCGTCAGGTTGTGCTTCTCGGCGAAGGTCCGGTTATAGGTTCCGTAGACGTCGGCCACATAATAGTTCTGGTCCCAGACGACCTCCTTGTATTTATTGGGGAAACTGCCTTCGGGTTCGGTCATCACCTCGCCCGGATACTGCGAATACTGGACGTTGACGCTGCGGTAGTCGTTGTGCAGGTAACCCTGCGTGTAGCTGAAATCGGCCTTGACGTTGAAATCCCGGTGCAGCTTGAACGTGGCCTCGAACGTCGTGGTGATCTCCTGGGTCTTCTTGTTGCCGAAGCTCTTGCCCTTCTGCATCATGGCGTTGTAGCCGTCCATCACGTAGTGGGTCGAGGACTGCGTCATCGAAGTGTGCGACACGGCCGTTCCGTCGGGGTTCACCGGCACGAACGACGCCAGCGCGTGCAGCGTGGGCTTGCGGAAATTGTTGTACTCGTCCTCGTATCCGTAATACCTGTAATTCGACTGGAAGAACTTGGTGTTGCTGGCGATGGTCAGCCACGGCCTGATCTCGGCCTGCAGTTTCACGCGGAAATTGTAGGACTTGAACATGTCGGGTTCGATCCGGTTGACGCCCTTCTGCTGGTAGTAGCGACCGCTGACCATGTAGGACAGCGCCTTGGAACCGCCCTTGATGTTGATGTTGTGGTCCCACGTCGGGCGGCTGTCGTCGTAGAGGTAGTTGTACCAGTCGAAGTTGGCCAGGTAGACATACTGCTGGCGGCCGTTGCGGTTGTCGGTGACGACCCACGGACGCGCCGGGTTTTCGGTCTTGTCGTTGCGCCGTTCCCAGAGCGCCTTGTAATCGGCTTCGGTATAGGAGGTGTAGGGCGTGTTCTGGGTCGCCATCATGAAGAAGTCGGCGATCTTGGCCGAATAGTAGCCGCGGGTCTCGTAATCGGTCGAGGTCGTAGGGCTGGACACGGAGAAATAACCGTTGTACGACACCTCGGCCTTTTCGTTGTACTGTCCGCTTTTGGTCGTGATCAGAATGACGCCGAACGCGCCGCGGGCGCCGTAGATCGCGGCCGAGGAGGCGTCTTTCAGCACCGTGATCGACTCGATGTCGTTCGAGTTGATCCGGTCGGGATAGGTCTCCACGCCGTCGATCAGAATCAGCGGACTGCCTCCGTTGGGCGAGGTCGTACCGCGGATGTTGTACGTCGCGCCGGCTCCGGGCTGCCCCGAGGAGAGGGTCACGTTGAGGTTGGGGATCACACCCTGCAGGGCGCGGCCCACGTTCGACACGGGACGGTCTTTCAGTTCCTTCTGCGACACCGTGGCGACGGCTCCGGTCAGGTTGGCTTTCTTCTGGACGCCGTAACCGACCACCACCACTTCGTCGATGGTCTGCTGGGCGGAGGTCAGGACCACGTCGAAAAAGGTCCGGGCGCCGACCGACGCCCTGTAGGTGTCGTACCCGATGAACGACACTTCGAGCGCGGCCTTTTCCGAAAGGCTGAACGAGTCGAAAGCGAAGGCGCCGTTCGATCCGGAAGAGGTGCCCCGGACCGCTTCGCCGTCTTTGAGCAGGACGGTAGCCCCTACGACGGGATTACCGGATGAGTCCGCGACCCTGCCCGAAATTTTGCGGGGGGGGGAAACTTGCGCACCGCGCCGCGGCGTCAGGATCACCTTGTTCCGTTCGACGTTCACGAAAACGTCGGGAATGCATTTCAACACGACCCGTTCGATGGGCCAGGCCTCCGCATCGACGGAAACGACGCGCGTCAGGTCGATGTCGGCGTTGTTATACGCGAACGAGTACTGCCCCTGCGCCTCGATCTGCCGCAGCAGTTCGGCGACAGTGACATTTTTCAGACGGATCGTCACGGGCGGGTTGGCGGCGGAAACGCTCCCGACGAACACGAACAGAAAAATGAATAAGGACATGATTTTTACAGGCAATCGCCGCTTGTGCGGGGCGCTGCCATCGGATTGTCCAAAAAATTTCATAGTTTTGTAACGATTTAAGATTCATCATTCGCAGCTGCTGCTGCGATAAGGTCTGATTTTAAGTCTTGGGGCGGGTGGTAGGAACATCCGTCCCAGTTTTTTCAGGGTCGTCAGATCGTCATAGGCAGGTGTTTTTCAGGGTTAGTATTAGGTGCGGCGTCACTCCGGGGCGAGGAAAACCGCTCCGCCACGGATGTCGTAGCGTATCGGGGCGATCCGCGAGATCAGGCGCATGGCCTCCTCCAGCGATTCGTATTCGATATGGAAAGAGAGTTTGGCCGAAAGGTCGATGTTCCCTTCGAAATGGAAATGCACGCCGTACCAGCGTTCCAGATTGACCAGAATGGCCGAGAGCGATTTGTTGGTGAAGACCAGCCGGCGGGCCGTCCAGCTGCAGTAATCGCCGGCGGTCACCTCGGAAACCGCAACCCGCCCGGTCTGCGTATCGAACAAGATCCGTTCGTCGGGACGCAGCTGGATCGGATTTTTCAGGTCCGGAGACAGGATGCGGACGCTGCCCGATTGAAGGATCGTTTCGGCATAGCGGGTGCCGGCCCGGTGCCGGGCGTCGAACTCCGTGCCGAGGACCTCGACCTGCATGACCTCCATATCGACGACGAAAGGATGGGCGGCATCGTGACGGACCTGGAAAAAGGCTTCGCCGTCGAGCCGGACCCGACGGATTCCGCCATCAAATGTTTCGGGATAGCTCAGACGGCTGTCGCCGTTGAGCCAGACCCGCGTCCCGTCGGGAAGCGTGAACTCGCCCTTGCTGCCTTGGGCTGTGATCAGGCACACCGAAGGAGTGCTTTCATATCGCGAACGCAGGAACAGGTATTCCCCGCAGACGACGAGCGCCAGCAGGGCCGCCGCGGCCGCAAAACGCCGCAGGGACAGGAGCCGGCCCTTCTTTCCGGCCCGGTCCAGCATGTCGATCTGGCGGTGTATGTCGGGGAGTTTATGACGGTAATCGCGTTCCGCAGGCCGGGCGAGCAGTTCCGTCCAGGCCCGGAAAAGCGCCGCATCCTTCGTTTCCCGGTCCGCCGGGGCGGTCATCCACCGTCGGAAACGGCGCTGAATTTCCTCCGGCATATCGCGGTGCAGGAAATCGCGGACGAGTTTGTTGATCTTGTCGGTCTTCATCGTTCGGGGTGCTGTTCATATATAGAACGGCGAGAAGCCGGCGAACCCCCAGCGGAAAAGAACGATTTTCAGAAAAAGAGCGTGATCGAGGCGAGCAGGCGCCGCAGCTGGCCGAGTGCGGCGGTCATGTGGTTTTCAACGGTCTTGACGCTGATCCGTAACTGTTCGGCGATTTCCCGGTTCGAAAGCCCCTCGTAACGGCTCATCCGGAAGATGCGCCGACGCTGATCGGGCATCTTGTCCACGGCGATGGAGATCAGCAGCGCCAGATCGTTCGTCTCAACCTGACTGTCGAGCGTATCGTCGTGGAAATAGCGGACGGAGGACAACTGGGCCGATTCATATTTTTCTTGCACCAGCGAGCGGCTGTAAATGTCGAAAATGGCGTTTTTCGTCATCGTAAAGAGGTAGTTGGAAAAACGGGTCATCTGCGCGATCTCCTCTTTCCGCTCCCAGACCTTCAGCATGATGGACTGCATGACATCCTCCGCCTCCGTCCGGTTCTTCAGCATCCAAAAGGCCATCTCCTCGACTTTCGGAGCATAATGCAGATAAAGCGCATCGAACGCCTCCCGGTCCCCCTGCGCCAGCCGATCCAATATGTCCCGCTCCTGCTCCAATCCAGAAATGTTTTTACAAAAATACGAAATTATTTGACTTATCCGCAAGCGGGGACAATAAACTAAAAGGAGGGAAGCCGCCGAATAAATTCGGAACTCCCCTCCTCTTCGTTCATACGCCTGCGGCGTTTTACGTATCGTTGCTCCCGCTACGACCCGAAGTTGTCGTAAAGAATGTTCTCAGGCGGCACGCCGAGGTTATCGAGCATCTTCACCACCGAGGAGATCATCATCGGAGGTCCGCACATGAGGTAGATGCAGTCCTCGGGAGCCTGATGGTTCTTCAGGTAGTTTTCATACAGCACGTTGTGCACGAAGCCCGGCGTGTACGCCACCCCGGCGGCATCCGCCTCGGGATCGGGACGGTCCAAGGCCAGGTTGAACTTGAAGTTGGGGAAATCCTTCTCGATCTGGTGGAACTCGTCGAGGTAGGGAACCTCCTTCAGGGCACGCGCGCCGTACCAGAACGACACGGGACGGTCGGTCTTTTCGGTCTTGAACAGGTGCATCAGGTGGCTGCGCATCGGGGCCATGCCCGCGCCGCCGCCGATGAAGATCAGTTCCTGCGTCGAGGGCAGGTTGTCCGGCAGGAAGAACTCGCCGTAAGGACCCGAGATCGTGATCTTGTCACCCGGCTTGCGCGAGAAGACATACGACGAGCAAATGCCCGGATTGACCTTCATGAAACCGCCCGTAGCCTTGTCGAACGGCGGCGTAGCGATGCGGATGTTGAGCATGATGATATTGCCCTCGGCCGGGTGGTTGGCCATCGAGTAGGCGCGGAACGTCGGCTCGGGGTTGGTCGTCACGAGGTCCCACATCTTGAACTTGTCCCAGTCGGCGCGGTACTTCTCGTCCACGTCCATGTCCGAGAATTTGATGGCGTCGTACTTCGGGATGTCGATCTGGATGTAGCCGCCGCTGCGGAATTTGAGGTTCTCGCCCTCGGGCAGCTTCACGACGAACTCCTTGAGGAAAGTCGAGATATTGCGGTTCGAGACCACCGTGCACTCCCACTTCTTGACGCCCAGAACGGCCTCGTCGACGTGGATCTTCATATTCTCCTTGACCTTCACCTGACAGCCCAGACGCCAGTGGTCCTTGGCCATCTTGCGCGTGATGAAACCCGTCTCGGTGGGCAGGATGTCGCCGCCGCCTTCCAGCACCTGGCATTTGCACATGCCGCACGAACCGCCGCCGCCGCAGGCCGAAGGCAGAAAGACCTTGTTGTTGGCCAGCGTCGCGAGCAGCGTCGAACCGCTCTCGGTCGTGATGACCTTCTCGCCGTTGTTGATATCGATCGTCACGTCGCCCGAGGAGGTCAGTTTCGCCTTCGCATAGAGAAGCAGTGCGACCAGCACGAGCGTGATCACCAGAAAAGCTGCGATCGCTATTAAAATCGTTGTAGTCATTTTTTCGGAATTCTCTTTTTAAGGGTTAGAACTGAATGCCCGAGAAGATCATGAAACCGATGCCCATCAGGCCGGTGATGATGAAGGCGATGCCGGGGCCCTTGAGCGCCGCGGGGATGTGCGAATAGGTCGTCTTCTCGCGGATGGCGGCCATCATCACGATCGCCAGCCACCAGCCCAGTCCCGAACCCAGTCCGTAGACGATCGTCTGCCAGAGCGACGTAAGCTCCGCGGCGTCGACCTTCTGCTGCATGAAGAGCGAACCGCCCATGATGGCACAGTTCACGGCGATCAGGGGCAGGAAGATGCCCAGCTGGCTGTAAAGCGTCGGCGAGAACTTCTCGACGACCATCTCCACCAGCTGCACGAAAGCCGCGATGGTGGCGATGAAGACGATGAAGGTCAGGAAACTCAGGTCCACGCCCGCGACGAGCGCATTGGCCTT
>CATKXN010000099.1 GCA_949840605.1 uncultured Alistipes sp.
GCCATCCCTCGGCGATCTGGGCTTCGGTAAGGGTGTTGTGCCGGGGCCCGCACGAGCAGAGGCAGGCGGCAATGATCCCTGATCCGGCCAGCGTGCGGAACAGGTTTCGGAATGAGTTTCGTTTCATAATATGAAGGTTTAGATAGTTTTTTCTGCTATTTCCGATCTTAATCGGGTAAGTTGGCTCTTTGGCGTTGCCATAGGTCTATTTCACAAAAGTAACCTTTTTTTCGGGGATTGCAGACTAAAATGTCGAAAAAAATCGGAAGAGGATGAAAAAACGCCGCGGACGTTTCAGACCGTCCGCGGCGTTCGGGGGAATTGGGGGATTCGGCTATTTGTAGAGACCGGCTACGGTGTAGTCGAGGATTTTGCCCAGCCCGTCGAACACCAATGCGTTCGGCTGGTCGAGTTGTCCGCTGCCGAAGTTGATTTGCGGCACGACGTGCAGTTTATCGTTCATGTCGTCCTTCGAGGTTACGACGACCACGGCGCGGCTGCTCCACGCCAGCGAGGCGTTGCTCGGGTAGCTTGCCGAACCGTCGTAGTTCTCCATGGCGTAGAATCCCTGCATGTAGAGTCGCGCCAGGGTGATGTGCTCGCCTTCCGGGGCCCGGAAAACGGGCGTCGGGTCGAAAACGACCCCGCCCGCCGTGAAGATCGTCTTGTAGATGCAGCTGCGCGTGGCGACGTAGAGGATCGGGTCGAGACGCGAGAAGAAGACCGATACGGCCTCGTTCAGGCAGGCGTTCGCTTCAGCGGGGATTTCGTAGATCAGTTTGGCCGTGGGCGCGCCGGCTGAAGCGGAGTAGTTGCCGAAGGTGTAGAGCGCATAGCTGCCGTCGGATTTCCGCATCAACAGGGTATGGGTGGCGTTGTCGACGCTGATGCCGCCCGCCACGCTCCGCAGTCCGGGAGCGTTGCCCGGATCGAACGGACCCGACGCCGTGCTGCTGCAGGCGTGGAAGGATGTGTTGTAGCCGTAACAGAACCGCCCCTGTGCGTTGTCGTAGAAAATCGTGCTGGGTTTGCGTGTGTTGCCCGGGGCCGAGTGGGCCGAGACGACGTCGTTGTCGATGGTCATGTTTTCGCTTCCGGCGACGGGAACCGAAATGCGTTCGCGGCTGAGCAGCGTCTCGTAGATGCTGCCGTCGTTGACGATCATCGTACACTGGTAGGTGTTGAGAAGGTTGCGGATGTCCATCGTTTCGGGCAGGTAGACGAACGCCTCCTCCTTGCGCCCCAGTATCTTGTAATATTCGGTTTCCACGCGCATCAGATCCTCCGGGGTCGACACCCAGAGCATGTTTCGCTTGTTGGTCTTGTCATAGGTGTAGAGCAGGTGCGTGACAAGCGACGGGAACGGGCTGCCGTTGTTTTCGCTGACGAGATCCTTCTCAATCGTACCCCCGGCTGCGCCCGAATAGTTGGCGGTCAGCTGCGGATGTATGATCAGCCCCAGCTCGGAGGTGATCCCGTCTCTGGTGTAGGCCGCCACGATCCCTTCGTTGTAGCGGGCCGTAACGAACAGTTTCCACGCATACTGGTACCGAAGGTCGTTCTCGGTGTCGGTAACCGTCAGCAGGAACAGATAGCCCGTCGAGGAGATCGGCAGGTCGATCACTTCGTGGAACTCCTGCGTCGTGGCCAGAAGGATGGCTTCCGAATCGTTTTCGGTCGTGCTCGCGGTCCATTCGTAGGTCAGTCCGCCGGGATTTTCCACTCCGTCCCGGGTGATGCGGATGCCCGTTACGTCGAGCCGGTGGTTATGCACCACCGAGAGCTGTGTGGCGACGGAGGCCGGAACTTCGATCTCCACCGGGGGAATGAAGCCGGTTTGCAGCGTGCTTTTGTCTTCGTAGCACGATGCCGCGAGCAGGCCCCAGCCTGCCAGCAGCAGCAAGATGATGTATTTTCTCATGGTCGTTCGTTTTTACTTGGTGCGGATCGTTACCTCCAGGTCCTTCATGGAGCCCGATTCGTGAATGCGCGTCTTGCCGGGATTGGCGGCCTTCCATGCGTCGTACCAGGCCTGCGCCTTGGCGCGCCAGGCGTCGATGTAGTAGCTGTAGTCGGTTCCCCATTCGGGCAGTTCCTGCCAGCCGAGGGCGTCGAGCAGCAGTTGGTGGCCTGCCTGGCTGTAAGCGTCCGTCGACGTGCTGGCGGAGGTGAGCGTCGACTCGATGAAGGCGTTGTAGGTCGACCACTGCTTGTTCGAGACGGGCCGCGGCAGCATGTTGTGCCACGAGACGTTGGCCTTGAGGTAGATCGAAAGTCCTGCCGACAGGTCGGGCGAATCGGTCAGGCGGAGCGTCAGCGTTCGTTGCTGCGAGTCCAGCTCGGGCGACTTCCCGACTTCGATGCGGATGGCTCCGTAGGTCTTCCCGGCGGGGACCGTCGCACCGAGAATCGCATATTGCCCGGCCTGCGCCGTGCTTTCCTCTTCGAGAATGCGTATCCCGATCTGCCGGTCGGCGTTCGCGGCGCCGCCGATGAGTTTCACCGGAATCTCGATCACCGCCGTGGAATTTCCTGCGGGCTGCTGTTTGAAGGTCATCGAGGCGTAGAACGTGCTGTCCGAGGCCGAGTAACCGGGATATTCGTCCGTCTCCTCTTTCGTGGCTCCGGGGAAGCAGACCCTTCCCTGCGACATGTCGTAACGTTTGGGATCGTCCTTTTCGCAGCCGGCCAGCGTCGCGGCGGCCAGCAGCAGGCATATGAGTTTTTTCATGTTTTTCATCAATTGATCGTTCGACTTACTGTATGCGTCCCGACTGTTTCTCGAAATCGGGGTAGGGAAGCATGTAGACGGCGTCGCCGACGACGGCCGTGCCGCTCATCACGTCGCTCTGGCGGGGCAGTTTTTCATAACCCAGCCGCTTGTAGAAATAGAACACGACGCCTTCGCAGATGAACTCCCGGCGATACTCCTTTTCGATTACGGCCATCAGTCCCGCTTCGTCGAGCGTCTCGTCGAGCGGTTCGTAGACGGCGCGGGCCGTGCGTACCTGCTCCAGCAGTCTGCGGGCTTCGCCGAGGTTCTTGTCCGGGCCGGTGGTGCAGCACTCCGCGGCGATGTAATACATTTCCGGCAGGCGGATCAGCGGGAGGAGATCCCTGTATTTGTAGTCGGCGCCCGTCGAGGTCGTCTGGTAGAGTTTCGACGGGGTTTTGGTGCCCTCGGGCCAGTATTCCACATTGTGGTAAAGCTGTTTGTATCGGCAGTCGGAAACGCCTGCGCCCTTGATTTCGAAAAGATCGTCGGCGATCGAGTTCTTGATGCACAGCGTGCGGTACTGCCGGTCTTCGGAAGAGTATTCGCGATTGAGGTTCCGGCCGATCGCCTTGGTCAGGTCGTTCACGTCGAGCGCGAAGAGATGTTCGCTCGGGAAGCACATCTCGGTGGCGGGAGCTTTGGCGGGGTCGGTGAAGGTCCTCAGCTTCAGTTCCGAGTTGTCGATGAGGTAGTTCGCCGGGTCAGTGATCACCTCGAGCGCCGCCTGCAGGGCCAGACGCTTGCTTTCGGGGCTGCCTTCCCACATGCAGACGCGCGCCAGCAGCGCCCTGACGGCGTAATAGTTCAGGTGCTGTTCGCGGAAATCGTAGAATTTGTCGACGTTGGCTCCCTCGTAGAGGCTTTTCGGGTATTTGCCCCGGACCGGGTCGATTTCCAGCAGCCGCGCGGCTTCCGTCAGATCGGCGACCAGACGGCGGAGCGTCTCGGCGTAGGTCAGCTGCGTCGCTGCGTCCTTGTCTACGGTCGTCGCGTAGGGAACCGTGAGGCGGCTCTCCAGGTCGGTGCGTCCGGCCAGGTCGCTGCATCCGTACAGCCGCATCAGGTCGAAATGGACATAGGCCCTGACGGCGAGCAGTTCGCCCTTGATGATCCGGTAGTTGACCGAGTCGAGTTCGTCTTTCTTGCGGTCGATGTATTCGAGGCCTTCATTGGCGTTGACGATCACGTTGTAGGCCTTCGCCCAGACCGCTTCGATCACCTTCACGGACTTCGCGGCCGTGTAGTTGTACCGGTCGAGGGCGTAGTCGTCAGCCGCGCTGTTCTTGCGGGCGTCGTACTGGCGGCCCAGCATGTCGAGCATGTGCCACGTCAGGTTTTCGCCGTAGAGGTCGGCCTGGCTCATGTTGAGATAACAGCCGACGAGCGTCTGCTGGAATCCCTCGGCCGAGGAGTAATGGTCCTCGGCGCGGATTTCCGACGGGGGCGTTACGTCAAGCCACTTCTCGCACGAAACGGCAGCGAGGACGGTGACGGACAGGAGGATGGGTGTTATGCTGTTTTTCATGGCTTCGGATGTTTGGTTAGAAGGTTCCGGTAAGCTGGAACGACATGCTCCGCGCGAAGGGATAGGCCGTGCCGCGTTCGAGGCGGATCGTCGAAAGCGTACCGATGTTGTTCATGTAGAACGCCAGTTTGAGCCGTTTGAGCCGGATCTTGCTGATCAGGCGCGGATTGAACTCGTAGTAGACGCTCAGCGACGAGAAGGTCAGTTCGTTGTTGTCCTGCACGAAGCGCGTCGTGGCACGGGTCTTTTCGTCGTGCTGATTGCCGTTTTCGTCGGTGTAGGAGCCCAGTTTCTTGAACAGGGTGTTCTGGCCCGGGGTCTGCCAGCGACCGTAGAGCACGCGGCGGTCGACGTTGTAGTGGATGTCGACGTTTTCGACTTTGTCGACCAGCGTGGTGTTGTACTTTTGGCCGCCGCCGAGGAAGGTGCAGGCGGCGCTGAGTCCGAAACCCTTGTATTCGGCCGCAAACCCGAAATTGCCGCGGTATTTGGGGTCGCTGACACCCGCTACGACCTGATCCTGCGCGTCGTAGTCGTATGTGAGCGTACCGTCCTTCTTGACGTAGATCTCCTTGCCCGTCGTGGGGTCGATGCCCAGCGACGGTACGGCCCAGATGGCGTTCATCGGCATGCCGTCCTGGTAGATCAGCACGGGCGTCGAGTTGCTTTTATCCTGCGCTTGCGCCATCATCTTGTCGTTGTAGGCCCTCAGACTTTCGGAGAGGCGGATGATCGTGTTTTTGTTGTAGGCGATCGAACCGAAGACGCTGAAGAAGCCCTGCCGTCCCTGCCAGAGCGTGTAGCTCAGTTTGGCTTCGATGCCGCGGTTGCGGACCTTGCCGAGATTGTCCTTCACGATATCGAAACCCGACGAGGTGGGGATCGCCACGTCGGTCAGCATGTTCTCGGTGACCGAATTGTAGTAGTCGAAGGCGATCGTGGCGCGGTGGATCATGATGTCGGCGCCTATGTTGTAGTCCATGCGCTGCTCCCACTTCAAGGCGGGGTTGGGCATCTTCGAAAGGTAGGCGCCCGTCTGTCCGTGGTAGGTGTTGACGGTATGGTAGAGGTAAGTCGCCAGCACTTCGTTGGTGTCGTAATTTTGGTTGCCCGTCAGTCCGGCCGAGGCGCGGATCTTGAACTGTTTCAGAAGGTCTTGGCTGCGCAGGAAAGACTCGTTGTGGAGGTTCCACGCCACGCCGGCGCTCCATGCCGACGACCAGCGGTTGTCCGCGCCGTAGAGCGACGAAGCGCTTTCGCGGAACGTGAGGTCGACGTTGTAGCGGTCGTCGTAGCTGTACGACGCCGTCCCGAGGAAACTGATTTCGCGCGTGATTGACGAGATGCCGACCGGCTTTTTGGCTTCGGCGTACTGGCGGGCGAAGGTGATGTCGGCCGTTTGGCTGTTGGGGAAGCCCTCGGCGTAGTGCTGGTAAGCGCTGTAGGTGTTTTCCGCGATTTTGCCGCCGGCGTTGGCGTAGAGGTAGTGACGGCCCCAGTTTCTGGCGTAGTTGGCGTAAATTTCGCCCGACAGGTCGCTGCTCTTGCCGTTGTCGAGCTGATAGGAGCCTTTGCGCAGCTGCATGCTTGAACTGTCGTAGGCCGAGGTGGTGAATCTCGAGTGCTTGGCCGGGTAGAATTCGTCGGCGTCGCTGCGCTTCACCGAGACGCCGAACCGGGCGGTGAGTTTCAGCGCCTCGGTGGCCTGCCATTCGGCGTAGAAGTTGTCGGTGATGCTGGTGTAGGTCTCCTTGTCGAGCGTTCCGAGCGTGGCGTCGTACATCGGGTTGGCGATCTTGTCGTAGGCCCAGCGTGCGGTCTGGCCGGTTTGCGGATCGACGGCGCTCCAGTAGGGATTCATCCGGGCGTAGTCCGCGAAGTCGCCCCAGGGCGAATTTTCGCTCCTAGTGTTGCTCACGCTCGTGATGTTGCGGAACAGGAAATTCTTCTTGCGGTACGACACGTTCACGTCGCCCGAGATCACCGTGCGTTCGGAACCTTTCATGACGCCCGCCACGTTGTTGTAGGAGAAGTCGATCATCGCCCGCAGCCGGCGGCTGTCTCCCAGTTCGAGCGAAAGCGTGTGCTTGTGTCCCACGCCCGTGCGCAGGGGTTTGGCCAGCCAGTAGGTGTCCAGTCCGCCGAGCACCTGGGCTTTCAGGTCGTTGTAGCGCTTCGTGTATTCGATCTGAGTCTTGGGGTTCGCCGAGTTGTAGACGCCTTCGATGCGCTCGGCCTCGAGTTTTTCCCAGGCGTTGCAGAGGTTGTAACTCGACAGGTCGGGCATCTGCAGCTCGACGCTTCCGGTATAGGTTACCAGTTCCTGATTGCCGGCCAGACGCTTGGTTTCGATGACGATGACGCCGTTGGCGGCCTTCGAGCCGTAGAGCGCCTTGGCGGCGGCGTCTTTGAGGATGGTGATGCTCTCGATGCGGTTCATGTCCATGTCCATCACCTTCTCGGCTGTGGTTTCGAACCCGTCGAGGATGAACAGCGGCTGGTTGGCCCGGTTCTGGTAGTTGCCCTTGATGTTCACCCCGGTGTCCGATTCCGACGGGAAGGTGGTGATGCCGCGCAGCTGCATGTCGGGCAGCGTGTTGGGGTCGGAGCCCATCAGCGTGTTATCCAGGATGTAGAGCGACGGTTCGATGCTTTTCAGACTCTCGAACACGTTGCGGTTGCTCGTGCGGGCGAGCTGGCTCGAGGTGATGGTCGTGGCCGAACCCGTGTAGCTCTCCTTCTTGCGGGTGAAGATGCCGGTTACCACGACGTTTTCGATCTCCTGCTCGTCCTGCGCCAGTTTGACCTGTGCGGTCTGCGCGGCGGGAAGCGTCTGCGTGATGTATCCGATGTAGGAGAAGGTCAGCCTGTCGTGTCCTGCGGGCATGCGGATCGAGAAACCGCCGTCCGTGCCCGACACCACGCCCGTGGAGGTTCCCAGAATCACGATGTTTACGCCTATGAGCGGTGTGCCGTCGGTGTCCGTCACGCGGCCGCTGACGACCTTGTCCGGGGCTTTCTGCGGGGCGGCCTCATTTCCCCCCCCCTCCGTTCCGCTCCGCGGGCGAACTACGATCGTGTCGTCGTCGATCGAATATTCAAGCCGCGTGCCGCGCAGCGCCTCGTCGAGCACTTCGCGAACCGGCACGTCGGTCTTGTTCATCGAAATGCCCTGCACGTCCTGCACGAAATCGCTGTTGTAGAGGATGTAATACCCAGTCTGCTGCTTGATCCGCTGGAGGACTTCGGCCAGCGATGCGTTGCGGAACGATACGGTGATGCGTTCCCGGTGCTGCCGGGGTGCGCTGTCCGCCGCCGCGCGTTGGGGGATGCCCCAGGCGGAGACGGTCAGCAGCCATACGCACACGACCAGCCACGGCTTTCGGTGTGATACTGATAAGTAAAGTTTCCTCATGATAGCTTTGTTTTAAGTGCGACATTCGCCTCCCCGTCGGGCGGCCTTTCTGATTGACCGCATCAACCGTCGTCGCGGTCGATGCTGAGTATGATTTTCCCGTCCTCCACGGCGGTGCGTATCTGGTTGGTGCGCGCCAGCAGACGGGCCATCTCGGCGAAGGTTTCGTACCGCTTCACGACGCCCGTATAGCGGACCTCGTCGGCTTCGGCGCCGCGCGGGACGATCTCCACGCCGTACCAGCGCGAGAGTTTGCGGCAGATCGAGGCGAGCGTCTCCTCGTTGAACGTGAACAGACCCCGGGTCCAGGCGGCGTAATCTTCGGCGGCCACCGGGCGAATGTCGAAAACTGCTCCTTCGCGCCCCACGCGGGCCTGCTGTCCCGGTTCGAGCATCGTGTGCCGGCGTCCGCTGCGGACCTCGACGCTGCCTCTTATGAGCGTGGTCTCGATGGCGACCTCGTCGGCGTAGGCCGAGAGGTTGAACGCCGTGCCGTAGACGCTCACGGTCACCGTGTCGGCGTGTACCACGAACCGCCGCGCCGCGTCGTGCGCTACGTCGAAGTAGGCTTCGCCCGTGATCGTCACTTCGCGGGGCCCGTCGCCGAAGCGGACCGGGAAGACGAGGCTCGACCCGGAGTTGAGCCATACCTGCGTGCCGTCCGAGAGACGTAACGAAAACTCTTTGCCGCGCGGTACGGTGATGGTGTTCATCACCGGAAGCTCTTCTTCGGCCTCCTCCCGGTGATAGGCGAGTGCCTCGTCGGCTATTTCGATGCGCGTGCCGTCCTGTTCGATCAGCATTCGCCGGCCGCCCTCTTCGAGCGCGACGTTTTCGCCCGACGAGAGTGTCAGTACGGCGCCCCGTGCGCCGGGCGCCACCTGCTCGATATAAGCCTGCTGTGCGAGTTTCCCGGCCCGGCGGTCGAGAAACAGCCAGCTTCCGCCTGCGAGCAGTGCGATCGCCGCCGCGGCCGCCGCGTATTTTCGCACCTCGGCCGCCGCCGTGCGTACACGGCGTCTGCGGGCTGCCCTGCGGATGTTGTGCCACACGCGCTGTTCGTCGTAGCCGTAGAGGCGGCCCAGCAGCGGGAGATTTTCTTCCGCTTCCTTCAGCAGTTCGTTCAGCTGCCGGTTTTGCGGCGAACGGTCGAGCCACTCGCGGAGGATGGCCAGTTCCTCTTCGGTAGCCGTCCCTTCGAGACGGGCTTTGAGGATATTTTTGATCTGTTGTTCGAAACTCATGTCGTTTTTTCGTGTTTCAGGTGGATTCGGAGCGGTCGGGAACGATCGGTTCCTATGGAATAGACTGAAAATAGGGATGCCGGACATACAATGCCGGCGTTTTTCGGTGAAAAAAATATGGATAGGTTACGGATCGTAACCTGGGGACGGGCGCCGTATTTCTGTCTTTCGGTGCGGACGGGTGAATCGCAACGGATTCGCAGTCGGCTTCGGAATACGATTTTCGGGATCGCCGGCCTTAAAGGAGGGAGAAGAGGAACATCGACATCTTGCGCAGGGTCTTGAACGAGCGCGACATGTGGGTTTTCACGGTATGAAGCGAGAGCGAAAGCAGACGGGCCGTCTCCACATAGCTTTTGTGTTCGATGCAGATCATCTTGAAGATGCGGCGGCCTTGTTCGGGCAGCGCCTCGATGCGGCGGTACAGGCCGGCAACCTGCTCGATCAAGGCCTGTTCCTCGGCCGGATTGCTCTCTTCGGCGGCCAGGCGCACCGTCTCCGCCGAGTTGATGTCGTAGAAGCGATTTTTCATCCGGGCGTGCAGGCGGTCGAGGGCCGCATTGCGCACGCAGCGGTAAAGATAGCTTTCCTTCTGGCGGATCTGACTGAAATCGGCGTCGAGCAGCGAGATGAAAACCTCCTGAACGATGTCCTCGGCCTCGTGGGCCGATCCGACGATCCGTTCCGCATAGAGCGTCGCCAGCCGGAAATGCTGGCGGAACAAGGTCTCGTATTCGGACATGATTACGGTTTTCATCGGGTCTTTACCGCTGACGCATACAGTATTCTGTTGCAAAAATAGGCGCTTCGGACGAATAATGCAAACGATTTGTAACATTATTTCGCCCGAAGCGTTCGTTTCGGCGTGAAAACGCTCTGTGGGATGCTCAGGAGTGGCGGCGTGCCAGTTCCGTTTCGAGGTCGGCGATCGAGCAGCCCGTAGCCTCGAGCAGCACGAGCAGGTGGTAGATAAGGTCCGAAGCCTCGTAGATCATTGCCTCGCGGTTCTGGGCCACCGCCTCGATGACGGTCTCCACGGCCTCTTCGCCGACCTTCTGCGCGATCTTGTTCACGCCCCGGTTGAAGAGCTTCGTGGTGTAGGAGCCGTCGGGCATCTCGGCGTGGCGGCCCTGGATGACGCTCTGCAGGTAGCGGATGAAGCCTTCGGTTTCGGGAACGGCATCCCCGAAGCAGGTTTTCGATCCGGTGTGGCAGGTCGGGCCGTGGGGAATGACACGCACGAGAAGCGTGTCGTTGTCGCAGTCGGCGGCGACGGATACGATGTCGAGCCAGTTGCCGCTGGTCTCGCCTTTGGTCCAGAGGCACTGGCGCGAACGGCTGTAAAAGGTGACGCGCCCTTCGGCGAGGCTCTTGTCATAGGCCTCTTCGTTCATATAGCCCAGCATGAGCACCTGCAGGGTCCGGGCGTCCTGGATGACGGCGGGGACGAGCCCGCCGGGGAGTTTCGCGGCGTCGAGCGCCGAGAACGGTTTTGCTTCGATTTTCATAGCGTTTTTTATAATC
>CATKXN010000100.1 GCA_949840605.1 uncultured Alistipes sp.
ACGGCAAGGACGTCTTCATCCCCGGCATCATGGAGCACGTCGAGCACACGGGCATCCACTCGGGCGACTCGATCAGCGTCTATCCGACTTTCAGCGTAAGCCAGCGGGCCAAGGAGAAGATCATCGACTACACGGTGAAGCTGGGTCTGCGCATCGGCATCGTCGGTCTGTACAACATCCAGTTCATCGTCGCCGGCGACGATGACGTCTATGTCATCGAGGTCAACCCGCGTTCGTCGCGCACGGTGCCGTTCCTCTCGAAATCGACGGGCGTGCCGATGGCGCACATCGCCACGCAGGTCATCCTGGGCAAGTCGCTGCGCGAGCAGGGCATCACCGAGGTCTGCGGCAGGGAGAAGGAGCGCTGGTATGTCAAGGCCCCGGCCTTCTCGTTCGCCAAGATCCGCGGCATGGATTCCTATCTCTCGCCGGAGATGAAATCGACGGGCGAGGCGATCGGCTACGACGACAAGATCACGCGGGCGCTCTACAAGGCCCTCCAGGCTACGGGCATGCACGTCTCGAACTACGGAACGATCTTCGTCACCATCGCCGACGACGACAAGGAGCAGGCCCTTCCGCTGGTGAAGCGGTTCTACGACCTGGGCTTCAACATCGAGGCGACCACCGGTACGGCGGAGTTCCTGCGCGAGCAGGGCATCCGCACCCGCACGCGCCGCAAGCTCAGCGAGGGCAGCACCGAGATCATCGACGCACTGCGCCAGGGACACGTCAGCTACGTCATCAACACGATCGACATCAACCAGCACAACACGCGCCTCGACGGTTACGAAATCCGCCGCACGGCCGTCGAGAACAACGTGACGGTCTTCACGGCGCTGGAGACGGTGAAGGTGCTGCTCGACGTGCTCGAAGAGATTACGCTGCGGGTTTCGACCATAGATTCCAAGTAATTTCGATTTTATGCGGCATATTTCGTCCTTTCTTGTTTGCCGCGAATGGGCAGTACCTCGTGTACAGCCCATCCGCGTCAACCTTCGGTCAGGCCGAAATATGCTCGCCTGAAATCAAAATTCCGGGTGAAGTGCTCTTATAATAACTCCGATAAGACACCGAAGTTATCGACAGATTGTGGCATCTGGGTTCCGCATTATCGTTCGGAGCGGAAAAGGATCGGCGGCGGCATTGAGCGCCCGGAACGGGAAAGAGTAAAGGCTCGATCTTACTCTGCCCGTTCAGTGAAATGCCGACGGCGATCCCGCGGAGAACGACATGCGGAGGGTTTTGGTACTTTTGCCCTCAAAAGTACGGAAAGGAAAATTTATGTATAAGAAAGACAACTACACGATTCTCACGAACGAACCGCTGACCGATGCGGTGTGGCGGATGACGTTGGCCGGCGACACGCAGTGGATCACGGCGCCCGGGCAGTTCGTCAACATCGCGCTGGAGGGCAGGTATCTGCGCCGCCCGATCTCGGTGTGCGATTTCGACGAACGTTCGATTACGCTGATCTACAAGGTCGTGGGCGGAGGCACCGAGCAGATGAGCCGGATGCGGGCGGGCGAAGAGCTCGACCTGCTGACGGGTCTCGGCAACGGATTCTCGATGAAGAACGGCGCCCGCCGGCCCCTGCTGGTCGGGGGCGGCGTGGGCGTGCCGCCGCTCTACAACCTGGCGAAGCAGCTCCTGGCCGAAGGCAAACCGGTGCAGGCGGTGCTGGGCTTCAATACCGCCGCGGAGGTCTTCTGCGAGGAGGAGTTCCGCGCGCTGGGGTGCGAAGTCACCGTTTCGACGGTCGACGGTTCGCGGGGCGTCGAAGGGTTCGTCACCACGGCCATCGCCGAACGGGGACTGGATTTCGATTACTTTTACGCCTGCGGCCCGCTGCCGATGCTCCATGCGCTGTACAACGCCACGGAGTGCGACGGGCAGCTGTCGTTCGAGGAGCGCATGGGGTGCGGATTCGGCGCCTGCATGGGCTGCTCGTGCAAAACCAAATACGGCAACAAACGCATCTGCAAGGAGGGGCCGGTATTGGAGAAAGGAGAGATCATATGGTAGACACATCGGTTGAACTGTGCGGCCTCGGGCTGGACAATCCGGTCGTTCCGGCCAGCGGGACCTTCGGCTACGGCAACGAATTCCGGGAGTTTTACGACATCAACGTCCTCGGGTCGTTTTCATTCAAGGGCACCACGCGGGAGCCGCGTTTCGGCAACCCCACGCCCCGCATCGCCGAGTGCGAAGCCGGGATGATCAATGCCGTGGGACTGCAGAACCCCGGCATCGACGCCGTGATCCGCGAAGAGCTGCCGCGGCTGAAGACCTTTTTCCGGAAACCCGTCATCGCCAATATCTCGGGATTCTCGGTCGAGGAGTACGCCTACTGCTGCGAGCGGATCGACAAGCAGGAGCAGGTCGGACTGATCGAGGTCAACGTCTCGTGCCCCAACGTGCGGCACGGCGGCATGTCGTTCGGCACCTGCCCGGACGCCGCCGCCGAAGTGACGCGCGCCGTGAAAGCGGTGACGACGAAGCCCGTGTTCATCAAGCTCTCGCCCAACGTCACGGACATCGTCGCGATCGCCCGGGCGTGCGAGGAGGCGGGGGCCGACGGCATTTGCCTGATAAACACGCTGCTGGGCATGCGCATCGACGTCGCACGCCGCCGTCCGGTCATCGCCAACACGATGGGCGGATTCTCGGGCGCCGCGGTTTTCCCCGTGGCCGTGCGGATGGTTTATCAGGTTGCCAAAGCCTGCCGGATTCCCGTGATGGGATGCGGAGGCGTCACGACGGCCCGCGACGTGATCGAGATGATGATGGCCGGGGCCACGGCCGTGCAGGTCGGGGCCGCCAACCTGGTGAACCCCTACGCTTCGAAGGAGATCGTCGAGGCCCTGCCCGGCGAGATGGAACGGCTGGGCATTGAAAAATTATCGGATATAATCGGCATCGTATGATCGTATGGCCTCTTCGGCACTTCCCCCGCCGGCTCCGGCAGTCGCATACGCCGAGTATGCTCCTGCTTTGCCGGCTTCACGAAGCCCCGAACCTGCCGCACGCTGATACGATGCAGAATAAAGGAAAAATATGCAACGCGACGTAATCATAGCCTGCGATTTCAAATCCGCAGAAGACACTTTCCGCTTCCTCGACCTTTTCCGGGACGAGGCCCGCAAACCCTTTTTGAAGATCGGCATGGAGCTTTTCTATGCCGAGGGACCCTCGGTCGTGCGCGAGATCAAGCGCCGGGGACACAAGATCTTCCTCGACCTGAAGCTCCACGACATTCCCAACACCGTGAAGAAGGCGATGGCCGTGCTGTCGCGGCTGGACGTGGACATGTGCAACGTCCATGCGGCGGGCACGATCGAGATGATGAAGGCCGCCCTCGAGGGGCTCACCCGCGCCGACGGCACGCGGCCCCTGCTGATCGCCGTGACGCAGCTGACCTCGACGAGCGAGGAGCGCATGCGCAGCGAACTGCTGATCGACGCCTCGATCAACGACACGATCGTGAAATACGCGCGGAATACCCGCGAAGCCGGGCTGGACGGCGTGGTCTGCTCGCCGCTGGAGGCCGGCATGGTGCACGAGGCGTGCGGCGCGGAGTTCCTCACGATCACGCCCGGCGTGCGATTTGCAGACGGGGACGTAGCGGACCAGGTGCGCGTCACGACTCCTGCCCGCGCCCGGGAGATCGGCTCCGACTTCATCGTCGTGGGACGCCCGATCACGGCTGCGGAGGACCCCGTGGCGGCTTACCGCCGGTGTGTGGCCGAATTTTGCGGGTAATTCGCCCGATCGCCTTTTAAGGCGTCGTGCGTCGCCGCCGGGCTGCCCGTTTATGCGCTGGAAATTCCGCGCCCGGCTCCTCGCGGGCCTTGTAAAGTGACGATTGATCGGATTACTTTTAACAGTATAGCTTATGAAACCGGTAAAACTTTTCTACCTGCGTTCGTGCCCCTTCTGCAAGAAGGCGCTGCGCTACATCGAAGAGGCGAAGGCCGCCCATCCGGAGCTGGCCGCCGTGGAGATCGAGATGATCGAGGAGTCGGAGGAGCCCGGGGTGGCCGACACGTTCGACTACTACTACGTGCCGACGTTCTACGTGGACGGTGTGAAGGTCCACGAGGGCGGTATCTATCCCGACGAGGTGGAGAAGGTTTTACGTTCGGCGCTGGAGTAGATGAAGACCTTGCTGCGAACCTTTCTGACGCTGCTGGCCGTCTTCGGCCTGCTGCCTGCCGGGGCGCAAATCCCGGCGGGCAGCGACGCGTCCGATTTCGACTTTGCCGTCGATGTCGTGGAACGCGCCTATGCGGGTTATCCCGACAAGACCGCCGGACGCGAATCGGAATACGAGGCGCTGAAAAAACGGCTGCGCGACGGGCTCGCTTCGGGACGCGGCACCTATGACGTCATCGCCGAATACCTCGGCTGGTTCGACGATTCGCACCTCGGAACGCCCGGCGTGGGGAGGTATCGGCCCAAATCGCTCCGCCGGCCTACGGATTACGCCTCACGGATGACGTGTTACGACCCGCAGTTCACCCATTGCCGGGTGGATGCCGACACCTACCTGATCCGCTTCCCGTCGTGCGACCTGACCGACGCCCAAATCGACGAGGTGCGGTCGGCGGCAGAGGCTTATCTGGCTTCGGGCTGCGAATACCTGATCCTCGACATCCGCGGCAACGGCGGCGGGAGCGACAGCGCCTACGAGCCCCTGCTCAGACTGCTCTACGATCACGAAGGCGCGGAGGATGCTATGGAGTACCGTGTTTCGGATCTGGCCGTCGCCCACGTCCGGGAGTTTGCCGGCGATACGGAGCAGGGACGCGCGAAGATCGCACGGATGGAGCGGACCCCGGCCGGGGAATTCCTCGCCGGGGACGGCAAAACCTACCGCATCCGTTACGATTCCGTCTCTCCGCGGCCCCGCCGGGCGGCGCTGCTGATCGACGGCCGCGTGGCTTCGTCGGGCGAGCAGCTGACGCTCGAAGTCCGGGCGTGCAGTTCCCGCACGACCGTCTACGGGCAGGACAATACGCTGGGATGTCTCGATTTCTCGAATTGCGAGATACTTTATTTTCCGCAGGATACGACCCGGTGGATGATGCTTCCCACGACCCGTTCCTGCCGGGTGGCGGAAGGCCGCAGGATCGACTCCGCGGGCATCGCCCCCGACGTGCGGATCACGCTGCCCCTGCCCGACACGCTGACGGACAATGTGGATGAATGGGTGCGCTGGGTCGCCGAAGATTTGAAAACCGAAAACTAAACGATAAAAATGGAGAAATCAATTGCTAAAGATTTGCTGTCGATCGGCGCGGTGTTCCTGCGTCCCGAACAGCCTTTTACCTGGGCGAGCGGTATCAAAAGCCCGATTTACTGCGACAACCGGCTGACGCTCACGGCTCCCGTCGTCCGCGGACACGTCGAGGCGGGGCTGGCGGAGATTGTCCGCACGAAATTCCCCGAGGCCGAGGTGCTGATGGGCACCTCGACGGCCGGCATCGCCCATGCGGCCATCACGGCCACGATTCTCGACCTGCCGATGGGCTACGTGCGTTCGGGTTCGAAAGACCACGGACGCGGCAACCGCATCGAGGGCAAGCTGGAAAAGGGCCAGAAGGTCGTGGTGATCGAGGACCTGATCTCGACCGGCGGGTCGTGCATCGAGGTGGTGAACGCCCTGCGCGAGGCGGGCGCCGAGGTGCTGGGCGTGGCGTCGATCTTCACCTACGGGATGAAGAAGGGCCTCGACCGCATGCAGGAGGCCGGCGTCGTGAATTACAGCCTTTCGAACCTCGACGCCCTCGTGGAGGTCGCCGCCGAGGAGGGGTATATCGAGCCCGGGGACAAGGCGCGGCTGCTGAAATTCCGCGACAATCCGTCGGACGAGAGTTGGATGAATAAATAGTCCGGACCATGCGACATTTGATTGATCCCACCGACCTGACGGTTGAAGAGACCGAGCGGATCGTGGCTCTGGCGGAGGACATCATCGCCAACCGCGCCAAATACAGCGAGTCGTGCAAGGGCAAGAAGCTGGCCACGCTGTTCTACGAACCTTCGACCCGCACGCGGCTGAGTTTCACGTCGGCGATGCTCGAACTGGGCGGGCAGGTCATCGGCTTCTCCGACGCCAACTCCTCTTCGGTCTCCAAGGGCGAGACCGTGGCCGACACCGTGCGCGTGATCCGCTGCTTCGCGGACATCATCGCCATGCGCCACTTCAAGGAGGGGGCGCCCCTCGTGGCTTCGCAGTATGCGGGCGTTCCGGTGATCAACGCCGGCGACGGCAGCCATTCGCACCCGACGCAGACCCTCACGGACCTGCTGACGATCAAGCGCGAAAAGGGGCGTTTCGACAACATGACCATCGGCTTCTGCGGCGACCTGAAATTCGGCCGCACGGTGCACTCGCTCATCAAGGCCCTGTCGCGCTATTCGGGGATCAAGGTGATCCTCATTTCGCCCGAGGAGCTGCGCCTGCCGGACTACATGCTGCAGGAGATGAGCGTCAATTCGAAGCTCGAGTTCCGCGAGGTGCGCACGATGGAGGAGGTGATGCCCGAGCTGGACATCCTCTACATGACGCGTGTGCAGAAGGAGCGCTTCCTCGACGAGGAGGAGTTCGACCGCGTGAAGAACAGTTTCGTGCTCGATCCCGGCAAACTGACCACGGCCAAGCGGGATATGATCATCCTCCACCCGCTGCCGCGCGTCAACGAGATCACGCGGGCCGTGGACAACGATCCCCGCGCGGCCTATTTCCGGCAGGTCGAGAACGGCAAGTTCGTGCGCATGGCGCTGATCTACACCCTCCTGCGCTGGGCCGACGAGAACAGGCCCTTCGACCGCACCCCGGTTTTCGGCGAGGAGTACATCGTGAACGAGTACGAGTGCCCGAACCGCCGCTGCATCTCCGCCACGGAGGATGTGGACCGGCTTTTCCGCCGCCAGGCGGACGGGACCTGCCGCTGCGCCTATTGCGAGGCGAAGGCCCGGCAGGAGTGATGCCGCGAATGTGGATAAATTGTCGATAGAATCTGCCCGGGAATTTTGAAAGTACGCCGGAAAACGTTACTTTTGTAACGTTGTATTAACAACTGTTAGGTTAACTCCGATGATTCCCATTTGCAATATCGATCAGCGCGAACGAAAGAAACGACAGGGGCAGGCCGCTGTCTTCCATTCGTCGGCGTGTCGGCAAATGCAGCCCGCACACTCCCCGAAGCAGCAGATGCCTGCTCGTGGAATGCTCGGATAGATACAAGACCGCCACGGCAGGAATGTCGTGGCGGTTTCCCGTCTAAGAGCCGCCCGTCTAAGTGGCGGGTTTTAGGGTGCGCCCGCCTAAGAGGCGGGTTTTAGGGGCGATGGTCGGCATAGGCATTTTGGGACCGGTACTTCGCTCCCCACCCGCTAAGAAACGGGTTTTAGGAGCAATGGTCGGTACAGGTGCTTTGGAATCGGTTCTTCGCTCTCGCCCGTCTAAGAGACGGGTTTCAGGGGCGATGGCCGGTTGCCGGGTTTCTGGGCCGGGTTTTGCGCTTCCTCCGTCTGAGGCGGGTTTTGAACGATATGAATTAAAATGAATTGATATGAAAGTAGGCGTGATTATGGGCTCTGTGAGCGATTACGAAGTGATGTCCGAGGCGGTTTCGACGCTCGAAGCATTCGGCGTGGATTTCGAAAAACGGGTGGTCAGCGCACACCGCACGCCCGATCTGCTGTGCGAATACGCCAAGACGGCCCGCGAACGCGGTATCGGCGTGATCATCGCCGGGGCCGGGGGCGCCGCGCACCTGCCGGGCATGGTGGCTTCGATGACCCCGCTGCCCGTAGTGGGCGTTCCCGTGAAGTCGCGGGCCCTGAACGGCCTGGACTCGCTGCTGTCGATCGTCCAGATGCCTGCGGGCGTTCCCGTGGCCACGACGGCCATCAACGGGGCGAAGAACGCCGCGCTGATCGCCGTGTCGATCCTCGCGCTGCAGGACGCCGGTCTGGCTGCGAAACTCGACGCCTTCCGCGCCAAACAGACTGCGGATGTGTTGAAAGCCGAATTATAATGAAGACTATCGGTATCATAGGCGGAGGCCAGTTGGGGCTGATGATCGCGGAGCAGGCGCGGGAATTGGGTGTACGCACCATAAGCCTCGACCCGGCGCCGGACGCCCCGGCTTTCAGGGTCTGCGACGAGCATATCGTGGCGGCCTACGACGATGCCGCGGCGCTCGAAGAGCTGTGCCGCCGCAGCGACGCGGTGACCTACGAGTTCGAGAACGTGCCGGGGGAGATTCTGATCCCGCTGTGCGAAAAATACAACATCCCGCAGGGTTACAAACCCCTGTACGATTCGCAGGACCGTCTGCGCGAAAAGACGAACGCCCGTGACCACGGGCTTCGCACGCCCGGCTTCGCTGCCGTGGACGACGAAGCGTCGCTGCGGGCCGCCGTGAGGGAGCTGGGACTGCCCGCCGTGCTGAAAACCCGCACGCTGGGGTACGACGGCCACGGGCAGCTGGTGCTGAAAACCGAAGCCGACATCGAACGGGCCCTGCCGCTGCTGGCGGCGCCCTGCATCCTGGAGGAGTTCGTGCGCTTCGACTTCGAAGCGAGCGTCGTGATGGTCGCCGACGAAGACCGGGTCGTGAGCTTTCCGGTGGGGCGCAATGTCCACCGCGACGGAATCCTCGACCTCTGCATCGTGCCTGCCGAGGCTGATCGGCTGGTGCTGGAGCGGATGAAGTGCGCGAGCGAACGCTTCATGCGCGACTGCGGCTACCGGGGGATTCTGGCCATCGAATATTTCATCAGGGGCGAAGAGTTCTATTTCAACGAGATGGCCCCGCGTCCCCACAACTCGGGACACTACACCATCGAAGGCTCGACCACCAACCAGTTTCGCGAACTGGTGCGCTATCTCGTCGGGGAGCCCTTGCAGGAGCCGGAGCTGATAGCGCCTACGGTGATGAAGAATATCCTGGGGCAGGACCTCGAAGCGGCTGAAAAGGTCGCTGCGGAGAGCCGCGACGGTGTTTACGTCCACCTTTACGGCAAGACCGAGAACCGTCCCAAGCGCAAGATGGGCCACATTACGTTTGTCGGTATGGATGCCGAGGATTACGCTGAAGAATGGGCCGCGAGATTCGTGTAAAATAAGGAATGAAAAGATAATGAAGAATTACCGCATTTTTGTCGAGAAATTACCCCGCTTCCGGGTCGAGGCCGAGAGCCTGCGCCGGGAGCTGAATGCCAACCTGAATCTGGAGCTGGGCGAACTGCGCCTGCTGAACGTCTACGATCTGTTCGGCTTCACGGAGGAGCTGCTGGAAAAGAGCCGTTACTCGGTTTTCGGCGAGGTGGTGACCGACTCGGTGACCGACGCGTGCGATCTCGAGGGACGCAAGTATATCGCCGTGGAGTATCTGCCCGGGCAGTTCGACCAGCGTGCCGCATCGGCCGCCGACTGCGTGCGGCTGATCGACCCGCAGGCCCAGGTCAACATCCGCTCGTCGAAGCTGCTGCTGTTCGACGACCGGGTGACCGACGCCGAGCTCGGGAAGATCCGCCACTACTACATCAATGCCGTGGAGTCGCGCGAGAAGAACCTCGCGGTGCTGAGCGACATGGAGCAGGCCGAGGTGAAGCCCGTCGAGGTATTGGCGGGTTTCCGGGAAATGACGGATTCCGAATTGGAGCCGTATTGCAGGAAGATGGGGCTGGCGATGAACGACGACGACCTGCGCGAGGTGGTGAAGTACTTCCGTGCCGAGGGCCGCGACCCCTATGAGACCGAACTGCGCATCCTCGACACCTATTGGAGCGACCATTGCCGCCACACGACCTTCACGACCGAACTGGAGGGCATCACCGTCGAGGAGTCGTTCGCCAAGACGGAGATCGAGGATTCGCTGGCGCTCTACCTGCGCATCCGCCGCGAGCTGGGCCGCGAGCACAAGAGCCTCTGCCTGATGGACATGGCGACGATCGGCGCCCGCTACCTGAAGCAGAAGGGGCTGCTGGACGATCTGGAGGTCTCGGAGGAGAACAACGCCTGCTCGGTCTATATCGATGTGGACGTCGACGGGCAGACCGAAAAATGGCTTCTGCAATTCAAGAACGAAACCCATAACCACCCCACGGAGATCGAACCTTTCGGCGGAGCTTCGACCTGTCTGGGCGGCGCCATCCGCGACCCGCTGTCGGGCCGCAGCTACGTCTACCAGGCGATGCGCGTGACGGGCGCCGGGAATATCTACCTGCCGGTTTCCGAGACCCTGCCGGGCAAACTGCCGCAGAGCGTCATTTCGAAGAAGGCCGCGGCCGGCTATTCGAGCTACGGCAACC
>CATKXN010000101.1 GCA_949840605.1 uncultured Alistipes sp.
ATTAATTCATAGAAAAATCGCGGCGTCAGACGATCCGTTCGACGGTGATGTCGGGATTTTCGCGCAGCAGGTCGATATACCCCTCTTCTCCGGCCTGTCCCTTGGCCCGGATGACGATCGTGGCGCGGTGCACGATCCCTGCAGAGGTACGCTGGGCCTCGACTTCGTAGGAAATAACCGCATAATCCTTGCTCTCGAGCCGGTCGAACATCGCGTCGATGAACTCTCGCTTCTGTGCCGAGAAGACGATCATCGTGCGGCGGCGTCCCAGCCCGCCGAAGAAAAGCGTCAGCACCTCGAGCCCGAACAGCGTGAGCACGGTGGCCGCCCCGGCGACGATGTACATGTGTCCCCCGGCCGCGAGCCCGATGCCGGCCGTAGCCCAGAGGCTCGCCGCGGTAGTCAGCCCGCGCACCAGCTGGCAGTGGATGATGATCGTCCCGGCGCCGATGAAACCGATGCCGCTGACCACCTGCGCCGCAATGCGGCTGGGATCGAGACGCAGCCCGTCGTGGGTCGCCAGAAAGCCTTCGAACCCGTATTGCGAAACGACCATCATCAGCGCGCTGCCGAGCGCCACCAGGAAATGGGTGCGGAACCCCGCATCCTTCACCCGGTATTCACGGTCGAGCCCGATGACCGTTCCGCAAATCCCCGCCACACACAATCGCACGATAAGATCCCATTCCGTCTCCATATCCCAGTCTTTTCAATGATGGCACGTTCGTTGCCCGGCGGCGGTCATGCGGGCTTCCCCGCCTCCGCCTCCTCCAAATGCACGCCGTCCGTTGCATGATTCGGCATATCCTACTAACAACGATTGCGCCATTTCATCCGCGGATGGCAGCGCAACATGCAGAATAGCCTCATCGGGCGGCAGTTTGCGAGGTGGAAAGCACTTTTGTCATCCAAATATACGATTTTTTCAGCTATTCGATTGCAGAGTGCAAATAATTTCGTATTTTTGCAGGCTAAGTTTAACTAATTAACTATTTACGACAATGCCGAAAATGAAAACCAATGCCGCGGCGAAGAAGCGTTTTACCTTCACCGGCACAGGAAAGATCAAGCGCAAACACGCTTATCACAGTCACATCCTGACCAAAAAGACGACGAAACAGAAGCGTAACCTCTGCTATTCGGGTATCGTTTCTGCGGCCGACGAGGCCAAAATCAAGAACCTGCTCGTTAAGTAATTAACCGGCGGAATTTTATTAATCGGAGCAGAACAGCCCCAAAGAATACGGGAGAACCGTATCGCTGTGAGCTCTCAAAAAACTTTACAGTATGCCACGTTCAGTAAACGCAGTCGCATCACGCGCACGTCGGAAGAAAGTTTTGAAACTTGCCAAAGGCAACTTTGGTTCAAGGGGAAACGTTTGGACCGTTGCGAAAAATACGGTCGAAAAGGGTCTGTGCTACGCTTATGCACACCGCGCCCTCAAGAAGCGGACATTCCGTTCGCTGTGGATCATGCGTATCAACGCCGCCGTCCGCGCCCAGGGAATGACCTATTCGCAATTTATCGGCAAGCTCAACGCCAAAGGCATCGTCCTCAACCGCAAGGTGATGGCCGACCTGGCGATGAACGAGCCCAAAGCATTCGAGGCAATAGTTAAAGCAGTTAAATAATCCTTCCCGGAAGGGTTTTAGCGGCGGACACCACCTCGGTGTCCGCCTTTTTTGTCACAAAACCGATTCACGATGGAGACCTGGAAAAAGACATTCGCCGTTATCTGGAGCGGACAGCTGGCGTCGATCCTCAGCAGCGAGGTCGTGGCCTACTCGATCATCTTCTGGATGAGCCTCGAAACCGGCTCCGCCGAGGTGCTGGCGCTCGCGGCCATCGCCGGGATGCTGCCCCAGTCGCTCCTGGGGCTCTTCGTCGGGGTCTACGTCGACCGCTGGGACCGCAAGCGCACGATGATCCTCGCCGACAGCTTCATCGCCCTCTGCACGCTGGGGCTGGCGGCGCTGTTCTGGGCCGGCGCGGCCGAGATGTGGCACATCTACATCCTGCTGGCCTGCCGTTCGGCGGGCTCGGCTTTCCACATGCCCGCCATGCAGGCCTCGGTCCCGCTGCTGGCCCCGCAGTCCCAGCTTACGCGCATCGCCGGGATCAACCAGATCATCGCCTCGCTGTCGAGCATCGCGGGCCCGGCCCTCGGGGCGCTGCTGATCAACCTCACCTCGATCGGCAACATCCTGCTGCTGGACGTCGCGGGAGCCGCCCTCGCCTGCACGTCGCTGCTCTTCGTCCGCATCCCCAACCCGACACGCGACACGACCCGCCAACCCAGCCTGTGGAGGGAATTCCGCGAAGGCTTCTCGGCCATGCACGCCATTCCGGGCATGGGCTGGTTCTTCACGCTCTCCATCGCCGTCTGGTTCTTCATCATGCCCGTCGGGGTGATGTTCCCGCTGATGACGCTCCAGCACTTCGGAGGCGGGACCTGCGAAATGAGCCTGATCGAGATCGTCTGGGGCGGCGGAGCGCTTCTGGGCGGCGCCGTCATGGGAGCCCGCACCTATCGGGTCAGCCGCATCGTGCTGGTCAACCTGATGTATCTGATCGTGGGCCTCTCATTCGCCTTGTCCGGACTTCTGTCGCCCTCGGGATTCCTCTGGTTCGCGCTCTTCACGGCGGCGGCCGGGGTTTCCAGCAGCGTCTTCAACGCCTCGTTCGTCTCCGTGGTCCAGACCCGCATCGAATCCGGAGTGCTGGGGCGCGTCATGTCGCTCTACCGCAGTTTCGGCCTGCTGCCCGCGGCCCTCGGACTGCTCGGCACGGGATTCCTCGCCGAACACGTAGGGCTGACGCATACGTTTGTCATCGCCGGAAGCGTCATCTGCGCACTCGGGCTGGCGGGATTCTCCATCCCCTCGGTCATGCGGCTCGACCGCAAGGCATAAAAAAACGGCGGCCTTTTAGAAGGCCGCCGCCGTTTCGGTTCCTGACGTCAGTTTTTCGGGTAAACGTAACCGTTGTAGTAGATCTTCTGATACAAGGTCAACGGGCTGCCACCGCTGTTCGACCACACATACCTCACGTCGGGCGAAGGATAAGCCGCGGTATCGTAATTATAGGACTTGAAGCTGCACTCCTGCGTACCCTCGATGATCTGATGCCCCCGGTAGACACCTCCGGTCAGTTCGTAACCCAGACGAAGCTGCGAATTATCGGTAAAGACATAGATCGAACCTCCCCCGGCCTCGCCGTTGAGTTTGAAATCCTTACCCCGGCACTTCGAATAGACGAGGTCGGCATCTGTTCCGCTCAGGTAAAATTCGCCGTTCCAATCCGAAACATTGGAACTGTCGTCGAGATTGGCGCCGATACCGCTCATTTCAATGGTATACGAACCGCCGCCGTTGTGGTAGAGGATCGTCGTGCCGCCGTCTATATTCGCCGTCTGCCTGTTGCCGTACTGGGAAAAAGAGATCACTTTCAACCCCTGCGGCTCTACCAGCCACTGCGCTTCCGGTGCGTTTGTGGCGTCCTTCAACTGCTCGACGCCGTTGGTCCGAACCAGCATCGAACCTTTCAGGAAGAACCCGTCGGCCTGCTGGATATTCTCGCTGTACGTGATCTTGAAACCACCTTCCACCTCTTCGATCTCCGACTCCGCGCCGAACAGCAGCGTTTTCAGGAGGGTTTTTTCGTACGTCAGCCCGGAGAGCGTCTCCGCGGTTACCTCCTTGTTCTGTGCCTTGGCCTCGGCAGCCAGCATAGCCAGCCGGATGCCCGCATTGGCAGGCTGCATGGCGATGGAGTTCTGGGTCATCGTCAGGCTGTAGATATTCATACCCGGCCGCAGGGGCAGTAACTCCTTGTAGCTGTCATCCTCCTTGATACAGCCCGACAGCGCGAAGGCCGCCAATACAATCGTTGCAAAAATCTTATTCATTTCGTGTGCTTGATTAATTTCTATTAATAAACGGTGTCGTCGGCAATTTACTGCGTCGGGACCGAAAAAAATTGCATTACTTCACAAATATAGGAAAAAGAACGGACGAAACCAAAACAGAATCGCTTCCGATCCCACAAAACTTCCCGAACGATAAATGCGTCGTTACGATCCCTGCTCCGATTTGGTCGTTTCGCAGCAAATTCGTATCTTTATCCATGCGGCGACACGCGAACGGCCGACCGTCCGTGCGCCGCAATACGGCCGGGCACCGGCCCCAACCCCGTGAAACGATGAAATACAGCAAACCAACCGCAATTACGCTTATGTCAATCCTGTCACTCTTCGGATGCGGTCCCGCGAAGGCCCCCGAGTATCCGTCCGACCAGCTTACGGCACGCGACGGCACCCGATTCACGATCACCTTTTTCAAACACGCCTCGCTGTCGATCGCCGTGGACGGCAAATTCATCTACGTCGATCCCGTGAGCGCCAACGCCGACTACGCCGCGCTGCCGAAGGCCGACATCGTGCTCATCACCCATTCGCACTACGACCACCTCGACGTGGCGGCGGTCGAGAAACTGCTCACGCCCGACACGGAGATCCTCTGCGACCGCACGTCGGCCGAAGCATTCGAGATGAACTGCTACACGATGCGCCCGGGCAGCGTCGCCGCGCCGCGCGACTGGGTGAAGGTCGAGGCCGTCGCAGCCTACAACACCACTCCGGGACACCTGCAGTTCCACCCCAGGGAGCGCGAAGACTGCGGCTACGTCCTCACCGTCGGCGGCACGCGCATCTACATCGCCGGCGACACCGAGCCGACGCCCGAAATGCGGGCGCTGCGCGGCATCGACATCGCATTCCTGCCCGTGAACCAGCCCTATACGATGACCGTGGACCAGGCCGCCGAGGCCGTGAAGGCGCTCCGCCCGGCGATCTTCTACCCCTACCACTACGGCGAGGTGGACGAGAAGACCGACATCGACCGGCTGGTGCGCGAGACCGAGGGGCTGACCGACATCCGGGTCCGCCCGATGGAATAACGGGTCCGCCCCTGCAAAACAAAGAGCGTCCCGACGGGACGCTCTTTTCACAGCGGGCCTCCCAACCTACTTCCTGTGGGAAAGAACGCGCTCCACGATGAACGAGACGATGAGTCCCAGGCCACCGAAAACGAGCACCGAACCGCCGTAAACGACGCTGCGCGTTTCATAGGAATGGATTTCGGTCACCCGGGTCAGCATAAAGCCGAAAAGCAGCCCGGCACCCAGCCCCAGCAGCAAGCAGCCGACTTTCAGCGCCCCGGCCGGGATACCCGGAGCAGTTTCGGACGCAGTCCGTATCGTAGCGCCCGTCCACAGCCCCATCGGCAGCAGTTTCAGGTAATCGATCAGCGAACCGGGTTCGAGTTTCCCGATAATCTCGCGCCGCTCGCGGCGGCAGATAAGCAGTTCGAAGAACTTGTAAATTCCCAGCGTGACGATTCCCGTCACCAGTGGGATCATGATAAAATCCATAATCTGTAAAATTAAAAGGTTTCCGATTCTTTTTTTTGCGATCTTTGCCCTGTTAGACGCCGAATGTGCAAAAAGGTTACAGACCAGGGAAAAACACGGTTCGCGTGTAACCTTTTTCGCCGCGGCGCGTCTAACGGAATAACCATGCAAACGGAAGAACAGGAACTGATCCGACGAATTGCGGGCGGAGAGACCCGCCTCTGCGCCCGCCTGGTCGATCGCTACGGAAGGGCGGTTTACACGCTGGCCGCACGGATCGCCGGATGCACGGAGGACGCCGAAGAGCTGACGCAGGACATTTTTCTGAAGGCCTTCTCCAGTCTGGACCGGTTCGGCGGACGGAGCAGTTTCTCGACGTGGCTCTACCGCATCGCCTACAACACGGCCGTGTCGCACGCGCGGAGCACGCATCCGAAGCATTGCGGCATCGACGAACGACGGCTGGCGGCCCTGCCCGACAGCGAGGCCGACCGGCTGGAGGAGTGGGCTGAAAAGCAGGAGCGTCTCGACGCGCTGAACCGCGCCGTCGAACGGCTTGATCCCGAGGAACGGGCTCTGGTAACGCTGTTTTACTACGAGGACCGCTCCGTCGGCGAGTGCGCCGCGATCACGGAACTCTCGGAAGGCAACGTCAAGGTGCGGCTCCACCGCATCCGGAAAAAACTATATGTATTGGTAAACGACGAAATGAATGGAACAGAGTGATGCGATACGCCGCGCGGTCCGGCAAGTCCCGCCCCCGGAACTGCCCACAGGCTTCACCCCGCGACTGATGGAACGGATGCGGCGTGAGACCCTGCGGCGCGAACGACGCGAAACGTGGCTGCTGGCAGCCGGGGGCGCCGGCTGCTTCGCGGCGCTGATCGCCGCCTGCGTGACGGCGCTGTGGCCGGACTTCAGACCGCGAAACCCCGGCTTCGCCCTTCCCCGCCCCGAACTGCCGCACTTCGCGCTGCCGCACCTTGCGCTGTCGGAAGAGGACAAATGGCTGGTTGCAATGTGTGTCTGCATCGCGCTGGCCTTTCTCGCACTGCTGCTCGCCGACCTCATGATCCGCCGCCGCATCACCTCCTCCCGGAACTGAAAAACGGGGAAACCTCCGCAAGAGATTCCCCCGTTTCCGATAACAAATCCCGCCGCAGCTATTTTTTGGCTGCGGCTTTTTTCGGCTCGGCCTTTACCTTGAGCGAGGCGAAACCCTTCACGATATTCGCATCGTCGTTCTTCGTGCTGTCGTAAACCACGGTGACCTCCTTCTTGGGCAGGTCCACTTTCACGTCCTTCACGCCCTTGCCGAGCACAGGCACGTTGTTCATGATCTTCTTCACACAGTGATCGCAGTCGATGTCGGTCACGAACACCGTCGTCACGATCTTCTTCGCAGCGGGCTTTTCGGCTGCCGCGCACATGCCGGCACCCATCGCTAGGGCCAGGCAGAACAATACGAGTTTTTTCATATTCCGTTTATTTTTTTAAGGTTTTACATTCCATCTTTCAACCGTGCGAGCGCAGACGGGCCTGAAACGCCGCGACCACCCATCTTAAGCGGATCAATAGAGGTTGAACCGCAGCCCGACATAGAACTTGCGGCCCATCAACGGCCCCCAGACGTTCATCGAGTTGAATTTGTAATCGTAGGGGTTCTGCGCATTGAGAATCGGGTCCTTCTGGCGGTAGTCGGCGATATTCTCGCAGCCGGCATAGATGTCGAACTTGCCCACCTTGCGGCTCACCTGGGCGTAGAACATCGGATAGCGGGGCGAATAACTGTCGTTCGCCAGATCTCCGTCCTGCGTCGGAATGCGCGCCGGACCGTTCAGCTGCGCCGTGGCGTCGAACACCCAACGGCGGAATTTCGTGGCGTACTGAATATTCAGCAGCGTCTTGTACTGACTCACCAGCGGACGCTCCACACGGGCCGAACCGCCATCGGGACGCTTGATCGTCATTTCGCTGTCCGTATAGCGGAACGTGGCGAAGATGTCCAACCGCTCGACGGGCGTCCACGAGAAGTCGACCTGGTAAGTGTCGGTGTACGAACGTCCGTCGATGTTGTAAAAAACGATCGCCTTCGCATCGTACTCCTGATCGGCCACGACCGAATTGTAGAACTGCGTGCGGAAATAGTCGAAGCTCAGCGTGGCGTTGTCGCTTCCGGCCAGCGCGAAAGTCTGCGTCAGGCTTCCGCCGACGGTCAACGCTTTCTCCATGCGGTCGAACTTCTTGAAATCGAACTTTCCCGGTTCGTTGTCAAGGAACCGGATGGCCCGTCCCGTGGCCAGCACGCCGATATTGTCGGTGATGACGTTCGTCGAACGGTATCCCAGACCCGCCGAAGCGCGCAGCGTCGTCGAGGGGGTGATGTTCCATTTCAGATGCCCGCGGGGCGTGGCGAAAAAGCGGTCGTAATAGGCGTTGTAATCGCCGCGGATGCCCGCCACGATCGAAAACTTGTCCTTGACGGCATAGGTGTACTCGGCGTAGAGCCCCGCCTCCTGCTCGTCGCGGTCGAAGTCGTATACCCGGTCGGAGCCGAGCCACGGCGTGTCGTTGCCGAGCGACTCGCGGTAGTAGTCCAGATGCGCCTGCACGCCGAAGATCAGCGACGAACGGTAGGTGAAATAGTGGTTGTACATCAGGTTCATCGCCACGGCGTTCTGGTTGCCCTCGTAGGTGTTGAGCCCGAAATAGGCATTCTCGTCGAAGTGGTCGAAGTCGGCCACGAACGCCAGGTTCGAACGCATCTCGTCCTGCTCGTCGGGATCGTAGACCGACGGACCCACGGGCGTACCTATTTTAATATAGCCGTTGGCGTTGCGGTTGCGGATATGCGAACCGTAGAGGGGCATCGGCTTTCCCTCGGCTTTCCAGTCCCAGTTCCTGGCCATATCGTCGCGCATAGCGGCGGTGTTCTTGAAATCGAGCATGCCGCCCAGGCGGTTCTCCTGCACGAACTTCCAGCCCCAGCGGACCTGCGTGCCGTTGTCCGCCGAGTAGAGCCACTTGTTGGCCACATTGATCTGGTCGGATTTCGGCAGGTCGCGGAACCCGTCGTGGTTGTGGTCCATCTTCCGGACGTCGGTGTCCATCGAACCGTGGAGCAGGATGACGCTCGACAGCTTCTTGTCCTTGGTCACGGGAAACGCCGTCGAGATGTTGGCCTCGGGACGCAATTCGTCGTCGAGGTAGAGATTCACGAACAGCCGTTCGTCGTCCGTAGGCTTGCGGTGTTCGAGGTTGATCTGGCCCGTGATGGCCTCGTGGCCCGCCGTGACCGATGCCACGCCCTTCGACACCTGAATCGAGTTGAGCCACATGCCGGGCGTATAGCTCAGGCCGTAGGGGGCGCTCAGCCCGCGCATGATCGGGCGGTTTTCATCGAGTATCTGGGTGTAGGTTCCGGCCAGCCCCAGCATCTTGATCTGCCGGGCGCCCGAAATGGCGTCGCTGTAGCCGACGGTCACCGACGCCGAGTTCTCGAACGACTCGGCCAGGTTGCAGCAGGCCATCTTGCAAAGGCCCGCGAACGAGATCATCTCGCCCTTGACGATGCCGTCGCGTTTGACGAAATTACCGCTGAGATTCCCCTCGACCACAACATCATCGAGAGCCACGCCCTCCGAACGGAGGGTGAATTCGACTTGGTCGACACCGCTTTCGACGCGGATCGTATCGTTGACATATCCCAGGTAGGAGGCCACGAGCTTGTCGTAGCCCTTGACGCGGTGCAGCAGGAAAGCGCCCTGGGCGTCGGTGCCGGAGCCTATGGTTGTTCCGGCCCAATAGACCGAGGCCCCGATCAAAGGTTGTTTGTCGGCATCGCGCACCACGCCCCGCAGATCCTGGGCGTTGAGCGTGCCGCACACGGCGAGAGCCGAAAGTGCAAAAAATGAGATTCTGTAAAAATTCATGAAAAATTTCCGTTATCGGTTAAAACTGATTGCGGACCGATGCACGCGGCAACGGTCCCGAAGGAGTTTCAGGCCGATACGGGAGGGGCGCGGAAGCCGACGGGAAGAATGCAGGCATCCGGTATGAAAGGCGAGCGCCGTTCGGCGACCTTTTTGCGCAGGAACGGGATATGCGCGGGACACGGGCACTCGGCAGCGAGAGCAGGCGGCAGGTCGGTGACGACGCACCGCGTATGGCGTTCACTGCTGTCGGAGGAGGCCGAAACATAGAGTTCGACCACAGTCGAGTGGTGATCGCCGCAACAGGGCGCGCGCAACTCGCCGGAGGCTGTCGCGGCATCGTCCGCATGCTGACAGTGGCAGCAGCAGACATGCTCCGTGCGGGCCGTCATCGACACGCATTTGCACGTCAGCGACACCATAGCCGCGCCTGCCGTCGCAAAGAGATAGACGGCAAACAACAGCAGCGCTATGCCTTTCTTCATTTTCATCATTCCACGATTCCGCACTCCGCGAGACGGGCTATCCACCGCCCGGCATCCTGCAGGGCCGTTTCGGCGTCGACCTCATAACGTTCGGTGAGCAGGTCCGCCGCATCTTCGGCCGTAAATTCCCGGCCGCGCAGCGCCTCCCACAGGTAGAGGGACGACGGATTGAGCGACACGATGCGCGTCATATCCGCAAAACCGCCGCCGCCCGGCATGACGATCACATGCTCGCCGGCCATCTCGCGTATCTTGTATTCTTCGCGTATCTTCATCTGTCGAACGTTCGGATCTTCGCAAAAGTATAAAAAAATCCCCAAACCGCCTAATTTTTCGGTGCCGTAACGACACTTTCAGGAAATCGGGGCGTTTTGCAGGACCTATGAAATTTCGTATCTTTGACTTCGTCTTAGATACTCCCGCTCGGCATAATCAAACTAAAGTTTGCTTCTGCGCTCGACTTTTTCGTATCTTTGACTTCGTCTTAGATACTCCCGCTC
>CATKXN010000102.1 GCA_949840605.1 uncultured Alistipes sp.
TACATTGGCCCCGGCTATCCACTGGCCATAGAGCTTTCCCCACACGGCTTTACCCCAGCCTGTGTCGGCCAGGGTAAGGTGTAGGCTATCTTCATCAAGATTGTGCCAGTAGCTGGCGGTTATGATCTGCCCCAGCGGATAGGTGAAATCGTGGGCCACCATCTTCGGCTCGCCCGTCGTTCCCGACGTGAAATACATCATCATGATGTCGTCGTTGGCATTGGCTCGCTCCGGACGCACGAAGGGAGCCGCCCCGGCAATGCCCTCGTGAAAGTCGAGAAAGCCGTCGGGAATCCCGGGCCCCACGCTTATCAGCACCTCCGCAGTGGGGCACTCGGGCATGGCCGCCGCGATATGATCGGTGATGACCGCCTCGCCGGCCGCCACGATCGCCTTGATCCGGGCCGTGTTGCAGCGGTAGACGATGTCCTTCTTGGTCAGCAGGTGGGTCGCGGGGATCACTACGGCCCCCAGCTTGTGGAGTGCGAGGATCGAGAACCAGAATTCGTAGCGCCGCTTGAGGATCAGCATCACCGCGTCGCCCTTGCCGATGCCCAGGCTCCGGAACCACGAGGCCGTGCGGTCGCTCGCGCGTTTGAGATCGGCGAAGGTGAACTGAATCTCCTCGCCCCGGTCGTCGGTCCACAGGAGCGCCTTTTTGTCGGGCTGCTCCGCGGCGTAGGCGTCGACGACGTCGTAGGCGAAATTGAAATTTTCGGGAACGCGGATGTGCAGGTTCCTGCGCAGATCTTCCTGCGACTCGAACGCGGTCTGGGTTAAGAATCGTTCTACCATACGCTTACATGATTATGGCCAGAAACCGGACCGTTTTTCCGTCGAGAGCTTTCATTCCGTGGGGCTGCGCCGAGTCGAAATAGAGGCTGTCGCCCGGTTCGAGTTCGAACTCCCGGCCGTTCAGGCTGATGAGCAGCCGGCCTTCGAGCACGTAGTTCATCTCCTGCCCGTCGTGGGCGTTCAGGTGCATCGGGACATCGGCCGGAGCCGGCTCCACCGTCACGATGAAGGGGTCGATCTTCCGCCCGCGGAATCCCGAGGCCAGGGCCTCGTACCTGTACGCCTTGCGGCGCTCCACCGCCACGCCTTTTCCGGCGCGGGTGATGAAATAGGAGTTCATCCGGGGCTCCTCGCCGAACATCAGCACGTCGAGGCTGATGCCGTAATGGCGGGATATGGCCTGCAGCACATTGACCGAGAAATCGGTCTGCCCGCTCTCCATGGCCCGGTACTGCTCGGGGGTCAGGTGGCAGCTTTCGGCCACCTCCCGCTCCGACAATTCGAGCACCTCGCGCAGCCCGCGCAGGCGGGTCGCGATCGATTGAATGGGATCGTCACACATTATTCTGTCTTTTTTTATTGAAAGTCCGTTTTTTTGCGTCGTTCCGCACCCCTCACTGACGATCCGAAACTTACGTCAAAGCCGTTCTGCACCCGCTTTTGTGCCGTGCATGGCGTAAAGATACGGAAAATATCCAAAAATCGTAACCGCCCGTTCCATTTTATCCTTCGCATTTGCAGCCGCAGAACGCCCCGAGAAGCCGCAACATAGCTAAAAATGAGACTTTTAGTCAAAAAACTGATTCGATTCTACACCGCCGTTCCCGCTGCCGCAGTTAACTTGCGTAACAATCCAAAACGAGCCTAACGCCATGAAAAAAACGATGTTTGCTCAAATCCGAACCTTACTGGCCGTCGTCTGCCTGGGAGGATTCCTCTTCGCATGCAGCGACAAACCGAAGGTCGAAATCCCTGCCGACCGGCTCGAGATCACAGGCGTGGTCATCCCCTCTGAACTCGAAGTGCTCCGGGGCGGGGAGGTAACTATCGCCGGAAGGGGGTTTGCGGAAGGGGACCGCTTCAAACTCACGTCCGCGGAGCATCCTTCGGAAAGTTACCTGGTCGAAGCCCATTCGATCACCGACGAAAGCGCCGGATTTACGCTCCCCGAACTGCTTGCCACCGGAACCTGGAAGATCGCCATCGTCCGCGGCGAACGCACGCTCACGCTGGGCACCGTCAAACTGACCGTCAATCCCGTCGTCAGCATCCCCGACATCTCCGGCATGAATATAAAGGGAGCGGTCCTCTGCGGCGACCGGCCCGTTGCAGGCGTTGTCGTATCCGACGGATTCGCCGTGACACGGACCGACGGAGACGGCGTCTACCACCTCAGGTCGGACAAGAAAAGCGGATATGTCTTCATTTCCCTGCCGGGCGGTTACGAGGTCCCGGTCGTGAAGACCGTCCCCCAGTTCTACAAACGCCTCTCCCAACCGGCTGCGGTGATCGAACAGCGGGACTTCATCCTGACACGGCGGCCCAACGACAGGCACCGGATGGCGGTCTTCACGGATACGCACCTGGCCGGCCGCAACAACGACCGCACCCAGTTCGCCGGCGGGTTCCTTGCCGAGATGAACGGACTCGTCGCCGATGCGAAAGCCTCGGGCACGAACCTCTACTGCATGGCTCTGGGCGATCTGGCCTGGGACCTCTACTGGTACGACAAATCGTATAACCTCGGGAACTACCTCGATGAGATCTCGTCGCTCGACTGCGCGGTTTTCAGTGTCCCGGGCAACCACGACAACGACCCCTACGAGACCGACGACTGGCTCTGCGAGGTTCCGTTCCGCCGGATCATCGGTCCGACTTATTACTCGTTCAACCTCGGCAGGGTCCACTACATCCTGCTCGACAACATCGTGTACATCAACACCGGAGGTTCCCAGGGCACCGTCGGATCGCGGAATTACGACGCCCGAATCGTTTCCGACCAGATCGCCTGGCTGAAGAAGGACCTGGCGACGATCTCCGACAAGAGCACCCCGATCGTCGTGGGAATGCATATCCAGCTCTTCGGATATCCCTCGCTCGACGCCTCGGGCAGCCAGACCCAGGTCTTCCGGCTCGACAATGCCGAAGAGCTGACGGCCTGCTTCAGCGAATTCACCGACGTGAGCTTCCTCACGGGACACACCCACATGAACTACAACGTCACGCCCCGCGACAGCAGCCTGCCGAACATCCGCGAGCACAACATCGCGGCCGTATGCGCCACCTGGTGGTGGACGGGCAAAGAGGGTTATGCGGACAACCACATCTGCGTCGACGGATCGCCCGGCGGCTACAAGCTATTCGACATCGACGGCACCCGGTTCGGGTGGCACTACAAAGCCATCGGCAAGGACAGCGACTACCAGTTTCGCACCTACGATCTCAACGAATCGCTGATCACCGTCGAGAAGTACTGCCCCGAAACCTCCGTTCCCGCCGAAGCGGCCAAAAACACTTTCGGCTACAACCTCCCCAACAAAAACAACGAGGTGCTTATCAACGTCTGGGACTGGGATTCCGACTGGACGCTCACCGTCACGGAGCTGCCCGCACGGAAGAATCTGACGGTACAACGCGTTTTTGCCTACGACCCGCTCCATATCATCTCCTACAACATGCAGCGCTACGCACATCGTGCGACAAGCCTCACCTTCCCCACCAAGCGGACGGTCCACCTGTTCAAGGCCACGGCATCTTCAGCCGTTTCGACCCTGGAAATCACGGCCGTAAACGGCCAGGGCGTCTCCTATACGCAGACCATGACCCGCCCCAAACCGCTCGCCTTCGACATGCAGTGAGGGGGCTTGCCGATTCAGGGGCCGCACCCTGAACGGAGGCGGCCCCGATTTTTTTTCGGCCCGAATTTTGCTTTTTCCGAATGAAAGCCCTATATTTGTCCCCGACAACGACAGAAATGACGATTTTCAACCATATCCATCATCACCATCACCGCTTTACCGAGGGGTAGGTCGATCATGTATATGTGAAACAACGCAATTATATGAAGCTCACCCCCTGCGGGTGGGCTTTTTCATATGCCGAACCGCAGGTGGGTGTCGCGAAACGAAACAATCAACACACACCGAATATGCTGAGAATAGCCATCCAGGCCAAGGGCCGACTGAACGAACAGAGCATCGAACTGCTTTCCGAAGCAGGCATCCGCGTTGCCGAGAGCAAGCGCAAACTCATCTCCCGCGCCGAGGGATTTCCGCTGGAAGTCCTCTACCTGCGCGACGACGACATTCCGCAGGCCGTAGCCATGGGCGTCGCCGACGCGGGCATCGTGGGACTGAACGAGGTCGCCGAGAAGGGTTTCCCGGTCGAACAGGTCATGGACCTCGGGTTCGGAGGCTGCCGCATCTCGCTGGCCGTGCCCAAATCCACGCCCTACGAGGGTCCCGACTTCTTCCGCGGCAAGCGCGTCGCCACCTCCTACCCCAACATCCTCGCCCGCTACTTCGCCGAGCGCGGCATCGAGGCCGAAATCCACACCATCGAAGGTTCCGTGGAAATCGCCCCGGCCGTAGGCATGGCCGACGCCATCTTCGACATCGTCTCTTCGGGCGGCACGCTCATCTCGAACGGGCTCACGGAGGTCGAAAAGGTCTTCTTCTCCGAGGCGGTGCTCATCGCAAACCCCGGTCTCGACAGCGACAAACGCCGCGAAATCGAGCAGCTCACGTTCCGCTTCAACTCGATCCTCGACAGCCGCGGAATGAAATACGTGCTGATGAACCTCCCGAAGGAGCGTCTCGACGACGCCATCCGCATTCTCCCCGGGATGCGCAGCCCGACGGTGCTGCCGCTGGCGCAGGAGGGGTGGTGCTCGATCCACGCCGTGATCGCCCAGGACCAGCTCTGGGAACGCATCGAACGCCTCAAGGAGATCGGGGCCGAAGGCATCCTGATCCTGGCCCTCGAAAACATGATCCGCTAAAATCCCGAACCCGATATGGAAATCCTCAACATCTACCCCAACCCCGACCGCCCCGACTGGGCTTCCCTCACCGAACGCTGCACGCGGCAGGAGGAGGAGATCACCCGTCAGGTGGCCTCGATCCTCGACGAGGTGCGCACCGGCGGCGACCGGGCCCTGCGCGACATCACCCGCCGCATCGAGGGCCGCGATTGCGAAACGTTCGAAGTCCCCGCCGACGTCCGCCGCGCGGCCGCGTCGCTCGTCCCCGCGGCGCTGAAGGAGGCCCTCGCCACCGCCAAGGCCAACATCGAAGCCTTCCACCGCGCCCAGCTGCCCCCCGAGGTCAGCGTTGAACCGATGCCGGGCGTGCGGTGCGTCCAGCGCGCGCTGCCCATCCGCCGCGTGGGGCTCTACATCCCCGGCGGCAAGGCTCCGCTGTTCTCCACGGTGCTGATGCTGGCCGTTCCGGCCCGCGTCGCCGGATGTGCGGAGGTCGTGCTCTGCACCCCCGCGCGTCCCGACGGCACCATAGCCCCCGAAATCCTCTATGCCGCCGACCTCTGCGGCGTGGACCGCGTCTACGCCGTAGGCGGCGCGCAGGCCGTGGCGGCCCTGGCCTACGGCACCGAGAGCATCCCGCGCGTGGACAAGATCTTCGGCCCAGGCAACCGCTACGTCACCAAGGCCAAACAGCTGGTCGGAGCCAACGATGTGGCCGTCGATCTTCCGGCAGGCCCCTCGGAGGTGCTCGTGCTGGCCGACGACGGAGCGTCGCCCGACTTCGCCGCCGCCGACCTCCTCTCGCAGGCCGAACACGGGGGCGACAGCCAGGCGGTGCTGGTCTGCGCCTCGGAACGCTTCGCCCGCGACACCCGGCGCGCCGTCGAAGAGCAGCTGCAGCAGCTCCGGCGCGGCGAGACCATCCGCGAAGCGCTCCGCCAGAGCCGTATCGTGGTGCTCGACAGCCGCGAAAAGATGATCGACTTCGCCAACGCCTATGCCCCCGAGCATCTGATCGTCTCGATGCGCGACGCCTGGGAGGCCGCCGCGCAGATCACCGCCGCCGGCAGCGTCTTCATCGGGCCGTGGTCACCCGAAAGCGCCGGCGACTACGCCTCGGGCACCAACCACACGCTGCCCACGGGCGGCTGGGCGCGGGCTTACAGCGGCGTCAACACCGACTCGTTCCTGCGCAAGATCACCTATCAGGAACTCACCCGCGACGGGCTTTCGGCCCTCTCCCCGGCGATCGTCGCCATGGCCGAGGCCGAAGGGCTCGGGGCGCACGCCGCCGCGGTCCGCGTCCGTCTGAAAAAAGAACGCTCATGAAGACCCTCGAACAGCTCGTGCGCCCCAACATCCGGGCGCTGAAACCCTACTCCACAGCCCGCGACGAATACGCCGGCGGAGAGATCTCGACGTGGCTCGACGCCAACGAAAATCCCTACGAAAACGGCGTCAACCGCTATCCCGACCCGCACCAGAAGGGCCTGAAACAGCGCATTGCCGCGCTGAAAGGCGTGCGCGAGGAGCAGGTCTTCATCGGCAACGGCAGCGACGAGGCCATCGACCTCGCCTACCGCATCTTCTGCCGTCCGGGCGTCGACAACGCCGTTTCGATCGCCCCGACCTACGGCATGTACCGCGTCGCGGCCGACGTCAACGACATCGAGATGCGCGAGGTGCCCCTCGGCGCGGATTACGCACTCCCGGTCGAAGCCCTGCTGGCTGCGGCCGACGAGCGGACCAAACTGCTGTGGCTCTGTTCGCCGAACAACCCAACGGGCAACGCCTTCCCGGCGGGCGACATCGAACGGCTCATCCGTGGTTTCAACGGCATGGTCGTGCTCGACGAAGCCTACATCGACTTCGCCTCCGGGCCGGGATTCCTCGCGCGACTCGACGAGTTCGAGAACCTCATCGTCCTGCAAACCCTCTCCAAGGCGTGGGGCATGGCGGGGCTGCGCCTCGGGCTGGCGTTCGCGTCGGCCTCCGTCGCGGCGCTCTTCGCCCGCGTGAAATACCCCTACAACATCAACTGCCTGGCGCAGGCCGCCGTCGCCGAACGGCTCTCGTTCGACATCGCGGGTCAGGTGGCACAGCTCCGCGCCGAGCGCGACACCGTCGCCCGTGTCCTCGCCTCATGTCCGGCGATCGAACGGGTCTACCCCTCCGAGGCCAACTTCGTGCTGGTCCGCACCCCCGATCCCGACCGGCTCTACGACGCGCTGATCGCCGCCGGGGTCATCGTCCGCAACCGCTCGCGCATCCCGGGGTGCGAAGGTTGCCTGCGCATCACCGTCGGACGCCCCGACGAGAACGCCCGGATGCTGGAAACCGTCAAAAACTTCACCCTATGAAAAAAGCCCTCTTCATCGACCGCGACGGCACCGTCATCGCCGAACCCGCCGACGAACAGATCGACAGCCTCGAAAAACTCGCGTTCGTGCCCGGAGCCATCTCCGCGCTGAAAGCCCTCGCGGGCCTCGGGTTCGACCTCGTGCTGGCCACCAACCAGGACGGCTTGGGCACCGCGTCCTTTCCCGAGGAGACCTTTTGGCCGGCGCACGAAAAGATGCTCTCGACGCTGCGGGGCGAGGGCGTCGCGTTCGACGACCAGCTGATCGATCGCACCTTCGAGGCCGACAACGCCCCCACGCGCAAACCCCGCACGGGGATGTTCGGGAACTACCTCGACGGCAGCTGCGACCTCGCCGCGAGTTACGTCATCGGCGACCGCGTGACCGACGTCCTGCTGGCCCGCAACCTCGGGGCCCAGGGCATCCTGCTGGCGCCCGTCGCCGAGGGGCTCCGGATGCTCGACGAGGCCGGGGCCGCCGACGCCTGCGCGCTGGTCACCGACTCGTGGGCCGAGATCGCCGAATTCATCCGCCGCGGCGAACGCCGGGTCGAAATTCGGCGCGAAACCCGCGAGACGCAGATCACCGTGCGCCTCGACCTCGACGGCCGCGGGGATTTCAACGGCGAGATCTCCACGGGCCTGCGCTTCCTCGACCACATGCTCGCGCAGATCGCCCACCACGGCGGCGTGTCGCTGGCCGTGGACGCCCGGGGCGACCTCGACATCGACGAACATCACACGATGGAGGATGTGGCCATCACCCTGGGCGAAGCCATCGACCGCGCGCTGGGCACGAAGGCCGGCATCGCCCGCTACGGCTTCGCCCTGCCGATGGACGACTGCCGGGCGCTGGTGCTCCTCGACTTCGGGGGCCGCATCGACTTCGAGTGGGACGCCGAATTCCGCCGCGAGCGGGTCGGCGACGTCCCGACGGAGCTATTCCGCCACTTCTTCCACTCGCTCGCATGCGCCGCGCGGTGCAATCTCCAGATCTCGGCCCGCGGCGACAACGACCACCACAAGGCCGAAGCCGTCTTCAAAGCCTTCGCCCGCGCCCTGCGCATGGCCGTCGGCCGGCAGGGCTTCGGATACGACATTCCCAGCAGCAAAGGCGTCCTATGATAGCGGTAGTCGATTACGATACGGGCAACCTGCGGTCGGTTGCCGACGCCCTGCACCGCGCCGGGGCCGAATTCATCCTCACGGCCGACCCCGCGCTGCTGCGCCGGGCCGACCGGGTAATCCTGCCGGGGGTCGGAGAGGCCTCGTCCGCGATGGCGAAACTCCGCGAACGGGGGCTCGACGCCGTGATCCCCGCGCTCACGCAGCCCGTGCTGGGCATCTGCATCGGCATGCAGCTGATGTGCCTCGCAAGCGAGGAGGGCGACGCCCGCTGCATGGGCATCTTCCCGACGCGGGTCCGGCGGCTCCCGACGCTCACAGCTGCGGGCGAGCGGCTCAAAGTCCCCCACGTGGGCTGGGACACGATTTCGGAGCTCCGCACCCCGCTGTTCGACGGCATGACGGAAGACACCTATGTCTATTACGTCCACTCTTTCGCGGCGGAACCGTGCCCGGCGACCGTCGCCTCGACCCGCTACGGAGCGCCGTTCAGCGCGGCGCTCGGCCGCGACAACTTCTTCGGCACGCAGTTCCACCCCGAAAAGAGCGGGCGGGCGGGCGCGCTGATCATACGGAATTTCCTAAACCTTTGACATTATGATCGAAATCATACCGGCAACGGACATCATCGGCGGCCAGTGCGTGCGACTGACACAGGGCGACTACGCCAGCCGAAAAACCTACTACCGCGACCCGCTCGAAGCCGCCCTGCGCTTCGAGGAGGCGGGCGTCCGACGCCTGCACATGGTCGACCTCGACGGCGCCAAGGCTTCCGAGCCCCGCAACCTCGCGGTGCTGGAGCGCGTGGCGACGCGGACGGGACTCGAAGTGCAGTACGGCGGCGGCATCAAGAGCCGCGAGGCCCTGCGCAGCGTCTTCGACGCCGGGGCCGACCGCGCCATCTGCAGCAGCCTCGCCGTCCGCGAACCCGAACGCTTCGCCCAATGGCTCGCGGAGTTCGGCCCCGAACGGCTGATCCTCGGGGCCGACATCCGCGACGGCGCGGTGGCCATCCAGGGCTGGCTGGAAAGTTCGGCCCTCACGGCGCCCGAACTGATCGAACGTTTCCTCCCGCAGGAGCTCGCGCAGGTCATCTGCACCGACATCTCCCGCGACGGCATGCTGTGCGGCCCTTCGGCTGCCTTCTACGCCGGGCTGCAAAGCCGCTTCCCCGCCGTGGAGATCACCGTCAGCGGCGGCATCTCGGCGATGGGCGACATCGAAGAGCTCGACCGGCAGGGCCTGCGGAGCGTCATCGTCGGCAAAGCCCTCTACGAAGGACGCATCACCCTCAAAGAACTCGAACGATGCTTGCGAAACGCATAATCCCCTGCCTCGACATCCGCGACGGCCAGACCGTCAAGGGGATCAACTTCGTGGGGCTCAAGCAGGTCGGCGACCCCGTGGAACTCGGTGCGAAATACGCCGCCGAGGGGGCCGACGAACTGGTCTATCTCGACATCAGCGCTTCGGAGGAGGGCCGCCGGACCTTCACCGAACTGGTCGCACGCATCGCCGCGCGCATCGACATCCCGTTCACTGTCGGGGGCGGCATCTCGTCGGTCGACGACGCCGGACGCCTCCTCGACGCCGGAGCCGACAAGGTCACCCTCAACAGCGCCGCCGTGGCCAACCCCGCGCTGATCGACGCCATCGCGGCCAAATACGGCTCGCAGTTCGTCGTGGCGGCGATCGACGCCCGGACGGTCGGGGACCGCTGGGTCGTAACGACCCACGGCGGCAAACGCCCCACCGACCGCGAACTCTTCGCCTGGGCCCGCGAGGCCGCCGACCGCGGTGCGGGCGAGATCCTCTTCACCTCGATGGACCACGACGGAACCCGCGGAGGTTACCCCGGCGCCACCGCGGCCCGGCTGTCCGAACGTCTGCACATCCCCGTCATAGCCTCGGGGGGAGCCGGTAAC
>CATKXN010000103.1 GCA_949840605.1 uncultured Alistipes sp.
GTTCAAGCAGGGCGAGACGGAAAATCTCGCCGACGAGATGGCCGACGTGCTGTGGGTCTTGGTATGTCTGGCCAACCAGACGGGCGTGGACCTCACGGCCGCCGTCGAGGCCAACTTCGCCAAGAAGACCGCCCGCGACAAGGAACGCCATCACAACAACCCGAAACTGTAACACCGCAAAAAGGAGGGAGAGCCGTCGCGGCTCTCCCTCCTGCTTCATACCGGAAAGGATTACAGTCCGGGGATATTCGAATTCCAATTCTCTTTGAGGATCGCCGTAACGGTCGCTCCGGCCGACGCCGTCCTGGTGGCATCGTCGCAGACGGTCACGTCCTGCTTGCCGTCCACAGTGACGATCTCCGAAACATAGGCGCTCTGCACGTCCGCCGCGGACTGGACCATCGCCGTGACGGCTCCCGTATTCTTGGAGTTGCGGATCGTGACAGGATTCTTGCCGCGGATGGCCGCGAGACCTGCGACGAACGGTCGTCCGGCCTTGGGATTGGAAGCAGCGGTACAGCCGATATAGACCATCCCCGTATTCTCGCACTGGTCGATCACGAGCTGGTCGGCACCGGCGCCGATCAGGCCGCCGGCACTGCGGTTCGTGAATCCGAGGACTTTGCCGCGGTTGCTGCAGCGCGTCAGGTTGGAACACTGGTACGACACGGCGAGGAAGCCGCCGAACATACCCGAGATGGTCGTGTTGCTGACCACGAGCACGTCGCCCGCGTTATAGCAGTCGGTAAACTCATTGGGGGCGTTCAGCTCGGGTTTCGAACCCTCGGCGATACCCATGAATCCGCCGATATAGTTGCTGATGCCGACCACCTTGCCCGTGTTGTAGCAATTGAAAGCCTTGATCGGATAACCGCCCGAGGCGCTCGCGCCTGCGAAACCGCCGATACGGCGTGTACCCGCCACGGCGTCGGCGCCGTCGGTATCGACCACGTTACCCGTGTTGAAGCACTCCTCGAATTTGCCGCAGGCCATGCCGAACGCCCCGCCGATGGAATAAACGGCTCCGTTGGTCCTGCCGAAATTGTAGTCGATATTACCGGAGTTGGAGACGCGCGTAAAGGTCCACTTGCTCGTCTCCGTACTGCCTACGCAACCGGCGGCATGACCTCCGGCCATACTCAACGCACCGTAATTGAGGACGATACCGCCCGCATTCGAACAGTCGGTCATCGTGCCTTCGGTATCGGGGGCCACAGCACCGAGCAATCCGCCGAGGTACTTGATACCCTTGGTCACGACGGCGCCCGTCGTATGGCAGTCGGTGTATTTCGCCCCCGACTGGCGGGAATAGGCGACCAGCCCGCCGTAATAGCCGCCGTTCACGGAGGCATTGTAGGTAAAGTCCACCGACGAAGTGATGCCGTTGAGCTCGGCACCGTCGTTGTAAACCGCCACGCCGCCGACGTTGGCGTCCGAAACTGCCGAAACGATCGTTCCGGCCAGCTTCAGGTCTTTGACCACGGCTCCGGCGCCCAGCGTGTGGAACAGCCCGGCATCGGCGCCCGAAGCGGCGATGCGCAGGGTGATCGTATGACCGTTGCCGTTGAAGATTCCCGAGAAGGGTTTCCCGGCGGCTCCGACGATCACGTCGCGGCCCGCCTGCGAAAGGTCGGCATCGGCAAAGAGATTCACCTCGCCGCCCAGCAGGAAGTCGCCGATCGAAGCGCCCGATGCCACGGCATCGCCGAATTCGGCAAAGTCGGCGGCATCATGGAGCCCGTTCAGTTTGACCTCCACCTCCACGTCGTCCGTCTCGCCGGATGCGGAGGTCGCCGTGAAGATGAACTTGCCGGAGGACGCGGCCCCCGAAACCGCTGCGGGAGCGGTCAGCGCACAGGTCCGGGCACCGAAATCGGGCGATGCGCTCCATCCCTCGGGAGCCGACTTGATCCCGACATTCGCGATATTGACGGCTTTCGTCACATGGATCGTCACCGTCTGCGCCAGACCGAAGCGCTGCGATGCTACGTCGAACCCGAGGACGGGAGCCGTAGCGCTCACTTGCACGCGGATCGTCACGGGTTCGCCCTCGGTACCGCGGTTGCTGACGGGCGTCAGAACGACGCTGCCCTCGGCGGCCAGATCGGCTGCGGCCTGTTCGGGAACCGAAATCTCGAGCTGCATCTTCGCCAGGTCGGGTTTCAGCATCCAGCCCTTCGGGGCTTCCGACACCTTGACATTCACGATGTTGGGCGAAGCCGTAAAAGTAAAGACTTTTTTGTCGCTCAGGCGGAAGGAGATCACTTCGCTGACGTCCTGATTGCAGGTCAGCACGATAGGCGCCTCGGCCACAGCGACCCGGATGACAAGGGAAGCGCCTTTCGAACCGCGGCGGCTGTAAGGCGTGAGCGCGATCTCACCCGTTTCGTCGGCCGTTTCGTCGTCGGCAGCGGGCGCGGTAAGGGTCAGCACGAGCCCCGCACGCACGACTTTCCAGCCAGCAGGAAACTCGGACATGTCGATCCGCTCGACGTTCTGCGCCTCCAGGGCCACATCGGCCGATTCGCCGTAAGCCAGCGTAACGGGTTCGGAGAGGTCGCCGGCGGATTTCAGCACGACTTCCGCGTCGACCGCCTCGACGGATATCGTGACGGTGGCGCGGGAGCCGTTGACACCCCGCGCCGTGATGACGATGTCGCCGTCGAGGGCAGCATCCTTATGGGCGCCGTCGGGCGCCGTGACGGTCACCGTGCGTTTGGGAATATCCACTTCGCAGCTCCAGCCCGCAGGCACGGAAGCCTCGGTGGAGGCAATGTTCCGGGCCTGCAGTTTCAGGCTGGCGGAGGTATTGAAATTGAGGGTTTGCCGGGCGGTTACGGGCGTGTCGTCTCCGTTGAGCACGGAGAACTCCGCGTCGCTGCAATCCACGGTCAGGTCGCGCTCACAGCCGACGGCCGCAAATAGCAACAGCAGTAACGCCGGGATTCCCCTGAACAGATTCTTGGGTTTCATTTTTCGGTTGACTTTTGAAATTTTTCTTAAAAAAATCTAAAAAGGTATTTTCAGTGCTCCATAATCACTGTTCTTAAATATCCACGACGCGTCGAAAACCCTTATCCGCCATACGATTTTTTTCGTCTAAACGCCGTTCCCTTTTATAATTAGGTATCGTGACAAAATCGTGAAAAAAGCCCCGGAACTGTTTCAAACGATAAAAATAGTCTTAACTTTGTTGCGGAACCCGGCTGTACGAAGATGAAAACGAAAGAGACCGAAAAGGAGTTGCTGCGGCGTCTGAAACAAGGCGACCGCAAGGCTTTCGACGCCATCTACGAACAGTGGGGCGGATATGTCTACAACTTCACCTGCAAGACGCTTTTCAACAAATCGCTGGCCGAGGACATCACCCAGGAACTCTTCCTGCGGCTGTGGGAATACCGCGCGACGATCGACGAGGAGCGCAACTTCCAGGCCTGGGTCTTCACCGTCGCCCGCAACCTGGTCTACCGCGAGGGACGCCGCATGCTGCTCAATTCGGCGTTTATCGACGTCGTGCAGCAGGAAGGCGCCCGGAGGGGGGGGGAGAACACGACCGACAACATGGTGAACCTCTCGTTCACGAGCGAATACATCGCCGAACTGATCGAACAGATGCCGCCGGCGCGTAAGCGCATCTACATCCTCAGCAAACAGGAGGGACTTTCGGTAAAAGAGATCGCCCGGCGTCTCAATCTCTCGGAAAAGACCATCGAGACTCAGCTCTACCACGCCAACGTCTTCATGCGGTCGCAGTTCCGCAACATCCACCTCTTCTGCGCACTTCTCTTTCTGGCCGCCAACGGCTGAGTCCGATTTTACGCAAAAAAACGACCGCCGGATAAGGGATTCGGAGGCGTTGCGCATATTTAATGGAAACGGCCCCTGCCGTGAACAAGACAGCATCTATGAATAACGACCCTATAACTCTGCTGGAACGGTTTTTCTGCGGCGCGACCTCTGCCGAGGAGGAGCGCATACTGACGGAGTGGCTGAGGGAGAAGTCGGAATCCGACCCCGAACTGGCCGAATACTACCGGCGCAAATGGGCCGCAACCAACGGTTCGATGGACAGCGGTATCAAAGCCCGCATCCACACGCGAATCCGCGAAACGATCGACGGCACCGTCCCCGAAGCTCCGGCACCGCGCCGCAGGCTCCTCGGACGCCTGCTTCCGTGGGCCGCGGCGGCATGCATCGCCGTGGCGGCATACGCCGGATGGTACAACTACGCAAAAGTCGCCGCCCGTCAGGGCGCGCTGTTCGAAATCTACACCGAAAAGGGACAGAAGACCAACGTCACGCTGCCCGACGGGACGCGCGTATGGCTCAACTCCGCCTCGAAACTCAGTTACGACAGCCGCTACAACCTCCGCAGCCGCGAGGTGAACCTCGTCGGCGAAGGGTACTTCGAGGTAGCCAAGGACCCCGAACGGCGCTTCCGGGTCAACACCGGGAACTACACCGTCGAAGCGCTGGGTACGGCGTTCAACGTCAAATCCTATCCCGAAGACCGGACTTCGGTGACGACGCTCTTCGAAGGGAAGGTGCGCATCGACGACGGCGACGGATTCACGACGACGCTGGACCCGATGGAGGCCGTAGCCTACGACACCGGCGGCGGCGGATTCACCAAAAGCGGTTCGGATCGCACCCGCTTCGCCGGACTGTGGCGCAACAACGAGCTGATCGTCGAGAGCGGCACGACGCTCGAGAAACTGACCCAACTGCTCGACCGCGAATACAACATCCGCTTCGTCTTCCGCTCGGAACGCATCAAGCAGCTGCAGTTCGAGGGCATCATCAAGAACAACAACTTGCAGAACGTGCTCCAGCTCATCGGACTCTCCGGCGAAGTGAGCTACACCGTCGAGAACAACACCGTGGTCCTCGACGAAAAACGATAGACCGACCGAAACCGAATAACGAACCCGAAAACCTCGCTGCCTATGGCATAAAACGACCCTTCTCCCGCCGTTCCGGTTTCCCCTCGGGAACGACCGCCGGCATTTGAGGTATTTTGCGGAAGGCTCCATAACCACTCCAGTAAATCATACCTTAAAACACGAATACAATGAGTTCATTACGCAAAACGTGCCTGGCACTGCTCGCCCTCGCGGTGTGCATGCCGCTATGTACGTTCGCTCAGATCACCGTGTCGGCCCGCCAGACGGCCATACGCTCGGTGATACAGCAGATAGAGCGCACAAGCGAATACCGCTTTTTCTACAACTCGTCGCTGCCGGACCTCGACCGCAAGGTGGATATCGAGGTGAAGAACGCAACCATCGGCGCGGCGCTCGACAAACTCTTCGGCGGAACGGCCATCGCCTACACCGTCTCGAACTACCAGATCTCGCTCGCAGCCAAAAAGACGGAGGCGCCCCGGAATCTTACGGGTGTCGTCACCGGCGACCAGGGCGATAAGCTCGTCGGCGTAACGGTCATCGTCAAGGGTACCGGAAAAGCCTGCGCCACGAACGCCGAAGGCCGGTTCTCGTTCAACGAACCGTTGACCGACGCCACGCTGATCGTCCAGAGCATCGGCTACAAGACCCGGGAGGTTCCCGTGCAGGGGCGCTCCTCGCTCGACATCGTCCTCCACGAAGAGTCGCTGCAGCTGGACGACGTCGTGGTGATCGGTTACGGCACGCTGGACAAACGCGAACTGACCTCGTCGGTCACCTCGCTCAAGAACGGCGACCTGCTGGCGGGCAACACCGCCTCGCCGCTCCAGGCCATCGCCGGCAAGGTCCCGGGGCTGAATATCGTCTCGAAATCGGGCTCCGACCCCAACAGCGACATCACGATCCAGCTGCGCGGCGCCAACTCGATCAAGTCGGAGCAGGGACCGCTGATCGTGGTGGACGGCATCCCGGGCGGCAACATGAACATCCTGCAGAAAGAGGACATCGTGTCGATCGACGTGCTGAAAGACGCTTCGGCCGGCGCCATCTACGGAACGCGCGCCTCGGGCGGCGTGATCCTCGTGACGACCCGCATGGGACAGGTCGGCGCGCCTGCGGTGAGCTACACGGGCGAATTCACCACCGAGACCGTGCGCCGCAAGGCCGAGGTGCTCTCGGCCGACGAATGGCTCGCCCACGGACAGGCCGACCGCGGCGGACGCACCGACTGGTTCGACGCCATCACCCGGACCCCCTTCACGCAGCGCCACATCGTGACGATGAGCGGCGGTACGAAGAACTTTTCGGCCTACGCCTCGCTTTTCTACAAGAATGCACAGGGCATGACCATCCGTTCGGACAAAAAGGAGATCGGCGGACGCTTCAACTTCAGGTTCCTGACCCTCAACGACCGGCTCGAACTGAGCGGGCGCCTCAACTACGTCGATTCGAAATCGAACATCGCGCCGAGCAGCATCTTCCGCGACGCCATGAACCTCAACCCGACCATTCCGATCTACAACCCCGACGACCCCTCGGGCTACAGGATCCTCGAAGGCGAAGGCGAGTGGAACCCGGTGGCCGTGCTGGCCCTGAGCGAAAACGCGGACCATACAGCCCGTCTCCAGGCCGACATCAGCGCCAAACTGAACATCTACGACGGACTGAGCACCACGCTGACCGTGGGTACGGTGGGAACGACGGCCAACAAAGCCTACTGGGAATCGGCTCTCCACCGCCGCAGCCGCGAACTGGCGCGCAACGGCTATGCCGAGCAGAAATGGAGCACGCAGAACACCGAGTCGCTGGAGTGGATATTCAACTACAACAAACTCTTCGGAGCCCACTCGATCAAGGCCGTGGCCGGTTATTCCTACCAACGGCTGGGCCGCAAGGAGAAGTTCGAGGGCGACAACGCCGACTTTTCGGTCGACGGCACCAAGTGGTACAACATGGGCGAGGGTTCGTGGCTGAAAGCGGGCAAATCGTCGATCTATTCGCACAAAGACCCGCTGGAAACGCTGGTGGCCTATTTCGCCCGCGTCAACTACACCTATGCCGACCGTTACCTCTTCTCGGTCAGCGCCCGCTACGAAGGTTCGTCGAAATTCGGCGCGAACAACCGCTACGGCTGGTTCCCGGCCGCGTCGGCCGCCTGGCGCATCTCGAACGAGAACTTCATGAAAGACGTGAAATGGATCGACGACCTGCGCATCCGATTCGGCTACGGCCGCACGGGAAACGGATGGTTCACGCCCGGCGTCACGACCCGCATGTACAAGTACGACACCAGCAGCAGCGTCGTCCGCACATGGTATTTCAACGGCGCCTGGTCGTCGGTCTACGGACTGGCGCGCAACGTCAACCCCGACCTGCAGTGGGAGACCAAGGACGAATATAACTTCGGCGTGGATTTCCAGGTCCTGAAAGGCCGCCTGAGCGGCAAGCTGGACGTCTACAAGCGCAAGGTCGACAACATGATCTACGACATCAGCGTCTCACAGCCGCCCGCCGTCTACGACAAGACGACGATGAACGTGGGTTCGATGGAGAACAACGGTTTCGAGATCGAACTGACGGGCGTGCCCGTCCGCACGAAGGAGTGGAACTACACGACCTCGCTGCAGATCTCGCACAATAAAACCCGTCTGATTACGCTGTGGGGCAGTCAGACTCAGCAACCGCTGATGTCTTTCCCGACGCCGGGCAGTCCCGGCAATGCCGTAAATCTCGCTCCGGGTGAAGATATCGGCCGGTTCTACATCTGGAAATACGCCGGAATCGCCGACGACGGCAGCTGGCTGCTCTACGACAAGGACAACAACATCATCCCGGCCGCACAGAAGACTCCCGAAGACAAACGCTATATCGGCCAGGCCATGCCCGACGTGATCCTGTCGTGGGACAACAACATCACGTGGAAGAATTTCGACCTGTCGCTCTTCTTCCGCAGCTGGATCGGCAACGACGTCTTCAACATGACCGAGATGTACCACGGCCTGCAGTCCGCGTCGGGACAGAACACCCGCAACCGCCTCAAGACGGCGTTCGGACGCAATGCCAACATCACGGGCGAAAAGGAGCTGTGCGACTACTTCCTCGAGGACGGTTCGTTCCTCAAACTCGACGCCGCGACGCTGGGTTACACGCTCCGCATCCCGTCGATCAAGAGCTACATCAAGAGCATCCGCTTCACCTTCACGGCCCGCAACGTATTCTGCCTCACGAAGTACCGCGGCATCGACCCCGAAGTCAACACCAACGGACTGACTCCCGGATTCGAAGAGCTCGAAGTATGGCCCTCGACCCGCGCATTCACGTTCGGCATCACGCTCAATCTATAATATAAGGAGGATCAACCGATGAAATCATATTCCATTAAAACCCACATAAGCATCCTTGCGGCGACTGTCTGCCTGCTTTTCTCGGGATGCGCGCTCGAAGACGAATGGTACAGCGAAACGACGCCCGACACGTTTTTCCGGAACAAGGGCGACGTCTACAAGGTGCTCAACCGTCCCTTCACCCACCTGTTCTGGTACGACGTAGGCCAGCGTCCGCCGCGTCGCTGGTATCTGCAGGAGATGACCGCCGACCAGATGTCGATGCCCACGCGCGGCGAGGACTGGTACGACGGCGGGCACTTCGTCCGCCTGCACAGCCACAACTGGACGCCCGACGAATCGTCGATCAGCGACACGTGGCGCGGTACGGCCATGGGCATCGCCCTGACCATCGAATGCCGCACGGACCTCGAACGGCTCGACTATCCCTCGCTGGGCCTCACCGAAAAGGACAAGGCCGACCACATCAACCAGCTCAACGCGCTGATCGGCTATTTCTACCTGCGGGGGCTCGACTTCTTCGGGGCCTTCCCGATCTTCACCGACCTGTCGAAGCCCGCCGAGGGCCGCAGCAAGGCCGAAAAGGTCTACGCGCACACCGAGGGGCTGCTCAAAAACGCCCTCGAGAACCTCTATCCCAAGGAAGCCGGATCGGAGGCGTCGAGCGTCATCAGCCGCGGAGCCGCCGCGACGCTGCTGGCACGCCTCTACTTCAACGCCGAATCCTATATCGGCGAGGAGCATTACGCCGAGTGCGCCAAACTCTGCGAGGACATCATCGGCGGCGAATACGGCAAATACGAACTGGACAAGACCTGGTACGGGCCGTTCAGTTTCGACAACCGCCAGTCGCAGGCGCTGATCTGGGCGCTGCCCTCGCGCAACACCGACCAGGAGATGTTCGACACGTTCTACCGCTACGGATTCCACTACAACATGAAACTCGTCTTCGAGGGGCTCTTCCAGCCCTACAACGGCTTCGGACTGACCCCCTCGCACGCACCCGACGGAAGTTCCTACAGCTATAGGCTCAACGGCCCCTACTCGAAATTCAACGACAAGGACCTGCGCAAAAAGCAGTACAAGTATCAGGGCGGCGGCAAATACGAGGGAATGCTGCAGCTGGGTGCGCAGGTCAAGCCCGACGGCACGCCCGTCACCTGCATCCGCGCCGGATACAGCGGCAAGCAGTTGGTGCTGGTCGACTACGTGGCGCTGATGTCGACGCTCCAGCCGGGGCAAAACCCCGCCACGCTGCGTTCGTCGATGCTCGACGCCGAGGAGCCGAGCCTCTACCGGCTGGCCAAGTTCCCCGTAGCCCCGAAAGAGGACGAAAAGTGCTGGGGAGCTTTCTTCCCGATGATCCGCCTCGAAGAGGTTTACTACATGCTGGCCGAGTGCCGGATGCGCGCCGGACTGAAAAAGGAGGCCGCCGACCTGATCAATGAGGTGCGTTCGCGCGCATTCGAGAACCGGGAGGACCCCGATCCCGTCACCAAGGACAATCTCGACAAATACCGCATGGTCGACGAGTGGGGCATCGAGTTCCTGGGCGAAGGACGACGACGCACGGACCTGATCCGCTGGGGGATGTTCCTCACCGAGGAGTGGTGGGACCACAAGGCGTCGAACGACCCCTCGCGGCTGGTATTCCCCGTTCCGACGACCGCAATCGCCGGCAACGACAAACTGGCCAACGAACCGATATAACCGCACCGCACGACGTTTCGTATGAAACCCAACCAAAGACTCCTTTCGCTGGATGCCCTGCGGGGATTCGACATGCTCTTCATCATGGGCTTCTCGGGTCTCGTGGCGTCGCTGTGCGCCCTGTGGCCCAATGCCTT
>CATKXN010000104.1 GCA_949840605.1 uncultured Alistipes sp.
CGCCGTGAGCGAACAAGTGGCCCGCCAAATGGCCGAAGGGGCCCGCCGCGCGGCCGACGCCGATTACGCCGTCGCCACCACCGGCATAGCCGGCCCCGCGGGCGGCTCGGCGGAGAAACCCGTCGGCACGGTCTGGATCGCCGTCAGCACGCCCGAACGGACCGTCGCGATCCTCAAACAGTGCGGAACCGACCGCGGACAAATCATCGACCGCGCCAGCTCCTTTGCCGTCGGACTGCTGCGCGACTGCCTCAACGGAAAATAACGAAACCTGCCATGAATAAAATCTTCGCGCTGCTCGCCGTAGCGGCACTGACAGTCTCCTGCCGCGGATCGAAACCCGAGAAACACGTACATCAGCTGCTGATGGACCGCATGCTGACGCTTTCCGTGGCCGAAAGCTGCACGGGAGGCGACATCGCTTCGCGCTTCACGGCCCTGCCCGGCGCCTCGGCCTACTTCAAGGGCGGCGTGGTCGCCTACTGGAACCAGACCAAGAACCTCCTGCTGAACGTCTCGGCTGACACCATCGCCCGTTACGGCGTGGTGAGCGAGGAGGTCGTGCGCCAGATGGCCGAAGGAGCCCGCCATGCCGCCGACACCCACTACGCCATCGCCACCACCGGCATTGCCGGCCCCACGGGCGGCACGCCCGATATCCCGGTCGGCACGGTCTGGATCGCCGTCAGTTCGCCCGAGCGCACCGTCTCCCGCCTCGTCCGCATCCGGGGCGGCCGCAGCAAAGTCATCCACGCAGCCGGCTCGGCGGCCATTGAACTGCTCGAAGAGGAAGTGAAGGCCGGAGGCAGGGCGCAATAATTGCACCAAAAGCCGGATTTATTCGTCCGTTTATTTGTTTTTCTCGGTTATACGGGGTATTTTTGTGCTGTTTTAGCCCAAAAAGTAATGAAAAACGCCCTACTGCTTCTGGCAATCCTGACCGCATCGGCATGGCCCGCCGCCGCGCAATCCGCCGCCGACGGACTCGATACGACGCTCGTCGCCTACTACCGCTGGTGCAACCGCCACAAGCAGGACCCGGAGATGCCGTTCAAAGCCGACACCATGTTCCGGCTGGCCGGCGAACGGCAAAACCCGCGCATGCAGTCGGTGGCGCTGTGCCTGAAGACCGACTATTACTACTTCACGGGCAATTTCGATTCGCTCAGGGTCTGGGTGGCGCGCACCCAGCAGTTCACCCGCGAACACGATCAGCTCACGCACTACTATTTCGTCTGGACGCGGCTGATCTCCTATTACAGCAAATACAGCAAATACACCCTCGCCCAATACGAGTTGGAACGCTTCCGCGACCAGGCCGTCCGGGACGACTACAAGCCCGCGATCGCCGAAGCCTACAAACAACTGGGGCACATCTACCGGACCAAATCCCTCTACGACGCAGCCATCGAGTCCTACATCAAAAGCATCGAACTGGCCGAGCAAAACGGCATGAAAGAGGTCGACACCTCCTATTTGTACCTTCAACTCGGCGAGCTGTACACCCAGCAGCTGAAATTCGACAAGGCCGACGAGGCGCTCCGGGCGTCCGAAAAGAGCATTCTGCTCCCCGAGCATATCTGGCGCACACGGATCGCCCAGGCCAACCTCGCCGCCATGCGGGGCGATTTCGAGAGCGCCGAAGAGCAGGTGCGCGAAATTCGGGAGAAAAACGGCGGATACGTCTCCGAAAACAAAATCCGGGAGATCGAACTGACGATTTACAAGGGCTTGCGCAACTTCCGGAAAACGTTGGAGATCGTCAACAAACAATTGACGAACTACGAACTGACCAAGGACGACCTCGGCTCTTCGCACTATTTCTACATCCCGCTGCTGGCGAGCCGCGCCTCGATTCTCTACGAAATGGGCAGCTATCAAGCCGCCGCCGAAGACCTTTCGCGGCAGGCGTCGCTGCTCCGGCAGAACTACGAAGCCGACAACCAGGAAATTCTGAACGAATTCGCCACGTTGTTCGACGTCGAACGGCTCGGCCGCGAGAAGGTCGAAGCCCGGCAGCAGGCGCAGGCCGAACGGCTGCGCCGCGCGCGGCTGCTCGAAACCGGACTGGCGGTGATCCTGCTGCTTGCGGCGGCGTTCATCGCCATCCTGACCCGCCTGAACCGCCGGCTGGCGCGGGCCAAACGGGACGCCGAGGAGAGCAGCCGCATGAAGGGCCTCTTCATCCGCCACATCACCCACGAGATCAACACCCCGCTGAACGCCATCGTAGGATTCGCCGAACTGGCCTCGACGACCCCGGACGACGAACCCGAACGCAGTTCCTACATCGACATCATCCGCGAAAACAGCGACTACCTGCAGAAACTGATCGACGACGTGCTCTACATCGCGGACATCGAATCGTCCGAAGCCCCGCCGTCGCGCACCGAGGTGGAGGTCGACGCCTGCTGCCGCAGATGCATCGACGAACTGTCGAAGCACACCCCGCTCGCCACCGAGATTCATTTCACGCCCGACGAAACGCGGCGGCCGCCCCGCATCCGAACCTCGCGCCTGCTGCTGAGCAAGGCGCTCACCGAACTGCTGCGCAACGCCGTGCGGTTCACCGACCCCGAGCAAGGCGTCGGACTCTCCTATTGGCTCTCGGCGGACGGCCGCAGCATCACCTTCGCGGTCGAGGACACGGGTCCCGGCGTGCCCGAACCGGATCGCGAACGCATCTTCGAACGCTTCGTCAAACTCGACACGTTCAGCCAGGGGCTGGGGCTCGGACTGGCCGTCTGCCGCCTGATCGCCCGCACGCTCGGCGGCGACGTGCATCTCGACCCGGACCGTCCCCGGGGCGCGCGGTTCCTGCTGACGATCCCCGCCGAATAAAAAAAGGCCGTGGTTTAGTGCTATTTGCCGAAAAGGTTGTATATTTGCACTCCCTTAATCGGGTTTTAACCAAAAATCTATCAAACAAATGAAAGTTTGCGAAATCACAGGCAAGGTGGCGATCGTGGGCAACAACGTCTCGCACTCGCACCACAAGACCAAGCGCAAATTCAGTCCCAATCTGAAAACCAAGCGCTTCTGGTCGGAGCAGGAGGGTCGCTGGATTACCCTGAAGGTAACGGCCGCCGGCATGAAAACAATCAACAAGAAGGGTCTCGCAGTCGCCCTGCGCGAAGCTGCCGCACCCAAAAGCGTGTACTAAAAACAACGAGTAACCAATGGCAAAGAAAGGCAACAGAGTTCAGGTCATCCTCGAGTGCACCGAACAGAGAGAGAGCGGCGTTGCGGGAATGTCCCGTTACATCACCACCAAGAACAAGAAAAACACCCCCGACCGTCTGGAGCGCAAGAAGTACAATCCGTTCCTCAAGCGCGTCACCGTTCACCGTGAAATCAAATAGTTAAGAGAGCTTTATGGCAAAGAAAGTAGTCGCAACACTGAAAACCGGCACGGGTAAGCAGTTCACCAAGTGCATCAAGATGGTCAAGTCGGACAAGACCGGAGCTTACATGTTCAAGGAAAGCATCGTCCCCAACGACCAGATCAAAGATTTCTTCGAGGAGAAGAAATAGTATTTTAAGAGCGTGTCTCTTAAATACAAAGGGCATCTTTCGGGATGCCCTTTGTGTTTTACCCCATCCCAACGGCATTTGCCGCGAATTTGGCAATCCGGGACAAAATCAGTACCTTTGCGTACAATATAGAAAAAAGGAATGAAAGTCGGCACGATCGCATTTTACAACTGGCGGTATCCCTATGGCGGCGGCGAGGTAGTGACATTCAACCTGGCCCGTTTTTTTCGCAGTCAGGGTATGCGCGTACTGCTCTATACGGGAGAGCTCGTACCCGACAAGCTCACGTCGCAGGACCGGGAAACATTCGAATTCCGTCCGCAGACCGGAAGCTTACGGAGCGGGGGGGGGTTCGCAGAGGCCCTCTGCATCTCGCTCCGCGAGGAAAAGGCCGACTGTATCATCGTACAGGGTGTCACCGAATTTCCTTTCGCCGCCGTTCACGGAACGACCGACTGCAAAATCGTCTTCTGCCTGCACAACAAACCATTTTGGGAGGTCGATTTCTTGCGCAAACAGCGATGTACGGAGATCAAAAACCCCACATTTGCCCGCAAAGTCGAATTTCTGGTATTGCGCAAACCCTCGTATTACCTGACCCCGAAACTCCATCACCGAATGACCGAATTCTATGCACGGATGCTGCGTTCGGTAGACAAATGCGTATTGCTCTGCGAGGCGTATCGGCAGGAACTCGAAACGAGAATAAGGCGGAAAAGCCAAAAGGACGACAGTCCCCGGAAATACGCAGCCATACTCAACCCGCTGATCCCGGCAGCCCCGGAACCGCCATCGCCCAAAGAAAAAATCGTCCTCTACGTCGGACGTTTGGTGAGGGTCCATAAACGGATCGACCGGCTGCTGAAAATCTGGCGGATGATCGAGTCAAAACACCCGGACTGGCGGCTTCAGATCATCGGCGACGGCGAAGAACGGGGTTCGCTCGAACAGGAGGCGCAGCGTCTCGGATTGCGTCGGGCCGAATTCATGGGTTACCAGAGCGACATGGCGCCGTTCTACCGAAAAGCCACTTTCATCTGTCTGACCTCCAATTTCGAGGGGCTGCCCATGAGTTTGATGGAGGGGCAGCAATACGGCGTGATCCCCGTATCGTTCGATTCCTATGCGGGCATCCGCGAAATCGCCTGCGACGGCGAATGCGGCATCATCGTTCCGGCTTTCAACCTGCGGCGGTATGCCAGCATGTTAGGGGACGCCATGGACGACGAAGCCCTGCAGGAACGAATGCGGCAGGGCTGCTTCGCAGCGGCCCGGCGTTATGACCCGCAGGTCGTCGGGCAAGCCTGGCTGCGCCTGTTTGAAAGTTTGTAATCCACCCGTGAAATGACAAAAAAGATAGCGTTCACCATTTTCCGCTACGGAGAAGGAATTTTCGGAGGCACAGAAGCGCATTGCCGGATGCTGGCCGAACGATTGCGCCCGTATTACCAGGTCGAGATACTCACCACGACGATCCGCCGGCCCGGAGCTCCCGAACTGGACTTCCCGGCCGGAGAGACCGTGGAAAACGGCATCCTCGTCCGGCGCTTCAAGACCGAAGCTGCCGCCGCACACGACGGCAGCGTATTCCGGAAAAGCAAAAAAGCCCGACGTATCCGTTATCGGCTGGACCAGTGGAGAATGCTCTCTCCGCTGGCGTCGCTGCACCCCGTCTGGACCATGAACGCCGAAGCAGAACTCCGCTTCTTCGAATGTCACGCAGAGTATGCGCCCTCGCTGGAAAAATTCGTCCGGGAACACAAGGACGAGTATGCCGCGATCCTGCCCGTCTGCTATTACTTCTCATCGACAGTCTGCACGGCGCTCGCAGCCCCCGAGAAATGCATCCTCATTCCGACGGCCCACCCCGAAAAACCGCTCTATTACGCCATCTATTCGCAGATTTTCACCTGTGTCGCACACATCGCCTTCAATACGGCTGCCGAACGCCGCCTCTGCCGCCGGATATTCGGGTGCCGAATGTCCCCGAACAGTCTGGTAGGGTGCGGCATCGAAGAGGCTCCGGAAGCGGATTGGGAGAAGGTCAAATCCCGGTACGGGCTGCCTGAACACTACGTACTCTACGTAGGACGGATGCATCCCCAGAAAATCAGCAACGTCATCTCCGATTTCCTGCGCTATAAACAGGAACACGGCGGCGACGTCAAACTGGTCATGGCCGGTCCGGGCGATCCGACGGTCGCAACGGTCGCCAGCCCGGAGATCATTTTCACGGATGCTGTCAGCGAAGCGGAAAAGAGCGCGCTCATCCGCCATGCTACGGTGATGGTCAATCCGTCGCAACTGGAAAGTCTCTCGCTGTTGCTGCTCGAAGCGCTTTCCAATGGAATTCCCATGCTGGTGAACGGCAAATGCCGCGTGATGAAAGACCACTGCAAATTGAGCGGGGCGGCGTTCTGGTACGACAGCAGCCGGGATTTCCGCCGCAAGCTCCACCGGCTGATCTCCGATCCGGAACTGCGCCGCACGATGAGCGAAAAGGGCCCGGGGTACGTGCGCGAACATTACGACTGGGGCGTAATCATCCCCAAACTGCGGACGCTGATCGAAAGCCTCTGACACGTCCCTGCATAGAAACAGAATCGGTGCGCACCGCAGGGAGCGCACCGATTTTCCGTCCCGTCCCCGGCGTCAGAACTTGTGCACGGCGCGCACGAGGAACTTGTTGTATTTCGGAATCTCGATCACATAGGGAGGTTCGATGCCCATGTGGGTCGTATAGGCGTTCTTTTCGTCCATCTCGGTCGAAGAGAAGTAATAGACCAGCCGGTCCATGCGCTTTCCGCCCGCGTCCTTGAGCGCATCGTTGAACTTGTTGCGCGCCTGACGGTTGTTCTGCACGCGCGTTCCGCCGTTGTAGTTGTGGCCCACGGTCAGCAGTTCGTCGATGGCGGGCAGGTTCCACCCCTCGCCCTTGTCCCGGCACCACTTGAAGGCCGGGAAATCATCCCACGCGAGGTTGTTGGCGGCGATGTACTGCGCCACCTTCTCCATGTTCTCCGCCCCGTCGGTCCGGCTGTCGGCGCCGACCGCACGCAGGTCGGGCTTGCGGAACTCGCTCCAATGGAGGTAGATCTCGTCGAGCGACACCACCAGCCCGTGCATGCCGTCGTCCGAAAGCTGGCAGATCACGCCCCGGATGCCGTTCTGGTCATACAGCTCGCCGATCTCGTACTGCTTAAGCACGTAACGTCCGGCAGGCGTCTGCGGCGCAGGTGCGGCAGCCGGCGTTTCGGCCGGAGCCGGCTGGGCCGGAGTGGCCGGAGTCTGCGGCGTCGCAGGGATGGTCTTGGTGTAATACTCCTTTTCGCCGTTGGCGTACTGGATATAGTGGATGTCCTTGACGGGCAGCACGTAGGTCGGGCCGTCGGGGTTCGAGAAACGCTTGTAGCGCACCGCTTCGGGGGTGATTTCGATCACCTTGGCCTCGATCTTCGTGGCGTCGGTCTTTACGATCAGATCCTGCGCGGCGGCGGTCATAACGCCGCACAACGCCGCAAACAGCAGCAGAATGGTTCTTTTCATCATGTCGAACAGATATATGTTAGGCAAATATAACGTTTTTTTCCAAACATTCTTATTACCTTTGTGCAAAGAAAATCCGGTCACTTAATAAATAAACATGGCATTTTTCGATATTTTCAAAAAGAAACCCGATACGCCGCCCTCCGAAGAGCAGGTGCGCAAACAGCAGCAGGAACTCAGCGCCGGGCTGGAAAAGACCAAGACGGGACTCTTCTCGAAACTGGCGCGCGCCGTGGCGGGCCGATCGACGATCGACGCCGACGTGCTGGATGACCTCGAGGAGGTCCTGATCTCGTCGGACGTGGGCGTGGAGACCACCGTGAAGATCATCCGCCGCATCGAGGAGCGCGTCGCCAGGGACAAGTACATGAACGCCTCGGAACTGCAGTCGATCCTGCGCGAGGAGATCACCGGACTGATGGAGGATGCGCACGGCTCGTCCGAGCACTTCGGACTGGACGCCGCCGAGGGCCGTCCCTACGTGGTGATGGTCGTGGGCGTCAACGGCGCCGGCAAGACCACCACCATCGGCAAACTCGCGGCGCAGCTCACCAAGGCGGGCCGCAAGGTCTGGATCGGCGCGGCGGACACGTTCCGCGCCGCGGCCATCGACCAGCTGCAGGTGTGGGCCGACCGCGCCGGGGCGACGATGATCCGCCAGCAGATGGGTTCCGACCCCGCGTCGGTGGCTTTCGACACGCTCACCTCGGCCAAATCCAACGGCGCCGACGTGGTGCTGATCGACACCGCCGGGCGTCTGCACAACAAGGTCAACCTGATGAACGAGCTGACGAAGATCCGCAACGTCATGGCGAAGGTGATCCCCGGGGCCCCGCACGAGGTGATGCTCGTGCTGGACGGCTCGACGGGCCAGAACGCCTTCGAACAGGCGAAGCAGTTCACGCAGGCCACGCAGGTCACCTCGCTCACCATCACCAAGCTGGACGGCACGGCCAAAGGCGGCGTGGTGATCGGCATCAGCGACCAGTTCCACATTCCGGTCCGCTACATCGGCATCGGCGAAGGCATCGACCAGCTGCGCATCTTCGACCGCCGGGAGTTCGTCAACGCACTGTTCGGCGATGAAAAAAATTAACGTCATCACGCTCGGCTGTTCGAAGAACACCGTCGATTCGGAGCACCTGATGGCGCGGCTCGCGGCCGCCGGATACGAAGTCCTCTTCGACAGCGACCGCACCGACGCCAAAGTGGTGGTGATCAACACCTGCGGGTTCATCGGCGACGCCAAGCAGGAGTCGGTGGACATGATCCTGCGCGCCGCGGCGGCCAAGCAGGCCGGGAAGATCGAACGACTGTTCGTCATAGGGTGCCTTTCGGAGCGCTACGCCGACGAACTGCGGGCCGAGATTCCCGAGGTGGACGCATATTTCGGGGCCCGCACGTGGGACGGCATCGTCCGCGCGCTGGGGGCCTCGGAGGACCCCGCGCTGGCCACCGAACGCCGCCTGACCACCCCGAAACACTACGCCTACCTGAAAATCTCGGAGGGCTGCAACTGGAAATGCGGCTACTGCGCCATTCCGCTCATCCGCGGCGCACACGTCTCCGTGCCGATGGAGGAGCTGGAGGCGGAAGCCCGCAAACTCGCCGCGCAGGGCGTCCGGGAACTGATGGTCATCGCGCAGGACACGACCTATTACGGCATCGACCTCTACGGCCGGCGGATGCTGGCCGAGCTGCTGCGCCGCCTGTGCCGCATCGACGGCATCGCGTGGATACGGCTCCACTACGCCTACCCCGCGGGTTTCCCCGACGAGGTGATCGAGGTGATGGCCGCGGAACCGAAAATCTGCAAATACCTCGACATCCCGTTCCAGCACATCTCCGACGCCCAGCTCGCGGCCATGCACCGCCGCCACACCCGGGCCGAGGCGACGGAACTGATCCGCCGCCTGCGCACGGCCATTCCGGACCTCGCGCTGCGCACGACGCTGCTCGTAGGCTATCCGGGCGAAACGGAGGCCGATTTCGCGGAGCTGACGGAGTTCGTGCGCGAGGTGCGTTTCGAACGGCTCGGGGTCTTCGCCTATTCCGAGGAGGAGGGGACTTATTCGGCCCAGAACCTCCGCGACGACGTGCCGGAGGCCGTGAAACAGGAACGCGTGGAGCGTATCATGACCCTGCAGAACGAGATTTCGCTCGAAAACAACCGCCGCCGCGTGGGGCGCACCGAGCGGGTCGTCATCGACTCGCGCCAGGGCGACTTCTACGTAGGACGCACGCAGTACGACTCCCCGGAGGTGGATCAGGAAATCCTGCTGCCCGCCGACGGGAAACGGCTCCTGCGCGGACATTTCTACGAAGCGAAGGTCACGGCGGCAGCCGATTACGATCTGTACGGAGAGGTCCTCGAAAAATAATATTTGTAAATTATCGTTCTTTTTCATATCTTTGGTGTCGTAACGGCACTTTCAGCAGGTCGGGAAGTTTTGCCGGACCGCACGCAGTTCCGTTTTGGAATCGTCCGGTTTTTTTCCTACCTTTGAAAAGTAAACCGGGACCTTTACCCAAGAACATGGCCGACAAAAGCGTGATAATGAATCTGGAAGCCCGCGTTAAGCAGCTTATCGACGACCACAGACGGCTGTCGGAACTCTGCACGGAGCTGACGGCGCAGCGGGACACGCTCCGCTCGGAAAAACGCACGCTGGAAGAGCGTGTCCGGGAGCTGGATGCCGAACTGGCGCGCATGCAGCTGACCGAGGGCCTTGCGGGAGAGAGCCGGAACCGGGAAAAAGCGCGCGCGCGCGTCAACCGTCTTATGCGGGAGGTGGACAAGTGCATCGCGCTGCTGGGACAGCAGCCGGCAGTGCCGGAGGCTGAATAAGGTCCCGGAGCAGACGACCAGGAGAGGCGAAAGAAGAGGCGAACAAACGAAACGAAACCAAAAATGGCAAAACAGGCGATAACCCTCAAAATAGCGGGAAAAAGCTATCCGTTCCAAATCGAGAGCGAAAAGGAAGAGGTGTACCGGC
>CATKXN010000105.1 GCA_949840605.1 uncultured Alistipes sp.
TGACCCCGATCGTGGCGTATATTCCCAGATGGCCGTGCAGTTCGTTGGTCAGCACGCCCGCGCGCCATTCGCCCGCTCCGTGGCGGGCGATCGCCGAGTCGATGATCGGAACGACGTCCGCCGCATAAAGTGCGTGCCGGACCGGAAATCCGTAGAATACCCGGCTTTCGCTGTCGGGCCTGCCCCGGAGGATCGCCGTCAGCCGGGTCAGCACCTGGGCGTCCGAAGTCTTGTCCGACAGTTCGCACGCCTGGACCGTCCCGCTCAGCTCCCGGGAGGAAAACAGCTCCGGAGCGAACAGCCACACCGCGGCCAGGTCGTCCCAGACTTCCAGATGACGTGCGCCGACCAGTCCCGAAAGCGGAGGCGTGCGGTGCGTCGCGGCGATCTTCCGGGCGTAAACGGTCGGTACGGCGGCCGCCGAGTCGAGCAGGGCGGGCGTAACGGCGACCGGACGCGCCGGGTTTGCCGACACGACGGTGGCGGGCACGCCGCTCGCCAGCACGTGCCGGGCGGCGACGCTGTCCGTCGCGTAATTGGCTCCGGAGAGCGGTTCGGTCCGGCTGTTGTACCAGACGATCCGGTCGATGCGGTCGCCGAGCGCGGGATTTTCCCGCAGCACGTCGTACAGGTTCGTCAAAGCTCCGAGGGCGATGACGACGACCTTCTCCTCTTCGTTTTCGAGCGTTTCGGCGATCAGCGTCTGCGCCGGGGGAAAGCCGCCGGTGCAGGCCGCTGCGTCGCCCCAGTCCACCTGCGCGGAGCGGGTGCGCCACGCGGGAGCCGGGTCGTTCAGGGTGCGTCCCGCACCGACCGGAACCCCCTCGTGATAGAACGAATCGAGCAACGCACGCACCCGCACGGCGGCGCTGTCGGGAAGCAGTGCGCCTTCCGAAGTCGTGACGGCGAGCACCTCCACTTCACGGTTGCCCAGCAGCATGCAGAGGGTGCGCAGGTCGTCGGGAGCGCCGTCGGTGTCGATGACGGCGTGGAAGCGGGCTTTGCCCGAATGCGCCTGGCAGGGGATCAGAAAAGCCGACAGGAGGGCCGTAAACAGGGCCCGGCGGAAAAAGTGCTGACGTGTGGTCATGGTATCCGGTCGTATTAGAAATTCACGTTTATGCCGCCCAGCGCCGTGGCTTTCGGCATGGGAAACCCGGCGTTGATCTCGTAACGCTGTGCCAGCAGGTTCTCGCCCCGCACGAACAGTTCGAGCCGGCGGGTCGCGCGGAACGTGACGTTGGCGTTCCACAGCGCGAAATCGTCTTTCTCCGCGGGCTTGACCGCAGTGTAGAGTCCGCGGACGTACTGTACGCCCGTCGAAGCTTTCCACCGCCTGCGCGAGAACTCGACCCCGGCGTAGAGTTTGTGTTCGGGAGCCGCGACCACCGGATAGGCCATGTGGAGGTAGCTGTAATTGGCCGAGACCGCCCACACGGGGTTTATGCGGTACGCCGCGTCGCCCTCGACGCCCCAGTTCTCGATGCGGCCCGTATTGATGTTTTTCGGGCGGCCGTCTACCGGAACGGTCTGGATCATGTTGTCGCCGTCGATGTAATAGACGTTTATCCCGTACGAAAGCCGGCCTTCCAGCACGCGCTGGGTGAACGAAAGTTCGTAGTTCATCAGTTTTTCGGGTTTCAGGTCGGGGTTCTGCGGCGGGAACATATACATTTCGCGGATCGTCGGAAAGCGGAATCCCTTGCTGACCATCGCCTTGATCTGGGCGTTGCGCGGCAGCAGAAACGACAGCCCGCCCTGCGGCACCCACTCCGTGCCCGCATGCGAATGGTGGTCGAGGCGCAGTCCGGCGTCGAGCGTCAGCCAGTGGGTCAGGCTCTGGCGGAAATCGACGTATCCGGCCACTTCGTCCATCGTTTTGTCGGCCGTGGTCTTGTCCGGGCGTCCGTCGGTAAAGGCGTTCCACGCCTTGCCGCCGAAATGCTGCCAGTCGACGCCCGCGGTCAGGCGGTTGCCCGTGAAGAGTGCGACGCTCTGGTACCACGACACGCCCAGCATTCGGTCGCGCGAGTTGAACCGGTAGTCGAGCGGTTCCGCGCCGGGCGAGTAACCGTCGTTGATCCGGTGCCGGCCCCAGTTGTAGAAAAAGCTCAGGGTTCCGGAGGTTTTTCCGTAGTCGTTGTGCAGTGCGAACGACGTCATGCCGCGGGTGATGCGCTGCTTGTTGTCGAGAATGGGCGCCGTGACGGCGCCCGGATTCTGCGCGTTGAAATGCGTGAGGTTCACGTCGGCCCACGCATCCCATGCTTCGGTGATCCGGCAGCCCAGCTTGGCGTAACCGCCGTACTGCTCGAAACCCATGTTCCTGCGATGTCCGTCGGTGCGGTTGTACGATCCCGTCACCGTGCTGGTGAAGCGTCCGGCCCGGATTCGGTTCGTGACCTCGGTCTCCAGCGTGTTATAGGAGCCGTAACCGGCATGGAGGCCGGTTTTCACTCCGTCTTCCTGCATCCGGCGCGTCACGATGTTGATCACGCCGCCCATGGCGTTCGATCCGTAGAGCACCGATGCGGGACCTCGCACCACTTCGATCCGGTCGGCCAGCATCGACTGGTAGGCGTCGGCGATCGGGTGCCCCATCAGCCCCATGTATTGGGGATGGCCGTCGATCAGCACCAGCAGCCCTGTCGTGGGGCCTCCGCTGACGCCTCCGCCGACGCCCCGCAGCGTCATCTGCCCGGCGGCTCCGCCCGAAACGCCGTAGCCCATGAGGCCGCGTCCCGTGACGAACAATCCCGGAACCTGCTCGGTCAGCGTCGGCAGCAGCGACGGCCGGAATCCCTCGGCGATCTTCTGCCGCCCGACGACGGAAATGGTCATCGGCAGGTGCCGGATGTCGGTTTCGTGGCGGGTTCCCGTGACCACGATCGCGCCGATCGGGTGGGTTTTTCCGTTGCGCAGGCTGTCGGCGGTCTCCGACCGCAGGGCGCACACGGGGGCGCTGCTGCCTAACAGCAGCAGGGCGAACAGTTTGGACTTCATCATCATGCATTATGTTTTACTTGAACACTCGTTTATTTCGTTGCATCGCATCCTTCCTCTCACCAATTCCCGTTCCAAATTCCCGGCCGGGACGAACAAACCGCAAAACTTACCCTGAATCGACAGCCCTCCTGCCGTTTCGGCGCGTTTCTTGCGCGGAGCCGGAAAAAACGTTCCATGATGGGAAACACCCGGCAACCGATTTCGTTACGGATCCGGCATCACCTGCGCGATGCCGTCGGACGCATGCACCCGTCCGTTTCGTTCGTCTCCTGCGTCGGCGTTCTGCTGGCTTACCTGACGGGCGTCTACATAACCGGTTCGCTGCACGAGGCGTCGCGCTGGATGGGAGCCATGCTGGCCTGCACGTCGCTGGTGGTCGTCCTGCAGTCGCACAGCTACCGGGATTCGCTGCGCGCCGGATGGACCCGGGTGCTCGGGACCTTTCTCGGGGCGCTCGTCGCCTACATATACCTCAAAATCTGGTCTTTTTCGATCGTGGGGATGCTGGCGTCGGTCTTCGTGCTGGAGATGCTCTGCATGCTGGTCGGAATCTATCAGAACAACCGGATCGCCACCATCACGCTGCTCATCATCCTGCTCGTCTCGCAGATGACGCCCCACGTCTCTCCGGCCGTGAACTGTCTGCTGCGCTTTACCGAATCGGTCGTCGGCGTCGGGGTGGGCGTCGCGCTGCTGTGGGTGCTCGAGCGGTGGAAACGATGGCTCGCACCGCATGTGAATACGAACACATCCCCCGATAAGACTATGAATATGGACACGATGCCCCTGCGCTGGGGCCATTTCAGGGTACTTGTCGTCGCCTCGCTCGGACAGATCACCGGAGCCGGGCTGGCGACGCTGGTCGGCGTCATCCTGCCGATGATCCAGATTGTCCGGCATCCCGGACTTACGTCCCTCCAGCAGGGACTCGTGGCGGCGACCAGCCTTGTCGGAATCATGGTCGGATCGGTGCTTTTCGGGCAGTGGAGCGACCGGAAAGGCTATCTGTTTTTCTTCCGCTTCTGTCCCGCGCTCATTCTCGCGGCCTCGCTGTTCGCTTTTTTCACGGCCGACCTCCCCGGTCTGGTTGCGGGACTTTTTTTCATGGGGCTGGGCATCGGAGGCGGTTACAGCCTCGATTCGGACTACATCTCCGAGATCATGCCCCGGCGGTGGAAACTGCTGATGGTCGGCGTGGCGAAAGCCGCGTCGTCGCTGGGCAGCATCGCGGCGGCGGCCAGCTGTTTCTTCCTGCTCCGGGCGTGGAACGATCCGCACCTCTGGAACCGCCTGCTGCTGCTCGTCGCGGTCATGGCGGTCGTCATGCTGCTCTGCCGCATCCGCTTCGAACAGAGTCCCGGATGGCTCATCGCCCACGGCCGCATGACGGAAGCCGAAGAGGCCGTGCGCTATTTCCTGGGCCCGGACGTGGAGATCGGCGAAATCCGCAACCGTCCGAAGAAATCGGAGATGCCGAAAGTCGCCTGGAGCGACCTTTTCAAACCGGGGCAGGTGAAAAAAGTGGTGTTCAGCGGTATTCCCTGGGCCTGCGAGGGACTGGGCGTCTACGGCATCGGGGTGTTCCTGCCGGTGCTGGTCATGGCGCTGGGACTGGAAAAGGGCTCCGAGTCGGCCTTTTCCCGAATCACCGATTCGGTGCTGCTGACGACCTGGATCAACCTCTTCATGCTGCCCGGATTCGTCCTGGGACTGCTGCTCGTCAACCGCTGGTATCACGTGCGGACCCAGACCTGGGGATTCATTCTCAGCGCCGCGGGCATGGTTGTCCTGCTGGCGGCCTATGAACTTCATTGGCCGGTCTGGATCGCTGTGGCCGGCTTCATGCTCTTCGAACTGTTTCTCAACGCCGGTCCCCACCTGATGACCTTCATCATCCCGCCTCAGATCTACTCCGTCGCCGAACGCGGTTCGGGAGCGGGACTGGCCGCGGCTTTCGGCAAGCTGGGCGCCGTCGCGGGCGTCGTCTTCATTCCGGTGCTGCTCAAATGGGGCGGGGCTTCGCTGGTGCTCGGGGTGACGGTCGGCGTACTGCTCGTCGGGGCGCTGGTCACGGTCGTCGTCGGCCGCGAGGTGCTTCCCGACAAGGGACGGGCGGTTCGTCCGGAGATCCGGCGCGACTGACCGTCAGAGGGCGTATTCCTTTTTCAGCGCACGTTTCATCCGCAGTTCGCAGGGCTGTTCCAGCCCGCACTCTTCGAGCAGGGCCAGGTCGGAGAATACGTGGCGTGTGTCGCCGTCGGCCACGATCCGGCCCTCTTTCATCACGATCGTACGGCCGCAGAGGTCGAGCACCATCTCCATGTCGTGCGTGGCGATCAGCGTCGTGTGGCTGAAGCGTCGGATCAGGTCGATGATCTGCCGCCGGGCCCGGGGGTCGAGATTCGAGGTTGGCTCGTCCATGACGAGCACCGACGGCTCCATCGAAAGCACCGTGGCGATGGCGACGCGCTTCTTCTGTCCGCCCGATAGCCGGAACGGAGACGATTTGCGCAGATCGAGCGCGCCGACGGCGCCGAGGGCTTCCGTGACGCGGCGTTCGATCTCGTCGGGTTCGAGCCGCATGTTCGAGGGACCGAAGGCCACGTCTTCCTCGACCGTGGGCATGAAGAGCTGGTTGTCCGAATCCTGGAACACCAGTCCCACCGACTGCCGCACCAGGGGCAGCGTCTTGCGGGTGAGAGCGATGCCTCCCATCACCACGCTGCCCTGCGAGGGCATCAGCAGCCCGTCGGTGTGGAGCAGCAGGGTCGATTTCCCGGCTCCGTTGGCGCCCACCAGGGCGACCTTTTCCCCGTGCGTGATGCGGAACGATATGCCGCGCAAGGCCTCGCAACCGTTGGGGTAACGGTAATGCACGTCGTCGAACCGGAGGTAGTGGTGGCTCATGTCAGAAGTTGTTTATCAGCGTCGAAAGGGCTTCGGCCGGATGGAACAGGCGCAGCAGGACGAGCGCCGAACTCCATGCGGCGAGAAACAGGGTGTCGCGCATTTCCCAGGCCGGACGTTCGAACGCATCCTCCGGGATGCGTCCCGTGAATCCGCGGGCGAGCATCGCCCGGCTGATCCGTTCGGCCCGGTCGAAAGTGCGGATCAGCAGTTGTCCGACGAGCGTTCCCCAGACCTTCAACGGATAGGATTTTCTCCCGAAGCTTCTCGCGTCGCGGGCCCGCTGCATGGCCAGGGCCTCCTCGATCAGTACCCGGAGGTAGCGGTAGACGAAAAGCAGCTGGGTGGTGAAGACCGCCGGAACGCCCATTCGCTGCATGCTCCGGCAGAGCCGGTAATAGCCCGTGCTGCCGATCAGGACCAGCAGCGCCTGCACCGACAGCAGGCCGCGCAGGATGATCGAGAAGAACGAGACCCAGCCTGCTGTGACGACGGCCGGTCCGATCCGGAAGACCGGCTCGCGGTCGTAGAAAAGGTTGAAGACGCCGATGAAAGCGACGAACGGCAGCACGACGAGCGACCGCCGGAATACCGTTCCGTAATCCATGCCGCCCATCGCGCTGGCGATGATCGGAAAGGAGGAGAACAACAGCAGTTCCGGAAGCCGGTCGAGCGGTACGGAGAGCATCGTCACGAGGAAAACCGCTGTGACGAGCAGCTTGGCGCGGGCATCCGTCCGGTGGAGCGGAGTCCGTATGCGTGCACTCCGCTCCAGGGCGTCCAATGCGCAAAGCGCGTTCTGCAACCGGTTTTTCATTCCTGCTTCTGCCCGGCCCGGAACAGCCTCGAAACGCCGAATACGGCCAGCAGAATGGCTCCGCTGCCTACGATTCCCGCGAATGTCGTGTTATAATCCGGGATCACGGCCGTTTTTTCCTGTATGGCGGCGGCTTTCCGGTGCAGCCCGTCGGACGCGGGTTCCAGTTCGGCCTGTCCCGCCGTTTTTTCGATCGACCACTCCAGCCCGTCGGGATCGGACGAGGCGATCCACGAGAACGATCCGGCGACGAGCAGCGCCGCCAGCGAGATCGCCGCAAGGGCTTTTCCGAACTTCCGTTTTCCGGGCGGGCGTTCGCTGCGGATGCCGTAGAGCAGTTCGGGTTTGTATTTCTGCACGGTGTAGATCACCGCTGCCGTAGCCAGCCCTTCGCCGATGCCGATAAAGAGATGAATCGGAAGCATGAACAGCAGGAACTGTCCCATCGGCAGTGCGGTGATGCCCGACGCTTCGGTTTCGATCGTCACGGCCAGTGCGCCCAGTTCGAGTCCGGCGACGGAAGCGATCATCGACGCGGCCAGAATCCGTCCGGGCGATGCGTGGCGCTTCATCAGCGGTCGGAACAGCAGCGGATAGGCCGCCAGACACGACATGACGGCCATGTTGAGGATGTTGGCGCCCAGCGCCATGAAGCCGCCGTCGGCGAAGACGAGGCACTGGAGCACCAGCACCGAAGCCAGCGTAATCAGCGCCGCCCAGGGCCCCAGAATCGCCGAGAGCAGGATGCCGCCGACAAGGTGTCCGCTCGATCCCGTGCCCGGGATGGAGAAGTTGATCATCTGGGCGGCGAAGATGAACGCGCCCATCACGCCCATCAGCGGAACGATGTGCTCGCCGTGCCCGCCGGGTTCGCGGAGGCCGTATTCCGGGCGCGTTACTTTCCGAATCGCCGTCCCGAGCAGGACCAGCGACAGGGCTCCCGTTACGGCGAATACCGGCGGGGATACCAGTGCGTCGGACATGTGCATGGTCGGTCGTCTTTAGTGGTCATTCTCCGTTGCCGCGCCGGGCTGCTGTGCGGCCAGGTGCTTCTTGTTCTCCGGATACCAGTTCGAATGGTCGGGCTTCTCCTCGTCGTCGAACCGGACGAGCGGCAGCAGGAACAGCCAGGTCGTTATGCAGAAAGGCCCGGTCAGGGTGGCGATTCCCACGGGCGCCATCAGCATATACATGCCCGCCTGGATAAATACCGTCACCAGGATGCCCAGCACGGCCCACAGCGCCGAGCGCATGTTCGGCTTGTAGAACACCGTCGCCAGCGCGATGGCCGTCAGCACGGGGCTGTATCCGTAGAGGCCGTCGGAGATGTCCGATCCCGAGGCTTTCAGCGCGACGACCGTCAGCAGCGCCAGCGCCGAGCCGACCGCTGCCCAGAGCGCCGCCCAGCGGCTGCAGAGGAAGAGTCCCGCGAGAAAACAGATGCCCGTTACCCAGGAGTTGATCAGGAAAACCTGCCCGATGCCTTTGAGCCAGTAAACCAGCAGATCGGCGAAACGGATGCTTTCGAACGAAGAGAAGGCCGCCGGAAGCGCCGGATCGGCCATGTGCGTTGTCGGAATCCCGTGCATAGCGCGCGCCGCCAGCAGGAACATCCACGTGCAGAAGACGAACGGGAAGGTGAACGAATTGACCTTCCAGGGCGCCATCACGTTGTTGAATCCCGTGCGCACCCAGGTCGTGAGCGCCGCGCAGAGCACCAGCGCCAGCCACATCCAGATGGTGTTGCCCAGGAACGTGGGGAACGCGCAGCCTACCAGCACGCCGTTGAACCCCCAGAGACCCTGCTCGCCGTCCCGGGCCGGGAAGCCGAGGATGTAACCCGTGACCGTCGAGACGATCACGCCCAGCACGGCGCCCCACGCGACGAGTCCCTGACCCTCGATATAGGCGCCCCAGAATATGCCGATCATAAACAGCAGACCGGTCCATGCGCTGTTCTGGAACATCACCTGGCCGGTGCCGCGCAGCAGGATTTTGATGAAATCGAAAGAGCCGCGGCCGGCTCCGTCGGATTGAGCGATCGTATTTGCCATAGTTGAAATAGGTTAACTGTTTGTAACTATTTTACCGCCACGGGAACTCTTCGGGCAGCGGTTTGTCCTTGATTTCGAGCCGGACGGCGGAACAGAATCCGCGGATAAGGCGCTTCACGGGAGCCGTCTCCTCGCCCAGAACCTTGTAGAGCAGGCCGGCGCCGTTCGGCAGGCGCGTAATGCCGGCGGCCAGCCGCCGGTCGCGGTCGATGAAGGCCGGCGTCCGTTCGTAGATGCTGTCGGCGTGCTCCGGAGGCGTCAGGACGATCACGTTGGCGAAGACGTCGTAACCGTTCATCGCGCCGAGCGTCGCAGGCGGGTGCATGTCGGGGCGGATGATGAATTTTTCGCGGAACAGCTGCTCTCCGCCGGGACGTTCGGCGCGGGAGCAGACCGAGAGGATGTCGTACTGAAATCGCTCGCCCCGGTCGAAATACTTGCGCCCGCTCATGTAGATCTCCGCATAGAACAGCGTGGCCGAAGGCGCGATGCGGATCGCCGTGTCGGCGATGAACCGCGTGTGGCGGCACGGGATGGTCGGTTCGGGCAGGTATTCCAGGTAGGAGCCCGCTTCGAGATCGAACGTCTGCGTCAGTCCCGAATAGTTGTAGCGCATCTCGGCCAGTTTGGTCGCCGCCCCGGTCGAAACGTGGGCGTAGGCCCCTTCGCGGACGACGAAACGCTGCTCGTAGCGGTCGCCGTCCACGTTGGGGCCTCCCGACGAGAGGATGTAGACGCACGGCATTTCGGGCATGGCTTCGTCGAAATAGAGTTCCTGCTGGACGATCAGCGGCGTATGGCGCTCCAGATCGCGCAGGATCGACTTCCCGTCGTCGTCGAGTTCGAATCCCAGGAACAGGTACCCCGTTTTGCCCGGCGTGCCGACGGGCATCGCCTTCGGCTCTTCGAGATAGGGGCTCATCTCTTTGGCTGCCGCGAAGTTCATCGTGCGGCGCCGGTTGAGGGTTCCGAAACTTCCTCCCTGCTTCTGTCGATGTCGAAGAGCGCCATCCGGCGGATCAGGGCGACCAGTTCGTCGATCCCCTCGCCCGTCATGCAGTTGGTGAACACGAACGGCTTGCCCGGGCGCATCAGCTCGGAGTCGCGCCGCATCACTTCGAGGTCGGCACGGACGTAGGGGGCCAGGTCGGTCTTGTTGATGACCAGAATGTCAGACTGAGAGATGCCCGGACCGTCCTTGCGGGGAATCGTGTCGCCTGAGGCCACATCGATCACGTAGATGA
>CATKXN010000106.1 GCA_949840605.1 uncultured Alistipes sp.
AGCGCTGGTTGATGCCCCACGTGTCGGGCAGGGTGGTGATGAACGACGAGTCGATCATGTACCAGTTCTCGCGGTCGTTCTGCTGCTTCTGGTTGACGATCGAGTAGAGCGCCGCGCCGCTTTCGCCCACGGTGAACGATCCGAATTCGGTGAAGATGTTGGGCTCCTCGACGCCGTTGCGCTGGCAGATGTTTTTGATCTGCGCCACGATCTCTTCGGTGAGGTACTCGTAGTCGTACTCGAAGTTGAGCGAGTTCTTGATCGGGAATCCGCCGCCGATGTTGAGGCTGTCCAGCTCGGGGCAGATCGCCTTCAGTTCGCAGTAGACGTTCATGCACTTCGACAGCTCGTTCCAGTAGTAGGCCGTGTCCTTGATGCCGGTGTTGATGAAGAAATGCAGCATCTTGAGCTGGAACTTCTTGCTGTTCTTCAACTTGGCCTTGTAGAAATCGACGATGTCGTTGTAGCGTATGCCCAGCCGCGAGGTGTAGAAGTCGAATTTGGGCTCTTCCTCGCAGGCGATGCGGATGCCGACCTTGCACTTCTTGGTGAAGGAGTCTTCGAACAGTTCAAGCTCCTCCTTGTTGTCCAGCACGGGAATCGTGTTCGAAAATCCGTCGTTCACCAACTGGGCGATGTTCTCGACGTACTGCGGACGCTTGAAGCCGTTGCAGATGATGTAGCGGTCCTTGTCGATGATGCCGCCGTCGTAGAGGGCGTTGATGATGTGGATGTCGTAGGCCGACGAGGTTTCGAGGTGGATGTCGTTCTTCATGGCCTCCTCCAGCACGAACGAGAAGTGGCTCGATTTGGTGCAGTAGCAATAGTTGTACGAACCTTTGTAATCGACCTTCGCCATCGCCACGTTGAACATGCGCTTGGCACGGTTGATCTGCTGGGAGATCTTCGGCAGGTAGGTGATCTTGAGCGGGGTTCCGTACTGTTTGATCAGTTCCATCAACGGAATGTCGTGGAAATTCAGTTCGTTGTCCTCGACGGTGAACTCATCCTGCGGGAAATCGAACGATTGTTCGATCAGGTCGATGTACTTGTCTTTCATGGTTCGTTCGGTAGGTTTTTATCGATCCGGCTCGGTTACATGGCAAAATTTTTGCCGAAGTAGCTCGTTCGGATTTTTCAAAAAATCGGGATGCAAATCAAGCGAATATTTTCCGGATAACCAACACTTTGTCCGATTATTTTGAAAAAGACCGTTATATTTTGCTTTTTTCTATGAAAAAGGGTAATTTTGAACCCGGATTTTAACGAGATTCGACTGTGCTGATTCCCATCATAAAACAATATCTGACCGCACACAAGCGGCTGGTCGTGCCCCAGCTCGGCGCGTTCATCGTCAAGGAACCCGAGCGGAGCGTCGTCTTTTCCGAGCTGCTCAAACGCGACGACGGCGTGTTGCGGGGGCTTCTGCGTGACAGCGGAACGGGCGACTTGGAGGCTGCCGGCGAGATCGACCGCTTCGTTTTCGAGGTGCGCCACGCCGTGGAACACGGGCAGGAGTATCCGCTCGAAGGCCTCGGGGTGATGAAACCCGGGCCCAACGGCACCATCGCCTTTGTCTACGGACCCCTGCCTGCCGCACCGGCTGCCGACGGCGAAAAGCCCGCCCGCCAGCCGCAGCTGGAACCCGGGAAGCTGGCCGAAGCCGTCCGCACGGCTTTTGCCGAGCCGCACGTGTCGCCTTCCGCGAAGATGAATCCCGATCCTTCGGTACGGGGGCTCCGCTACGGCAAGCCGCCCAAGAACACCGACGCCTGCCGCTACGTCGACCGCGTCCCGCGGCGCCGCGGCGTCGACTGGTTCATCTGGATCGCTGTGGCTGCCGCCGTGATCGCCGCGGGCGCCATCGCCTTCGGTTACTGGCGCGATGCGAAGGAGAAGCAGGCGGAAACGGAATACATCGAGGTCCCGGCGGCGCAGACGACTGCCGAGACGGCTCCCGAGGGGGCCTCACAACCCGAACAGAACGGATAAATGACAGACATCACGACCGTAAAACAGCGCTTCGGCATCATCGGCACCTCCCCGCTCCTCGACCGGGCGCTGGAGGTGGCCCTGCGTGTGGCCCCGACGGACCTGACGGTGCTCGTCACGGGCGAGAGCGGTGTGGGCAAGGAGTTCTTTCCGCAGGTCGTCCATGCCTATTCGGCGCGCAAGCACAATAAATATATAGCCGTCAACTGTGCGGCGATCCCCGAGGGTACGATCGACTCGGAGCTTTTCGGCCACGAGAAAGGGGCTTTCACCGGGGCTCTCGAAGCCCGCAAGGGCTATTTCGAGGAGGCCGACGGCGGCACGATCTTCCTGGACGAAGTGGCCGAACTGCCCCATTCGACGCAGGCGCGCCTGCTGCGGGTGTTGCAGACCGGCGAATTCATCCGCGTGGGTTCGTCGAAGGTGCAGAAGACCAACGTCCGCGTCGTCGCAGCCACGAACGTCAACCTGCAGGAAGCCATCGCCAAGGGGCGTTTCCGCGAGGACCTCTACTACCGCCTGGGCACGGTGCCGATTCCGGTGCCGTCGCTGCGCGAGCGTCCCGAGGATATTCCGCTGCTGTTCCGCCGTTTCGCCGCCGACGTGGCCGTGCAGTACCGCATGCCTGCCGTGACGCTCGACGACAATGCCCGCGAGATGCTGATGCGTTACTACTGGCGGGGCAATATCCGCCAGCTGAAGAATGTCGCCGAACAGATTTCGGCCATCGAGCAGACCCGGGTGATCTCCGCCGAGGTGCTGGCCAAATACCTGCCTCCGCAGGGCAGCAGCGCGCCGATGGCCGCCGGAGCGCCGCATCCGGACGACATGACCACCGAGCGCGAACTGCTCTACAAGGTGCTGTTCGACATGCGCGCCGACATCAACGACCTCAAGCGGATGATGGCCGACCTGATTCAGGGTGCGGGACGCTGTCCGGAACCGGCCCGCGACATCAAGGCCCTGCTGCCTTCCGCGGCGCAGAGCAGTTTCGTACCGGCCGTCGTGCCGGCCGTTTCCGCCTGTCCGCAGCAGGCTCCGGTCTATGCCGAGAGCGAGGTGGTGACCGACGAGCCGCCCCGGGAGATGACCAAGGCCGACATGCAGCGCGAACAGATCGTCCGCGCTCTGCGGCGCAACAACGGCCGCCGCCGCGAGGCCGCCGCCGAACTGTTCATGTCGGAGCGCACGCTGTACCGCAAGATCAAGGAGTTGGGGATAGAGGAAATTTAGCTTATGAAGATCAGACTGACGATACTGGCGCTCTGCGCCGCCCTGCTGACGGGCTGCGGCGTGGCCATCAAATACTCGCTGTCGGGGGCCTCGATCCCGCCCGACGCCAAGACTTTCTCGGTGGCGTATTTCCCCAACAACGCGACGATGGTGTCGCCGATCCTGAGCTCGACGCTCACCGAAGCGCTGGTCGACATGTTCACGCGCCGCACGCGCCTGATGCAGGTCGACGAGGGCGGCGACTTCGCTTTCGAGGGCGAGATCGTCAACTATACTTCGACGACTGCCTCGGTGTCGAGCGACGACTACGCCCTGCTGAACCGACTGACGATCACCGTCAAGGTGCGTTTCACGAACGCCCTCGACGAGAAGGCTTCGTGGAACAAGACCTTCACAGCCTACGAAGACTACGAGTCGACGCAGCTGCTCACGGAGGTCGAGGGGACGCTTATTCCGCAGATCGTCGACAAACTCGTGACCGACATTTTCCAGGCTTCGGCCTCCAACTGGTAATCCGGACATGGCCGATCTGAAAGCATACTTCGCCGCGCCGCGCACTGCCGCACTGCCCTCCGCCGCCGAGGCCGGGGCGTTGGTCGCGGCCTGCCCGGGGTTTATTCCGGGGCGTATTCTGCTCGGAACCGTCACCGGAGAGGAGGACCCGCGGGCGGCGCTCCTGGCTCCGTGGCGGGCCGAGAGTCCGCTGCGCATGCCGGCCGTCGACGCCTCGGCGCTGGGCAGGCTCTCGTCGGACGAGATCATCGACCGTTTTTTGCAGGAGGACAACCTGCGCATCGTCGCCCAGGAGGGCGAACCCGAAGAGGAGGTGCTGGTCCGTCCCGAACTGGAGGACGACGACGAGGTGGTTTCCGAGGAGCTGGCCGAAATCTATCTCGCCCAGGGTCTTCGGGACCGGGCCGCGGCGATTTATCGCAAATTAAGTTTGCTAAATCCCGAAAAAAGTGTTTACTTTGCCGAGTTAATTGACAAAATGGATAACAATAATTAAAATTTATAGGATATGTTATACACGATTTGCATTGCCCTGATACTCGTTGCGAGCGTACTGGTGATTCTCGCGGTGTTGGTGCAGAACCCCAAGAGCGGCATGGCCGCCAATTTCGGCGCGTCGAACCAGGTCATGGGTGTGCGCGAGACGTCCAATTTCCTCGAGAAGTTCACCTGGGCGATGGCCATCGCCATCGTCGTACTGAGCCTCGTCGCTACGCTGACCATGGACAAGGGCCGCGTGATCGAGAGCAATACGAAGATTTCGAACGACGCCAAGGCGCTGCAGGAGCGTGTGCTCGAATCGGAGCTTCCCGCCCCGATGCCGCAGGCCGAGATTCCGGCCGCCGAGCAGCCCGCCGCCGACCAGTCGGCCGAGTAGTGCCCGGAGGGGCCTGAGAGGGGCTGGAGAGAGAGGCTGGAGGGGCCATAGAGAGAGGCCGGCCGAGAGGACCGGGAGGCCGGAACAGGGACTGAGAAACCGAAATGGGTCGGAGAGCCGGCCCGGACGATAAAGAAGAGACCGCGGATTTTTCCGCGGTCTTTTTTCGTGCCTTTGCCGACGCGGTCAGAGATGCTGCGGACTGAATGCTCCGATGGTCTTGATGCGCTCCTCGAAAGTGTCGCGCGAAACGAGCGTGTGCCCCTTGATCTTCGACCGGTAGTTGTAAATCGTGCTCACGGAGTAGCGCAGCAGGGCGGCGATCTTCGACGAGTCGTTGATGCCCAGCCGGATCAGCGCGAAGATGCGCAGTTCGGTGTTCAGCAGTTCGCCTTTCTTGGGCTCGATGCGCGCCTCCTTGTCCAGCAGCGAGTTGAAATCCTCGATGAAGGTGGGGTAGAGCTGCAGGAACGTCGTGTCGAAATTGTGGTAGAACTCCTCCAGTTCGCGGCTGTCGCCGTCGCTCGGGGAGTACTCCTTTTTCAGTTCGTCGATACGCCCGTCGCGCAGCAGGCGGCGCACCCGCCGCCGCGAGTCGATGATCTTGTCGATGTATTCCGAACACATCGTCAGGAAGATGCCGATGTACTCCTCCTTCACCTCGTTGGCCTCGGAGATCTGGCTGTTGAGACCTGCCAGCTGTTTGTTGATCCGCTGCAGGTCGTTGTTCGAGATGTTGAGCCGGTTGTTGGCCTGCTGCAGTTCGAGCCGCGCGAGGCTGAGCTTGCGGTTCTGGCGCAGGACGAAGATCACGCCCCCGAGGGCCAGCAGCATGAAGCAGGCGATCGACGCCACGAAGATGTTGTACATGGCGTCCATCCGCTGCCGCCGGGCCGTGTAGGCCTCCTCGATGACGTGCAGGGCCAGTGCGTCCTGCCAGGGCCGGAGCCGGGAATTGAAGAACCGGGCGTCGTCCATGACGATCCGCATGTAGCGCATCGCCCGCTGGATGTTGTCGTCGTCGAGCAGCGTGTTGGCGAGGCTTTTCAGCGCTGCGTTGTCGCGGATCGCCAGCTGGATGTCGGTCATCGCCGAGCGGGCGAACCACACCTGCGCCGTGAGGGTGTCCTTCATCAGGTCGGCCACCAGCGCACGCATGTACGACGCCTCGGCGTAGTCGCGCGAAAGGGGCGGCAGGGTGTCGCACAGCCGTTCGGAGATCTCCACCGCCCGTTCATAGCTGCGGTCGTTGATCGCCTGCCAGAGCTGGTAATTGAGGTGTGCGGTCGATTCCGGTTGGGTGTTCTCCACGATCAGCCGGGCGTAGAGCACCGTGAGGTGCCACGACTGTGTGCCCTGCACCGAGTCGTGGGAGTAGAGCTGAAGCTCGTCGTTGAGCTTGTGGCGGGCGATGTAGTAATCGACCAGCTGTTTCCGGTCGAGCTGCGCGGTGTCGACCTGTTGCAGGAGGGTGGCCGCCTCGAGATAGATGCCCGCCGAACTATAGAGGTAGGCCAGCTGGATGCGGCTTTCGTCGAGGCGCCGCGTGTCGCGCATCTTTTTGGCCAGGTTGATGTTGCGGTAGAGGTAGTCGATCGTCGAGTCGGCCTGGTAGGGGGTGTATTCGTCGATCAGTTGTTGGTTCAGGATGTATCGCTGGGCGTCCGAAAAGTCCGATTTGCCGAGGATGCTTTTCAGCGATTCGATCCGTTGTTCGCGGCCGGCGATGTAGGAATCGCGGTGCGAGAGGGTGGCGTCGAGTTGCGAAAGCACACTTTTCAGATCGTTTTGCGCCGGGACGGCGGATGTTGCGGCGAGCAGCAGGGCGGTAAGCAGCAGTTTTCTCATGGGCGGCGATATGGTCGGGTCTAACTAAAAGGAACGAAAAAGTCGAACGTCGGGCGGGTCCGTAAACGAATCGGCGTGCGCTACGGCAAAACCTTCCGGCACCCTGAAAGTGCCGTTACGGCACCGACACCAAAGATAAGAATAATCTCCGAATAACCAACACCGCCTTTTCGGTCCGCCCGTTCCATTCCCCGGGCAGCGACACCGGCGAGGGGGTGTTTCCGGTGGTTTTCCGCCCGCCGGAAGATTCCGGCGCGTCTACTTTTTTTTGAAAGTTAGAAAATATTAATATATTGATAATCAATAAATTATATTTTCGGAAACGGGTTTTCGGTTTACAATTACCTGTTGAATATTTTTCCATGTCGCAGCGGTTGTTTATTTTTATTTAGAAGAAGCGAAGGGGGCTTTTCACCGAATTTTTAATAATCGGCCATACCTATTTTATAATAATAACCTAAAATCTGATTTCCTATGGTACATGTATGCAACAAGCTGCAATCGGGTTGCCGGACAGGATGGATGCTGCTGCTTGCGGCGGTCCTGCTGACCGTCTCGGCTCCGGTCCTGGCCCAGCAGCGGGCGACCGTGACGGGAACGGTCACCGACCAGTCGGGACAGCCCGTTATCGGAGCTACGGTCATCGAGCAGGGCACCACCAACGGTGCCACGACGGGCGTAGACGGCACTTATACCCTCAAACTCAGAGGGGGGGGGAATTCCGTTAGCCTGATTTTCCAGTCGCTGGGATTCGTTTCGCAGACGGTCGCCGTCAACGGCCGCACGAAGGTCGACGTGAAGCTCAGCGAGGATGCCGTGGCCCTCGACGCCGTGGTGGCGATCGGTTACGGCACGGTCAAACAGAAGGACCTCACGACGGCCGTGTCGATCGTCAAGACCGACGACCTCGCGCGCCGTCCGATCACCTCGGCTTCCGGAGCCCTGCAGGGTAAGGCCGCCGGTGTGCAGGTCATCCAGCCCAACGGCTCGCCCGGTCAGGGCATGGTGGTCCGCGTGCGCGGCGCTTCGTCCATCTCGTCGAGCAACGACCCGCTCTATGTGGTCGACGGCGTCCCCGTAGGCGAGGGCAACTACGCCATCGCTTACCTCTCGCCCAACGAGATCGAGTCGATGCAGGTGCTTAAAGACGCTTCGTCAGCCGCCATCTACGGTTCGCGCGCCGCCAACGGCGTGGTGCTCATCACCACCAAACAGGGCAGCCGGAAGATGGGTCCCGAAATCTCGTTCTCGACCTTCGTCGGCATTTCGAAGGTTACCAAGAGTTTCGACGTGCTCAACGCCCGGCAATACCGCGACCTGATGGAGGAGAACGGCGCCGTTTCGGGGCTTCCGGCCGATCTGACCGACCGGACCGACTGGTTCGACGAAACCTATTCGACGGGCGTCAATCAGAACTACCAGTTCTCGGTCTCCAACGGCGACGAGAATTCGTCCTACTACGTCGGAGGAGGCTATACCGACGAGACGGGTGTCATCAACACCACCTCTTCGGAGCGTTACAACGTGAAGGCCAGCTTCGACAAGAAAATCTTCAAATGGGTGTCGGCCAACGCCTCGACGACCTTCTCGCACTACACCACCCGGGGTTCCATCATCTCGGGACAGGGCGCCAACCGCGCCGGCGTGGTCGTTTCGGCCGTCACGACCCCGACCGATGCGCCGATCTGGGACCCGGAGAACCCCCAGCAGTACAACAACAACTTCTACGGCGCGAACCTCACCTCGCCCCTCGAAAACATGGCCCGCACGGACTTCGACCGCAACGTCACCGACCGTCTGCTGCTCTCCGGCGGCCTGACGTTCTTCCTGGCCAAGGGGCTGACCTTCAAATCGACGGTCTCGATGGACCGCCGCTGGGTCCACTCGTCGTCGTTCCTCGACCCGATCCGCACCTCCTACGGCCGGACGCAGCACGGAACCGCTTCGGACACCCGTTCCGACGACATGCGCATGGTCTACGACAACATCCTCACCTGGAACAAGTCCTTCGACCGCCACAACCTCGAGGTGATGGCCGGCACGTCGGCCACGACCTCCGTGTGGGAGCAGCTGTCGGGCTCGCGCTCCTACTTCTCGTCGACCAACAACAACGCCATCCCCAATCTCAACGGCGGCAACAACGGCGGCGTCCGCGGCCAGAGCTACGGCAAATCGGAGTGGTCGATCATGTCCTATCTGGCGCGCGTGTCGTACAACTTCGACAGCCGCTACCTCGTGACGGCCAATTTCCGCGCCGACGGTTCCTCGAAGCTGGCTCCCGGCCACCGCTGGGGCTATTTCCCGTCGTTCTCGGGAGCCTGGCGCATCTCGGGCGAGAAGTTCCTGCGCGACGTGCGCTGGATCAACGACCTCAAACTGCGCGCCGGATGGGGACAGACCGGCAACCAGGCCGGCCTAACGGAGTACGGCTGGATGCAGCAGTACAGCACGAACTACTACGACTGGACGCTCACCGAGAACGCCCACGCCGTGCCGACCGTCGGCGGACGCAGCAACATCAAGAACCAGGACCTGACCTGGGAGACCACCTCGCAGACCAACGTCGGGCTGGACTTCGCGCTGCTGAACAACCGGCTGAGCCTGTCGCTCGACTACTACTACAAGTACACCAAGGACATGCTGATGAGCGTGCCCCTGCCGTCGCCCTATCCGAACATCACGCGCAACGACGGCGAGATGTCGAACCAGGGCTTCGAGATCACCCTGTCGTCGGTCAACATCGCCCGGAAGGATTTCAACTGGTCGACCGACCTGAACGTTTCGCTCAACCGCAACAAGCTCGAAAAACTCGACCTGAAGCAGGTTTACTACTACGCCAAGACCTCCGACGCCACCAACGACAACGTCGTGCGCATGACGCCGGGCCATCCGCTCTCGATGTTCTGGGGATATGTCTCCAAGGGCGTCGATCCCGAGACGGGCGACCTGATGTACGAGGACCGCAACGGCGACGGCGAGATCACGCCCCTGGACAAGACCTGGATCGGCAACGCCAATCCCAAGTTCACGTTCGGCATGACCAACAATTTCTCGTGGCGGGGGATCAACCTGAACATCCTCATCACGGGGTCCTACGGCAACGACATCTTCAACGCCTCGCGCATCGAGACCGAGGGCATGACCACGGCCAACAACCAGACCACCGCGGTGCTGCGCCGCTGGCGCATCCCGGGACAACGGACCGACGTGTTCCGCTCGGACAATCCGTCGTGGAACGTGAAGAACTCGACCTACTGGGTGGAGGACGGATCGTACCTCAAGGTGAAGAACATCACCCTGTCCTACGACATCACCTCGCCCAAGCTCAAGCGCATCAACATCTCGCGCATCCAGCCTTACGTCTCGCTTCAGAACTTCATCACCTGGACCGGCTATTCGGGTTACGACCCGGAGGTGAGCCAGTCGGAGAGCGCCACGCAGATGGGCATCGACTGGGGAACCTATCCCAACGTCCGCACGGTGGTCGTGGGCC
>CATKXN010000107.1 GCA_949840605.1 uncultured Alistipes sp.
GGGCATCTCGAAAATGCCGCCCCAGCGGCAGCTGATTTTCCGCATGAGCCGTTACGAGCACCTCTCCAACCGCGAGATCGCCGAACGGCTGGGGCTCTCGGTACGCACCGTCGACAAGCACATCGAGCTGGCGCTGAAGGACCTTCACAGCACGCTCTGCTGATTTTCCCGATTTTTTTCGTTTTTTTGCAGTTCCGGTTACGCAACCGGGGCCGTCCGGTTGTTCTTTATACAGCAGGATGACCGGAGCGAGGCTCCGCATCCGGCGGCGAACAGAGAAAAAGGACCTATGACCAAGTTAAACGAATATTTCGACAATGAACTCTCCGCGCAGGAGCAGCTCGAAGTCCAGATGTGGCTCGCCGAACACGGGGATAACCCCGATTCGGAAGCGCAGCTGGCCGAACTTTTCGACAGCCTGCACGTCGACGACGACGCAGCGGCCCGTGCGGCTTTCGGACGCGTCGCCCACCGGCTCGGGATCGCCGGAGGACAGCAGTCCGCGCCTTCGCGCCGTGCGCGTATCGTCGCCTGGAGCCAGCGGATCGCCGCCGTGCTCGTCGTTCCGCTTCTGTGCGCCGTCTGGCTGCTCTACACCGAACGCCAGCCGGAAGTGGAATGGCTCGAGCAGCAGGTTCCGTACGGCGAAACGGCTTCCCTGACGCTCCCCGACGGCACGCAGCTGCACCTGAACTCCGGCAGCCGCATCACCTATCCGTCGGCTTTCACGGGCAAAGAGCGCCGCATCTTCGTCGAGGGCGAGCTGTTCGCCGACGTGGCGAAAAATCCGCGGAAACCGTTCATCATCCAATCGGGCGAGGTCGGCATCCGCGTGCTGGGAACGCGCTTCAACTTCAAGTCCTACGCGAATGCGGACTGCATCGAGGTCCTGCTGGTCGAAGGCTCCGTCCGGTTCGACATCGATGGCCAAACGCGCAAGCAGCAGTTGGTGATGAAGCCCGGCGACATGGTGCAGTACGACCGGGCCACAGGCGACATCGACCTCACGACGTTCCAGCCCGAGCATTTCAAATCCTTTGCCGACGACCGGGCCATCCACTTCTTCAACCTGCGCATGCGCGACATCGCCTCGGACCTCGAGCGGCTGTTCGGCACGCACATCGTCATCCTCGACGAAGCGCTCGCCCAGGCCCGCTATTTCGCCTATTTCACCAACAACGAAAATCTGGACCAGATACTTTCCGCCATCAATTCCGACCACAAGATGCATATCCTGCGCCGCGACGGAGTCATCTATCTCTCGTCGAACCGATCCCATTGAAATCTTCCTCTGAAAACAAACCTCACGCATAAAGCCGAACGCCTATGAAAAACTGACCGACCCTTCCGCCGCCATCCTTTTTCCGTTCCATCTCTGTGACCCGCCCGGATGCCACCGATCCCGGCATATCCGATCTAAACACGAACCTTAAATAAACCTATTATGGGAAACGACTGCAATCGTCGGGGAACTCGCTTCGCGAGACTCCTCTACCTGGTTATTCTCTGTATGTTGCTCAGCCCTGCCGCGGTATTCGCCCAGGCGAAGAGAATCAACCTCGAATTGAAAAACGTAACCGTTCAGGAGGCCATAGCCACACTGAACCGTACGGAAAACTACTCCATCATCGTCAGTTCCGACGAAGTGGACCTCACCAAACGCATCTCCGTTTCGGCCAAAAACGCCACCATCCGCGAAGTCCTCGACCAGGTTTTCGCCGGACAGGAGGTGACCTGCACCATCGACGGACACCGCATTTCCGTCACCAAAAAGCAATCCGCAGCAGCGCCCAAACCGGCCGCCGCGCAGAACTCCGTACACGGACGCGTGACCGATGTCAAGGGACAGCCGATCATCGCCGCGACGGTGGCCGTCGAAGGCACCGCGAAAGGTACGCTGACGGGTGTCGACGGCGATTTCGAGCTGACAGACATGAAATTCCCCGCCAAACTCAACGTCTCCTATCTGGGGTATATCTCCCAGATCGTAGAGGTCAAGGCGGGGGGGGGAAATGCTCCGCTTGAGATCGTCCTGAAAGAGTCGGACAACCTGATGGACGAAGTGGTCGTCGTGGGCTACGGCACGCAGCGGCGTGCCAACCTCTCGGGCGCCGTGGCGACCATCAGCGGCAAGGATCTCAACGCCCGTCCGGTGGTCTCGGCCGCCAACGCCCTGCAGGGTGCCGACCCCTCGGTGAACATCACCTTCGGAACGGGTTCTCCCGAATCGTCCTACGCCATCAACATCCGCGGCTCGATCTCGCTCAACAGCGGTTCTCCGCTCGTACTGGCCGACGGCGTGGAGGTGAGCCTCAGCCAGATCAATCCCAACGACATCGAATCGGTGTCGGTGCTCAAGGACGCCTCGTCGTGCGCCATCTACGGCGCCAAGGCGTCGGCCGGCGTGGTGCTCATCACCACCAAGGCGGGCAGGAAGGGCGAACGTGCGCGCGTCTCCTACAACGGCCGTTTCGGCTGGGCCAGCAACACCACCTCGACCGACTTCATCGACACGGGCTACGACCACGTGCGCATCGTCAACCAGTTCATGAACGACTCGTCGGACGGCACGATGAACATCTTCCGCTACACCGAGGAGAACGGCGGTCTGCAAAAGCTCTACGAACGCCGCAACGACCGCACGGAGCATCCCGACCGTCCGTGGGTCGAGGTGGGCGACGACGGCAAGTACTACTATTACGGCAATTTCGACTGGTACGGCTATTTCTACAACCGCGTGCGTTCGCAGCAGGAGCATAACCTCTCGCTCTCGGGCGGAACCGACAAGGTGACCTACTACGCCAGCGGCCGTTTCTACCAGCAGTACGGCATGTTCAACATCAACAAGGACAAGTACACCGACTACGCCTTCCGCACCAAGATCTCGGCCCAGATGACCCCGTGGCTGAAATACTCGAACAACGTCAGCTTCGACACCTCGGGGTACAAATACGGCGGCCACTCCGACTACGAAGGCACGATCAACGCCCTGCAGTCGAATATATGCGCCGCATTCCTCCCCTACAACCCCGACGGCTCGATCGTGCAGTACGTCAACCAGCTGGGCAAGAACTCCCCGATCGGCGCCGGACGCGGCGGGCAGATGACCGCCGACCGCTCGAAGAACTCGAAGGAGAACCGTTACCTGACGCTCTCGAACCAGTTCGACATCACGATCGCCAAGAAACTCGTACTGACGGCGGCCTACGACTACCGCCAGCGCGACCGGCTCTACAAATACCGCAACAACACGTTCGAATACTCGCGCCAGGAGGGCGTCACGGAGACCTTCACCTCGGGATCGGTCGAGAACTCCTACCGCGAGGTTCACTACGGCTACAAGGGCCATAACGTCAACATCTACGGCACCTACGAGAACACGTGGGGCGGCCACCATTTCAAGGCCACCGCCGGCGGCCAGTACGAGGATTACCGTTCGACGTCGCTCGACGTGAAGCAGACCGACCTGTCGAGCGACAACATCGATTCGTTCACCGTGGCGACGGGTCCCATCACCCTCTCGCAGTCGATCTCGGCCTATCGCACGCTGGGCTTCTTCGGCCGCGTGAACTACGACTACAACGGCAAGTACATTTTCGAGGCGAGCGCCCGCGGCGACGGTTCGTCGCGTTTCGAGCCCGACCACCGCTGGGGTTTCTTCCCCTCGGCATCGGCCGCATGGCGCATCAGCGAGGAGCCGTTCTTCGAGCCCGTGCGCGACGTGATGAACAACCTCAAGCTGCGACTCTCGGTGGGCAGCCTGGGCAACCAGCAGGTCTCCAACTACGCCTACATCGAGCAGATCAGCACCGATAACCAGATGACCTATACTTTCGACGGACTGGAGAAGGCCTATTACGCCAACGTTTCCGACCCGCTGTCGTCGGGGCTGACGTGGGAAACCGTGACCACCTACGACGTGGGCCTCGACGTAGGTCTGCTGAACGGCCGCCTCAATTTCACGGGCGACTACTACATCCGCGACACGAAGGACATGCTCACCACTTCGCTCACCCTGCCCGACGTCTTCGGCGCCAAGACCCCGAAGGCCAACTGCGCCAACCTGCGCACCAAAGGCTGGGAGATCACCCTGAGCTGGCAGGACGAGTTCCAGCTGGCCGGAAGCCCCTTCTCCTACAACGTGTCGGCCTCGGTGGGCGACTACATCACCAAGATCACCAAATACCACAACCCCGACCGGCTGATCTCGGACCACTACGAGGGCAAGACGCTGGGCGAAATCTGGGGCTATCACGTCGAAGGGCTGTTCAAGACCGACCGCGAGGCGGCCGAATACCAGGCCCTGATCGACGACAAGGCGGTCAACAACCGCGTGTACCAGTGCAAGGGTCCGGCCGGCAACTACCTGCGCGCCGGCGACGTGCGCTTCGCCGACCTCGACGGCGACAAAGTGATCTCCGAGGGTTCGGGCACGGTGGACGATCCGGGCGACAAGCGCATCATCGGCAACTCGCTGCCGCGTTACAACTACTCGTTCCGCGTGGGATTCAACTGGATGGGCTTCGACGTGTCGGCCTTCTTCCAGGGCATCGGCCGCCGCGACTGGTATCCGGCCGCCGGACAGGCGTCCTACGACTTCTGGGGTCCCTACGCCTTCCCGCCCACGTCGTTCATCCACAAGGATTTCTATTCGGAGTGCTGGTCGGAAGACAACCGCAACGCCTATTTCCCCCGTCCGCGCGGCTACAACGCCTATGCAGGCGGCTCGCTGGGCGAGAAGAACGACCGCTACCTCCAGAACCTCGCCTACCTGCGCCTGAAGAACCTCACGGTCGGCTACACCGTGCCGCAGAAACTCACGCGCAAGATCGGCATCGACCGCGCCCGCGTCTACTTCTCGGGCGAGAACCTCTGCTACTGGTCTCCGCTGAAAAGACACAACCAGACCATCGACCCCGAACTCGCCGGATCGTCGAGCACCAACAAGAAGGACTCCGGAACGGGATACGCCTATCCCAAGACCCTTTCGGTAGGCGTCGATATCAGCTTCTAACGCATAAAGAGAACGACAGATGAAAACACTGCACAACATACTGGCAACGATCCTGCTGGGCGCCGCATGCTCCGGCTGCGATTTGACCCTCATTCCCGAAGACACGGTCACCCCGCAGACCTACTTCCAGTCGGAAGTGGACCTCCGCCTGTGGACCAACCAGTTCTACACGCTGCTCGACTCCCCCGACAGCGCTGCGGGTCTCAACGCCGACGACATGGTGGACAAGAGCATGGGCGACGTGATTTCGGGCACCCGCATGGCCTCCGACGAAGGCGGCTGGACCTGGACCTCCCTGCGCAAGATCAACTACTATCTGCAGAACTCCCACAACTGCACCGACGAGGCCGCCCGCACCAAATACGACGGCGTGGCCCACTTCTTCCGCGCCTATTTCTACTACGTGAAGGTGCGGCGCTACGGCGACGTGCCCTGGTACGACACGGTGATCGGCTCTGCGGAGGAGGACCTGCTGAAAAAGCCCCGCGAGGACCGCGGCATCATCATGGACCACGTGATGTCCGACCTCGACGATGCGATCGACATGCTTCCGCGCGACAAGGACGTGGCCCGCGTGACCCGCTGGGCGGCGCTGGCCTTCAAATCGCGTGCGGCGCTCTACGAAGGCACCTGGCGCAAATACCGCGGTCTGCCCGACGCCGACAAATACCTCCAGCAGGCGGCCGACGCCGCGGCGACGTTCATCGCCGAGAGCGGCTACTCGCTTTACAAGGAGGGCACGGAGCCTTACCGCGACCTCTTTTGCAGCGACAATGCCAAGCAGGACGAGGTCATTTTGGCCCGTCTCTACAATTTCGAGGGGCTGAACCTCGCCCACAGCGTGCAGTTCGCCATCCGCAATGCGGCGACCGGCTTCACGCGCCGTTTCATGAACCATTACCTGATGGCCGACGGCTCGCGCTTCACCGAAAAGGCGGGGCACGAAACGATGTTCTACACCGAGGAGACCGCAGGCCGCGACCCGCGCATGGCGCAGACGGTGCTCTGCCCGGGCTACGTCGCCAAGGGCGAAAGCGCGGCCACGCCGAACGACCTGACGGCAATGACGGGTTACGAACCGATCAAGTTCGTCTCGACGGCGGCCCACAGCGGGGCCTCGAAGGGCACGTCCGACTGGCCGTTGTTCCGCACAGCGGAGGTGTATCTCAACTTCGCCGAGGCCAAGGCCGAGCTGGGGACGCTGACGCAGGACGACCTGACCGTTTCGATCGACAAGATCCGCGAACGCGCCGGCATGGGCAGTCTCGACATGGAGGCCGCCAATGCCGATCCCGATCCGTTCCTTCTGGCCTGCTACCCCAACGTCACGAAGAGCGCCAACACGGGCGTGATCCTCGAAATCCGCCGCGAACGCACCGTGGAGATGGTCATGGAAGGCCTGCGCATGTGGGATATGTTCCGCTGGAAAGAGGGGGCGCAGCTGGTCAACGAAACGAATCCCTATTACGGCGTCTACTTCCCCGGACCGGGCCTTTACGACATGGACGGCGACGGCAAGAACGACCTCGAACTCTACGCCGCGCAGCAGACCAGCACCCCGGCCGACGGGCTGACGGTGCTGAAAATCGGTTCGGACATCGTTCTCTCCGATGCCGCCGACAACCGCGGCTACGTCGTGGCGTGGAGCGCCCTGAAATACACCTGGAACGAGGAGCGCGACTACCTGTGGCCCATTCCGGCCGACCAGCGCGTGCTGACGGGCGGACTGCTGACGCAGAACCCCGGATGGACCGACAGCACCAATTTCGACTGATGCTTATTGCAACCCGATAAAAACAAACGGCAATGAAACGAACCATGATAACAACGCTTCTGGCATCGGTCCTTCTCTTCGCGGGCGGGTGCAGCGACAACTTCGACGACTCCGCGCTGTGGAAAGGCGTCGACGAGATATACAACCAACTCACCGAACTCGAAAAGCAGGCCGACGCGCTCAACGGCCAGGTGCGGCTGCTCGCGGCCGTCGTCAACGGCGGGGTCGTAACCTCGATCACGCAGGACGCCGAAGGTCACAACGTCGTCCGCTTCAAGGGCTCCGACAACGTCGAACACAGCGTCACCGTCGCCACGAAGGACGACGTTACCACGGCGCCGATCCTCGGCACGAAGGAGGAGGGCGGCGTGCTCTACTGGACGACGACCGCCGGCGGCAAGACCGGGTTTCTGAAAGACACCGACGGGGCCAAAATCCCCGTCGCGGGACGCACGCCCGAAGTGGCCGTCGACAAGGAGGGTTACTGGACCGTCAACGGCCGCCGGCTGACCGACGCGGCAGGCAGCCCGCTGAAAGCCGAGGGCAAGGAGCGATCGCTCATCACGGGCATCTCGCGCGACGCCCGCGGCAATGCGGTCTTCACGCTGGGCGACGGCTCGACGGTATCGGCTCCGGTGTTCGACGCCTTCAACATCGTCTTCAAGGTCGGCGACACGGTGCTCGGGGACGAATACGTCGTCGAGGACGCCTCGCAGCCCCTCACGATCGGCTACGAGATCACGGGCGAGAAGGCCGGCGAAACGATCCTCAAAATCATGCGCGCCGAGAAGCTCACGGCCGCGGCCGACACCGCCGCCGGAACCATCGCCGTCACCTTCGGCAACGCATTCGAGGAGGGCAGTTTCGCCGTGATGCTCTGCGACACGGAGGAGAACGTCCTGATCCGCGTCGTGCGCCTGGCGGCCAAAAACGCGAAGCCCGAATACTACGGCATCAAGACCGCCGAGGACCTGCGCAAGTTCGCCGAGGCCGTCAACTCCGGACGCAGCTACGACCGCTACCGCGACGAGAGCGGCGACGTGGTGCTGCTGGGCGACATCGACATGACGGGCACGACGGAATGGACGCCGATCGGCACGGCCGAAAATCCCTTCTCGGGCCGATTCGACGGCAAGGGCCATTCGCTTAAAAACATCGGCTGGACGGCCGACGCCGCGAAATCGACGGCACACGGTCTGTTCGGCGTGCTCGACCGGGCCACGGTCCGTAATCTCACGGTCGGTGCCACGGGCGACAAACTCACCGTCACCGGAACCGCCCGGGCCGGCACGGCCGCAGCGGGTGTGGCGGCATTCGCCACGGAATCGGTGATCGAAAACGTGACCAACAACGTCTCGATCTCGTTCGAGGCCGAAGACCCGGCCGACGCGCTGGTGATGCTCGCGGGAATCGCCGGACAAATGTCGGGAACGACCATCGGCGGAACCTCTGCGGCAGCGGGGTGCACCAACAACGGCGACATCACCACGGGCCCCATCGCCAACACCGGAAACGGCGGCAAAGGCATGCAGGTCGGAGGCATCTGCGCCTACATCAAGAATACGGACAACAACCTCGTGGGCCACTGCACCAACAACGGACGCGTGAACGCGCCTTCGGGACGCGGCGGCGGACTGGCCGGAACCTTCGAAAAGGGCACCATTGCCAACTCGGTGAACAACGGTCTCGTCGAGGACGATGCCGCCGGGCAGTACGCCGGGCAGAAGGACAAATACGGCATCAAGCGCATGGGCGGTCTGGTCGGCGGTTCGACCACGACGGGCTGTCTGATCGAGAACTGCACCAATGCCGGGAACGTCATCACCCGCCTGGGATGCCGCACGGGCGGTTTCTCGGGCCACAACCTCGGCACGATCAGCAACTGCAAGAACACCGGGGCCATTATCGGCAACGTGACGGTCGACGGTTCGAACCGCCACGGTCCCGGCTGGGCCTGCGGCTACAACCAGAGCGCATCGCTCATCAAGGGCTGCATCGGAAACGGCTTCGTCGGCGACTACGACACCTACAAGGACGCCCCGGCGACGGCCCCCGCGGCCATGCACACCACGGCCGTCTGCCACAAGCAGTCGAACTACGACACCGAGGAGAACACCGTGGACTGGTCGCTGCCGGCCTACTACGACTGGGAGACCAAACAGACCGTCCAGCTCCACCCGGGCGTGAAATACACCTACTACGAGTTCACCAACCTGCCGCGCAAGATGCACGTGCTGGAGGTGGACCTGACGAACGACGCCGTGGAGATCGCCACCTCGATGGCCAACGACATCGTGCCCAACCCCAACGGCAACAACAACAGCAACAACGGCAAGAACATCCGCGAAACCCTCTCGGAGAACTGCACCCGCAAGCGCACCGAGGGCCAGAACATCGTCGCCGGCTTCAACACCGGGTTCTTCAACTCGCACGACGGGTTCCCCCGCGGCCTGCACATCGAGGAGGGACGCCCCGACTTCGTCAACAACAAGACCGTGCGCACGTCGCTGACCAACCACGCCAACGCCTTCACGGTCTTCAAAGACCGCACGGCAAGCTGCGGCAAGAAGGTCTTCACGGGCAAGATCGAGGTCGGCGGAACGGAGTACGAATACTACTCGATCAACGACACGATCCTGCGCCGGGGCAGCGTCTCGCAGGAGGCCAACCTCTACACCGCGCGTTACAAGAAGACGCCCCACCCCGGGACCCCGTCGCTGACCAACCCGCTGCTCGGAAAAGCGCTCTACGTCGTTGCGAAGAACACCTCGGGAAATCCCATGACGGTCAACGACGGCTGGTTCGAAGCCACCGTGACCCGCATCGACGACGGCCGCACGACGGAACTCGCCGAGGCGCCCTACCTCACGACCCTCGACGAATGGGCCGTGCAGCTCACCGGAGCCACCGCCGAGGCGTTCGCCGCGAAACTCTCCGTGGGCTCGACGCTCCGCATCCGCGCCGACGTGGCGGTGGACGGCGTCACGAAGCCCATCCTCACACAGAACTCGACGATGTACCACCTGCTGGCCGACGGCGTGGACAAAAGCACCGCCACGGCAAAATACGACCCGATGACCTACGTGGGTGTGGACCAAGCGGGAACGAAAGTCTACTTCTTCGTCATCGACGGCCG
>CATKXN010000108.1 GCA_949840605.1 uncultured Alistipes sp.
CGCGCTCGCCGTCCGAGGACATGTTGGTCAGCGTGCCCTTGCGGCGCGTTGTGAGGTCGATCACCGTGCCCGAGTACTCCTCGGGGCAGTCGACGGTCATCTCCTCAATCGGCTCGCATTTCTTGCCGCCGATCTCCTTGACGATGACGTGGGGCTGGCCCACCTGCAGTTCGTAACCTTCGCGTCGCATGGTCTCGATCAGCACCGACAGGTGCAGCACGCCGCGTCCGAAGACGTTGAACGAGTCGGCCGAGGGACCCGGCGTCACGCGCAGGGCGAGATTCTTCTCCAGCTCGCGGTCCAGCCGTTCCTTGATGTGGCGCGAGGTGACGTATTTGCCGTCCTTGCCGAAGAAGGGCGAATTGTTGATCGTGAAGAGCATCGACATCGTGGGTTCGTCGATGGCGATGGGGGGCAGCGGTTCGGGATTCTCGTAGTCGCAGACGGTGTCGCCGATCTCGAATCCCTCGATGCCCATGACGGCGCAGATCTCCCCGCAGGGAACCTCCTCGACCTTCTTCTTGCCGAGGCCCTCGAAGATCATCAGCTCCTTGATCCGGCTCTTCTGCATCGTCACGCCGTCGCGTTTGGCGAGGGTGACCATCTGGCCCGCGCGGAGCGTGCCCCGGGTGACCTTGCCCACGGCGCTGCGGCCCGTGTAGGCCGAGTATTCGAGCGACGTGACGAGCATCTGCGGCGTTCCCTCGACGATGGCCGGTTCGGGGATCTCGTCGATGATGGCGTCCAGCAGGGGCACGATCGAATCGGTCTGTTCGTTCCACTTGTGCGACATCCAGCCCTGCTTGGCCGAGCCGTAGATGGTCTTGTAGTCGAGCTGCTCCTCGGTGGCGTCGAGCGAGAACATCAGGTCGAAGACCTGTTCGTTGACCACCTCGGGGCGGCAGTTGGGCTTGTCCACCTTGTTGATCACGACGATGGGTTTCTTGCCCAGCGCGAGGGCCTTCTGCAGCACGAAACGCGTCTGGGGCATCGTGCCCTCGAAGGCGTCGACCAGCAGCAGCACGCCGTCGCACATGTTCAGCACGCGCTCGACCTCGCCGCCGAAGTCGGCGTGGCCCGGGGTGTCGATGATGTTGATCTTATAGTCCTTGTAGATGACCGAAACGTTCTTCGAAAGGATCGTGATGCCGCGTTCGCGCTCCAGGTCGTTGTTGTCCAGAATGAGTTCGCCGGTCGGCTTGGCGTTGTCGCGCAGGATGTGGCCTGCCAGAATCATCTTGTCTACGAGTGTGGTCTTGCCGTGGTCGACGTGGGCAATAATCGCGATATTGCGCAGTTTTTGCATAGAAATATATTTTGTGGTGCAAAGGTAACAAATTCTCGGGAAATTATACTAATTTTGCTCGATTCCTAAAAAAGTTAAATAATGGAACCTCTCTTCAACGTCCGCTCCCGGAGCGGGATATACATCGGTCCCGTGAAAGATATTCTTCCCGGGGTGCTTCCCGAAGGGCGTGTCGTGGTGGTCTCGGACGCCACGATCGACCGCCTGTACCATCCGCTGCTCGAGAAGTACGACACCGTACTGATCGGTCTGGGCGAGAGCGTCAAGACCCTGCAGACCGTCGAGACGATCTACCGCCGTTTCATCGAGCTGGGCGTGGACCGTTCGACGTTCGTGCTGGGCGTCGGGGGCGGGATCGTCACCGACGTGGCGGGGTTCGCCGCCTCGACCTACATGCGCGGGCTGAAGTTCGGATTCGATTCGACGACGCTGCTGGGGCAGGTCGACGCTTCGGTCGGCGGCAAGAACGGCGTCAATGTCGACGGATACAAGAACATGGCCGGGACCTTCACCCAGCCGCAGTTCGTGATCTGCGATCCCGGGCTGCTGCGGACCCTTCCGGACCGGGAGTTCCGCGCGGGACTGGCCGAGGTGGTCAAGGCCGCGATCATTGCCGACGCCGACCTGTTCGGACGCATCGAAAAGACCACCTTCGGGGCGCTCCGCTCCGATGCGGACCTGCTGACCGACGCCGTTTCGGCGGCAATACGGGTCAAGGCCGACATCGTCGAGCGGGCCGAACGCGAATCGGGGGACCGCCGCACGCTCAACCTCGGCCACACGCTGGCCCACGCCATCGAGAAGTGTTCCAACCGCATGAACCACGGCGAGGCCGTGGCCGTCGGTACGGCGCTGATCGCCTGGGCCGCGGTGAAGCTGGGGGTGCTGAGCGAAGCCGACCGCGACCGGATCGTGCAGCTGCTCGTGCAGCTGGGCTTCGACCTGACGCCTCCGGTGGATGTGAGACGCCTGCTGAAAGAGGTCGGCAAGGACAAGAAGAACGAAGACGGCATGCTGCGGATCGTCCTGCCGGCGGGCATCGGCGACTGCGAGGTGCGGCCCATGACGCCCGGGGAGTTCGCGGCGTTGTTCGTATAAAAAAATCCGGTCGGAAAACGACCGGATTTTTCTTTCTATTCCTGATAGCGTTTGCGGAGGCTCTCCGCATAGGCTTCCCAGTCCGCAACGGGCTTTCGGGCCACGCACGAATCGACGGCGGCGCGGGCAACGGCCGGGGCGACGGTGCACAGCAGGCGCGGATCGAGCGGTTTGGGGATCAGGTATTCGCGTCCGAATTCGAGCTTCTCGACCCCGTAGGCCCGCAGGACCATGGCCGGAACCGGTTCGCGGGTCAGTTCGGCCAGTGCATGCGCGGCGGCGAGCTTCATCGCCTCGTTGATCTTCGTGGCCCGCACGTCGAGGGCCCCGCGAAAGATATAGGGGAATCCCAGCACGTTGTTGACCTGGTTCGGGTCGTCCGAACGCCCCGTGGCGAAGATGATGTCGGGACGCGAGGCCATCGCCTTGTCGTAGGCGATTTCGGGATCGGGGTTGGCCAGGGCCATCACGATCGGGTTTTCGGCCATCGTGCGCAGCATCTCGGGCGTCAGCGTGTCGGCCTTCGACACGCCCAGGAAGACGTCGGCGCCCTGCACCGCCTCGGCCAGCGTCGAGATGCGCCGCGTGGTGGCGAGTTCGCGCTTCATGGCGTTGATGTCCTCGCGGTAGACCGTGACGACGCCCTGGCTGTCGCATAGCACCACGTTCTCCTTGTGGATGCCGAGTTCGATGAACAGCCTCGCGCAGGCGATGGCGGCGGCTCCCGCGCCGTTGACCACCACGCGCATCCGGTCGAGCTGTTTTTCCGCGATCTTCGCGCCGTTGAGCAGCGCCGCGGAGGAGATGATCGCCGTACCGTGCTGGTCGTCGTGCATCAGCGGGATGTCGAGTTCGTCGCGCAGGCGCCGTTCGATCTCGAAGCACTCCGGAGCCTTGATGTCCTCGAGGTTGATGCCTCCGAAGGTGGGGGCGATGGCCTTCACCGTGCGGATGAACTCCTCGGGGTCGGTCGTGCCGACCTCGATGTCGAAGGCATCGACCCCGGCGTAGGTCTTGAAGAGCATGCTCTTGCCCTCCATGACGGGTTTGGCGGCCAGGGGACCGATGTTGCCCAGTCCGAGCACGGCCGTACCGTTCGAGATCACGGCCACGAGATTGCCCTTGTCGGTGTACTTGTACACGTCGTCCGGATTGTCGGCGATGGCCAGCGAGGGCGCCGCCACGCCGGGCGAATAGGCCAGCGACAGGTCGTACTGCGTGTGGTAGGGTTTTGTCGGGACGATTCCGATCTTACCGGGGCGCCCTTCGCTGTGATAGCGCAGCGCCGCCTCGTCGAGTTGCGTTTTTGTGCTCATCTCTCTCATTTTCCGTTAGTAACCTAATAACACCAACGACAAATATAGCACAAAAATTGCACCGATCTTAACTTTTTTTAGGATTTTCTGAAATTTTTTTAGAAATAAAACCGCACGCCGCCGCCGAACTGGAGGCGGAAGATGCCCGCCAGATTCAGTTCCGCGCCGTCGCCCACGTCGGGCGAGTCGGCGATCAGCCATTGCCCGCTAAAGCCGGCCGAGAGTCCGAGGTGGCGTGTGAGCATGAATTCGACCGATGCCGATTCGTGGATGCCGACTCCGCCGCGGCTGCCGTGCACGTCGCCGTAGCCCCGGACATAACGGCCGTAGCCGATGCCGGCGCTTTCGCGGAAGAGCCATCGGCGTCCGGCCCGCTGCCGGGCGACGAACTCCGGGGCGACGTAGTGCAGGCGGGTCGTGCGGTCGAGTCCGCTGCGTTCGGCCGAGATGAATCCGCCCGAGTAGATCACGCCGACGCCGAGTCCGCGCCGCGAGGTCCAGTTGTATCCCGCGGTGATGTCGTATCCTTCGTTGAGGGAGCCGGACGAACTCTTCCGGAAATACCAGGGCCAGAGGATCGCCGTGTAGCCGGCGTTGACGAAGACGGTATGCTGTGACCGGTCGCGCGGCGCGAGATGGCGCATGCGTTTGGTCTGCGGCAGGGATGCCGTCGCACCGTGTTCCGGTGACGCCGCGCCGTTGTGCGGCGTTTCGGCGCGGAGGCTGCCGATGCAGCCCGGGACCAGCAGCCAGGCCGTGGCCACCAGGAGCAGTCGTCTGAAAACGTGTCTTTTATCGTTCATGTCGGTTCATAAGGGCCGGGATCGGGGGCGGGCGATGGGGTTCGCGGTCAGAAGAGGGATGCCTCTCCGTCGCGCGGATGGGTGAATCCGAGGTGTTCGTAGGCCAGCGGGGTCGCCTCCCGGCCGCGGGGCGTGCGTTTGAGGAAACCCTCCTTGATCAGGAACGGTTCGTAGACCTCCTCGATCGTCCCGGCCTCTTCGCCCACGGCCGTAGCCACGGTGTTGAGACCCACGGGGCCGCCGTTGAACTTCTCGATGATGGCCCCCAGTATCTTGTTGTCCATCTGGTCAAGACCCCGCGAGTCGATGTTCAGCGCCGCGAGGGCGATGCGCGTGATTTCGAGGTCGATATGCCCCTCGCCCTTGACCATGGCGAAGTCGCGGACGCGCCGCAGCAGGGCGTTGGCGATACGCGGCGTGCCGCGCGAGCGCAGGGCTACTTCGTGGGCCGCGTCGTCGTCGATCGAGACGTCGAGGATACGGGCCGAACGCTTCACGATCCCCGCCAGCACCGGGGCGTCGTAGTACTCCAGGTGGCAGGTGATGCCGAAGCGCGCCCTCAGGGGCGAGGTCAGCAGACCGCTGCGCGTCGTGGCGCCGATCAGAGTGAAAGGCGCCAGCTCGATCTGGATCGAACGGGCCGAGGGGCCCTTGTCCAGCACGATGTCGATCTTGTAGTCCTCCATCGCCGAATAGAGGTACTCCTCGACGATCGGGCTGAGGCGGTGTATCTCGTCGATGAAGAGCACGTCGCCCGGGTTGAGGTTCGTCAGCAGGCCCGCCAGGTCGCCCGGCTTGTCCAGCACGGGACCCGACGTGAGCCGCAGCTGCGCCCCCATTTCGTTGGCGATGATATTGGCGAGGGTGGTTTTGCCCAGTCCCGGAGGGCCGTGCAGCAGCACGTGGTCGAGCGAGTCGCCGCGCATGAGCGCCGCCTTGATGAAGATGCGGAGATTGTCGACGATCTTGTCCTGGCCGGAGAAGTTTTCGAGCTCCTGCGGCCGGATTTTGTTTTCGAATTCGAGATCGCTTTCGGTGTTGCGTACGATAGACATACGGCAAAGATAACGATTTTCGGCCAATCTGCATCGCCCGGCCCTAAAAACCCGCCTAAAAGGCGGGCTTTAGGGATGACGGATGCGTTTTCCCGCATCGGAGCCGGTTTTGCGTTACCGGCCCTTTAAGCTGCGGTGAAGGTCGATACCCTGCTGGTTGTCAGCTCAGCCGGACGGTCTTTTTCAGCCGGATGTCCTCGCTCGAGGCGCCGATGCGGATTTCGAATTCGCCCGGCTCGACCGTCCGGTTCATGTTGCTGTCGAGCAGCTCCAGATGCGAGGGCGTGACCTCGAAGCTGACGCTCTTCGTCTCGCCCGGCTCGAGCGTCACGCGCTCGAAGCCCCGCAGGACCGATTCGTAGGTCACCACGCTCGAAAAACGGTCGCTTATGTAGAGCTGCACGACTTCGTCGCCGCGGCGGTCGCCCGTGTTGGTCACGTCGCAGGTTACGCGGAACGAGCCCTGCGTGTGCGACGGTTCGGGGGTGATCCGAAGGTTCTCGTAGGCGAACGTCGTGTAGCTGAGCCCGTAGCCGAAGGGGTAGATCGGCCCCAGCACGCGGGTCACGCCGCCGCCGTTGGGACCCTTGCGGGGCTGTGCGCCGTGGGAACCTTTTTTGTAGGGGAAGTTCAGTTCGATCTGTCCGGTGCTCCGCGGGAAGGTGATCGTGAGCTTGCCGCCCGGGTTATAGTCGCCGAAAAGGGTTTCGGCGACGGCCGTGCCGCCCTGCACGCTCGGGAACCAGCTTTCGAGGATGGCCGGGACGTGCTGCGACGCCCAGTTGACGGTCAGCGGCTGGCCGTTGACGAGCACCAGCACCACGGGAATGCCCGTGGCGTGAAGCGCCTCGAGCAGCTGTTGCTGGCGTCCGGGGAGTTCGAGCGAGGTGCGCGAATGGCTCTCGCCCACGCGTTCGTCGTCCTCGCCCAGCACGGCGACGATCACGTCGCAGCCCGCGGCCTGTCGTACCGCCTCGTCGATGCCGGCCCGCTCGGCGGCCGTGAGGGGCCCCGGGGCCAGCTCCGAATCGGGGAATCCGGCGTCCACGACGTCGCAGCCCTTGGCATAGCGCACCTCGGCGTCCTTGCCCAGGTAGTTGCGGATGCCGTCGAGGACGGTCACCGTCGGAAGGTCGTTGGGGCCGTAGCGGCTGATCATGAAATTGTCCTCGTCGGCCAGCGGTCCGGCGACCAGCACGCGGGCGGTCTTTTTCTTGTCGAGGGGCAGGATTTTGTCCTCGTTTTTCAGCAGTACGAGCGACTGGCGCTGGATGTCGAGCACGAAATCCGCGTGTTTGTCGGCGCCGGCTTGGGCGACGGCCTCCTTGGGGTCGTTGTAGGGGTCGTCGAAGAGCCCGAGACGGAATTTCACCCGCAGGACCTCGCGCACGCGCCGGTCCACGACCTCCATCGAGAGGCGTCCCTCCCGGACGAGCTTGCGAACCGGGAGGATGAACCGCGCCGGGGGCGAGAAGTTCGTGCGCACGTTCAGGCCCGCTTCGAGCACCTGCCGCACGGCGTCTTCGTAGGTTTCGGCCACGGCGTGTTTGGTGTGGACGTATTCCACGGCTTCGCTGTCGCTGACCACGTAGCCGTCGAAGCCGTATTCGCGGCGCAGCAGGTCGGTGAGGAAATAACGGCTGGCGGTCACCGGGACGCCGTCCCAGTCGTTGTAGCTGCTCATGACGCCCATCGGCCGGGCTTCGCTGATCACGCGGCGGAACGGATAGAGGTACATCTGGTGGAGTTCGCGCGGGGCGATGTGGGGGTCGGTGCGGCAGTTGCCGTCGCGGCCGCCCTTGGGGACGCTGTAGGCCGCATAGTGTTTGAGCGTCGAGGCGACGCCCTGCGACTGGATGCCGCGAACCATCTCGACGCCCAGCTCGGCGATCAGGAACGGGTCTTCGCCGTAGCATTCCACGACGCGGCCCCAGCGGGGATCGCGCGCCACGTCGAGAATCGGGGCGTAGACGTTCTTGTAACCCAGGACTTTGGCTTCGAGCCCGGCGATCTCGCCGGCACGGCGCACCAGCGCCCGGTTCCAGGTCGAGCCGATGGCGATGGGCGCCGGGAGCGGGGTGGCGCGGCTGTGGTTCAGGCCGTGGATGCCCTCGTTGGTGAACTCCACGGGGATGCCCAGCCGGGTCTGCTCGACGAACCAGCGCTGGATCGTATTCTTCGCTTCGACGTGGCCCGTGTAGTCGGAGACCAGGTGCGGCGTCGTACGCAGGCATTTGCCCACGCCGTTGAGCATCTCGTCGATGTTGGCGATGCCGTCCTTCCAGACCTCGTTCTTCCACCCTTCGGTCGGCAGCGAGTCGCGCAGCACGCGGCCGTAGCCGTAGAGCGTGGCCAGCTGGCAGCTCTTCTCCTCGAGGGTCATGCGGCCGAGCAGGTCCTCGACCCGTTCGTCGAGGCTGCGCGAGGGGTCCTCGTAGGGGTCCATGCGGCCGTTCTTGTTGAAGTCGATCCAGCCTTTATGGTAGATCGTTCTGGGTGTCGTCTTCTGCGCTGCGGAGGCCGTCGAGCAGACGGCGGCGAACAGCAGGATTTCAACAGCGGTTCTCTTCATCGTTTCGGTTTTTCGGTTTGACTTCAAAGATAGGTTTCCGAAGTCAAAATTACAAGCGATCGGCCGCCGGGATTGAACCGATCGTACAATTTTTCGCGACGATCGTCCGAAAGCATCCTCAGGGCGCAAAAAAAGCCCGGTCCGCAGTGTGGCGGACCGGGACTGGCTCTGCCTCCGGGAGTGGCTACTTCTCCTGCGGCAGATCGAGTTTGATCTCTTTGTCGCCGTTGTCGCGGGTCGGCAGGAGCAGGTTGATGCCCTTCATGCCCTCCAGCTCGGCGGCGATGTCCGTGAGGTCGAACGACACGTAGAATCCGCTGTCGTATCCGCCTGCGTCGCCCCCGGCGTCGTGGCGCACCACGACGTTGAGATACCCTTCGGCACTCTCTTTGAATTCGGTCGTTCCCGACTTGTCCACGGCCAGCGTGAACGTATGTTTGCTGTTGTCGCGGACGGCATAGAGCGCGTAGAAGGTCAGCCAATTCTTCGAGAGGTTGAACAGCTCCCCGCTGTTGTTGAAGCCCGTCTTGGCCGTGCCCAGTTCCTCGAGTTCCGCGGCCGTGCCGACGACCTTCGCCTTGCCGGTGAAGATTTCGTCGACGGCATAGAGCGCGATGTTGTAGTCGTAGTCGGGCATCTGCTCCCGCAGGAGGTTGAACCAGATGATCGCCCGCTGGCGCTCTTTGCCCTTATAGTTCGGAACGCGGGTTTTGTCGCCCGGATAGAGTTTCTCGCCGTTGTCGCGTTCGAACCAGTAGTCCGCGCTGCCTTCGCCCTCTTCGCCTCCGAGGGTGTGGACGGTCGTGATGAGCGGCGTGTATCTCGGATAATCGCCGTCGGTGTCGTCGTTGCAGGAAGTAAACGCGAGGACGGCCGTGGCCGCGATGAGGAATAAACCGATTTTTTTCATATTTTCCGTATTTTATGTTACCTTTCGCTCTTAAAACGTCCGGCAGGGCGAAATACTGCATGCGATAGAAAAAAAATCGACCCCGTGCAGTCTTTTGGCTCCTGCTGCATTTATATATGTGAACTGGTAATGCAGATGGAGGAACAGATACTGGCCGAAGGGTGCAGGAAGGGGGACGATACGGCCCGCAAAGAGCTGTACGACCGCTATGCAGGCCGTTTGCTGGCAATCTGTATGCGCTACTCCGGAGACCGGTCCACGGCCGAAGACCTGCTTCACGACGCATTTTTGAAGATATACGGCGCTTTCGACCGGTTCGCATACCGCGGACCCGGATCGCTCAGGGCGTGGATCGAGCGCATCACTGTCAACGTGGCGCTCGAGTGGATACGTAGCCGCAGCCGGCTGGGAAGCGTCGCCCTCGACGAGGGAAAGGCCGCGGCGGAGGTCGCCGAGCCCGACGCATCGGAGATGGCGAGGGTCCCGCGCGAGGTGCTGATGCGCTTCGTGAGCGAGCTGCCCGAGGGCTACCGGACGGTGTTCAACCTCTACTGCATCGAGGAGTATTCCCACCGGGAGATCGCCGACATGCTGGGGATCAACGAGAACAGCTCCTCCTCGCAGCTGTTCCGCGCCCGGGCCATGCTGGCCCGCAGGCTCCGGGACTATTTGGACAAGCATTAGAAAGAGTTTATGAAACGGAATAAGGATTGGACCGATGTCATGCGGAGCGCGCTCCGCGACGCCGAACTGCTGCCTCCGGCGGGAGGTTGGGAGCGTCTGGAGCGCGAACTGGGCGGTGC
>CATKXN010000109.1 GCA_949840605.1 uncultured Alistipes sp.
AGTTGCGATGGAAAATTGAGAGACATATTGCTTTGTGATGAGGTTTCTTTTTGCAAAAATATTCCTGACGGCACTTCTCGTGTCGGCGATCTTCTCGGCATACGCTGCCGAGAAGGTCACTTTCGAGGCCAATTCGCCGCTGACGGTCGCTGTCGGCGAGGCGTTCCGTGTGGAATTCGCGCTGAACGCCAAACCCGACGGGGACACTTTCAAGGCGCCTTCGTTCGAGGGATTCGACGTGCTGGCCGGACCCGTCGTTTCGCAGGGTTCGTCGGTTCAGATCGTCAACGGCTCGATGACCAAGAGCGTCAGCTACACCTATACCTTCGTGCTGCTGCCGCAGGCTGCGGGCAACGCGACCGTCGGCGTCGCGGAGGTCAAGGTCGACGGAACGGCCTACCGGACCCGGCCGCTGCCCGTCGAAATCGTCAACGAGGACGAAGGCGCCGGGACCCGGCAGCAACGGCCGCAGGGCGGTTCGCACCGTCCGGACAATGCGCAGACCGACGCCCAGAGCCAGATCGGCAAGGACGACATCCTGCTGCGGGCCGTCGTGTCGCGCACGTCGGTCTACAAGAACGAACCGCTGCACGTGGCCTTCAAACTCTACACCCGCGTACCTTACGTGAACATCGTGCCCGAATCGGCGCCTTCGTTCAACGGCTTCTGGTCGCAGGACCTCACCGATCCCAATGCGGGCCGCGTGGGGCGTGAAACCTACAACGGCAAGGTCTACGAGACGCGCGTGCTGTACGACTACCTGCTCTATCCGCAGCAGGTGGGGGCGCTGGCCATCGAACCCGTGGAGATGACCGTCGTGGCGCAGGTCGTGGTGCAGAGCCGCAACGCCGACCCCTTCTTCGGAAGCGGCCGCGAGGTCTATAACGTGCCCCGCAAGGTGCAGAGCCAGCGGGCGACGGTTACGGTCAAACCGCTTCCGGCGGGCGCTCCGGCCAGCTTCAGCGGGGCTGTGGGCAACTTCACGATGGACGCCCAGTTCCCCTCGGAACGCATCGCGGCCAATTCGGGCGCGACCGTCACGGTGAAGATCTCCGGCACGGGCAACCTCACCTTCGTCCAGGCTCCGAAACTGCCGCTGCCGACCTCGTTCGAGCAGTATAACGTCAAGACCACCGAGTCGATCAACACCTCGTCGTCGGGCATCTCCGGCTACCGCCAGTTCGAATATCCCTTCATCGCGCGCGCCGAAGGCACCTACGACCTCGAACCCGTCGAGTTCACCTTCTTCGATCCCCAGCGGATGCAGTACGTGACGCTGAAATCGAAACCGCTGACGCTCGAAATCACCCCCGACGCCCGCGGCGGCGGAGGCGATGCGGTGGTGATGCAGGGCCGCGGCATGTCGAAGGAGGAGGTGAAAATGCTGGGGCAGGACATCCGCTACATCAAGCTGAAAGGGGCGCAGCTGCGTTCGGAGCGCGTGCCGTTCATCTTCAGCGCGGCCTACTGGATTCTCCTGGGGGGCATCCTCGTGGTGTTCGCCATGATCTACGTCGCCCTGCGGAGGCAGATACGCGAGTCGCAGAACGTCGCCCTCGTGCGCGGCAAGCGGGCCAACAAGGTCGCCGTGCAGCGTTTCCGCGCCGCCCGGCGCTATATGGAGGAGCAGAACCGCCACGCCTTCTACGAAGAGATGCTGCGGGCGCTGTGGGGCTACATGAGCGACAAATTCAACATTCCCGTGGCCAACCTCACGAAGGAGAACGTCCGCGAGGAACTGCACAAACGGGGCGTTTCGTCCGAAGATTCGCAGCGGTTCACGGACATCATCACACGGTGCGACGAGGCGCAGTATTCGCCCGTGGAGTCGGCCCGCATGGGCGACGTCTACTCCGAGGGCGTGAACCTGATTTCGCGTATCGAGTCGGTGATAAAACGATAGTTGTTATGAAGCGATTGATTCTATTTCTGATCCTGATGTCCGGCATTTTTTGCGCGCGTGCGCAGGAGGGCGCCGACACCGCGGCGCAGTCCGCGGCCGTCGGGGAGGAATCCGCCGCCGGGACGGTTTCGCCCGAGCAACTCTGGGACCGGGCCAATACGGCCTATGTCAACGGGGATTTCCACACCGCGGCGGAGATTTACGAACGGATTCTCGCGCAGGGACTCTCCTCTGTGAAACTCTACTACAATCTGGCCAACGCCTGCTTCAAGGAGGGGCGGCTGGGCAAATCCATTCTTTTTTACCGCCGGGCGCTGCGGCTCTCCCCGGGCAGCGACGACATCCGCTACAATCTGAGCGTCGCCGAAGCCCGCACGAAAGACAATATCGAGCAGATTCCCGAGTTCTTCCTCACGGAGTGGATGCGCGGCGTGCGCCATACGATGAGCTGTACGGCGTGGAGCCTCCTGTCGCTCGCGGCGCTGGCCTGCGCCCTGGCGCTGTTCCTGACGTATCTGTTGGCACAGCGTTTGCCGCTGCGCAAGACGGGGTTTTACGGAACGCTCGCCGCCGTGGCGGTGTTCATGCTCACGAGCTGGTTCGCCGTGGGCGAGCGGCGCGAGATGCTGGACGACACGCAAGCCGTGGTGATGTCGCTCTCGACCGCCGTGAAGAGTTCGCCCGACAAGTCGGCCACGGACCTCTTCGTGCTGCACGAGGGGACGCTCGTCGAGATCACCGACCGCCTCGACAACTGGTGCGAGATCACCATTGCCGACGGCAAGAAGGGGTGGCTCGAGTGCAAAACGATCGAAACGATTTAGATGTCGAAACTTTTACAGGACGTTGTCGGCGAGCTTTCGAAACTCCCGGGCGTGGGACGCCGCACGGCGCTGCGCCTGGCCATCCACATCCTGCGCATGGAGCGGGATTCGGTGGCCGAGATGACCGCCAGCATTGACCGCTTCCGCAACGAGGTTAAGTACTGCTCGCAGTGCAACAACCTCTCCGATGAGGAGGTCTGCCCGATCTGTGCCGACCGCGAACGGGACCATGCGACGATCTGCGTCGTGGAGCAGGTCGCCGATGTGCTTTCGGTCGAGAATACGCGCCAGTACCGGGGGATGTATCACGTGCTGGGCGGGGTGATCTCGCCGATGCAGGGCATCTCGCCCTCGGATCTGAAGATCGACCTGCTGTGCGAACGCATCGCCCGCGGCGGGGTGAAGGAGGTGATTCTCGCCATCTCGACCTCGGTCGAGGGCGAAACGACGCTTTTCTACCTGATGAACCGCCTGAGGCAGTTCCCCGGTCTGAAAGTCACCTCCATCGCCCGGGGCATCGGCTTCGGCGACGAGCTGGAATACGTCGACGAACTGACGATCACCCACGCCTTGCTGAACCGCCGCGAAATCGAATAGCCCGCCCGCTTAAGAAGCGGGTTGCGATAAGCCGAAATCCGGCCGCCGGCTGGAGTAACGAAGATATTAAAAAAATAATATGCGTATGGATTTTGTAACGAACGAGAAACTCACCATCGTGGGTGCGGCCGGCATGATCGGCTCGAACATGGCTCAGACGGCGCTGATGATGCGCCTGACGCCCAACATTTGCCTGTACGATCCTTACGGACCGGCGCTCGAGGGCGTGGCCGAGGAACTGTTCCACTGCGCCTTCGAAGGGGTGAACATCACCTGGACGACCGACATCAGGGAGGCTCTGACCGATGCGGCCTATGTCGTATCGTCGGGAGGCGCTGCCCGCAAGGCGGGCATGACGCGCGAGGACCTGCTGAAAGGCAACGCCGAGATCGCCGCCCAGTTCGGCAAAGACCTCAAGGCCTATTGCCCCGATGTGAAGCACGTCGTGGTGGTCTTCAATCCGGCCGACATCACGGGCCTCATCGCGCTGATCTACGCGGGGCTGAAACCCTCGCAGGTCTCGACCCTCGCAGCGCTCGACTCCACGCGCCTGCGTTCGGAGCTGGCCAAATACTTCAGGATTTCGCCCGACGAAATCCGCAACTGCCGCACCTACGGCGGCCACGGCGAGCAGATGGCGGTCTTCGCCTCGACGACGCTCGTCGCCGGACGCCCCCTTTCGGAGCTGATCGGCAAGGAGATGCCCGAGGGCGACTGGGCCGATCTGCAGCAGCGGGTGATCCAGGGCGGCAAGCACATTATCGACCTGCGGGGCCGTTCGTCGTTCCAGAGCCCGGCCTACCTCTCGATCTGCATGATCGCCGCGGCCATGGGCGGCAAGCCGTTCGAATATCCTGCCGGGGTGTTCGTGCACAACGACGAATTCAAGCATATCCTGATGGCGATGGAGACCTCCATCACGAAAGAGGGTGTCGCCTACAAGAACGTGCAGGGCACGGCCGCGGAGCACAAGAAGCTCACGGAGAGCTACGAGCACCTGTGCAAACTGCGCGACGAGGTGATCTCGATGGGCATTCTGCCTCCCGTGGACGAGTGGAGACGCCTGAATCCGCACCTGAAATAGGCCGCCCCCCCCCGAAACCGAACATCCCGGTCCTCTGGCGAAGAGAACCGGGATGTTTTTTGCGGCGCGATTCCGTCATGGCATCGCCTGGAAGACGGCGCGCAGTTTGCCGTCGCTCAGCAGCAGCAGCATCGGACCGTCCATGTCGTAGTGGGTCGTCGATTCGAGCGCCTGTGCGAATGCGTGCTCCCGCTCCATGCCGGGGCAGGCCATCATCGTCGAGGCGAGCGGCCCCGTTTTCAGGGTGCGCTTCCCGTCGGTCTTGTAGACTCCCGACAGGCGGTTGCAGGCTCCGACGGCCGACAGCCGGCTGCCTTCGGCCAGCAGCGTGAGGGTGAACGTGCCCTTCTCGGGACGGACGGTCTCCCCGCCGAGCTGGATCAGCTGCCACTGGGTCCCAACCAGGGGGCGGCGGGCTTTTTTCTGGTAGGCGCGGCAGTTGCAGCATCCGGCGATAAGTGCCGCGGCGACAGCGACAACCGCAATTCTGAGCAAAACTTTCATCTGATTTTTCGTTTGTTCGTTGCTGCAAATATAGGGAATTAATCGTACCTTTGTACAACTTCCGGACCCGATATTTCCGCTGCCGGCGGGCATAAGTCCCCGCCGAGGCGGGGATTTAGGGGTGGGTAGGATTTGTAAACGCAGCCGAAGGCTGCGAATACGGCGGTCGGAAGCCAGAAAGCAGACTTATATAATTTTCAGATAATTGTTTTATGAAAACCATCATCGCATCACCCCATGCGCCCAAAGCCGTGGGTCCCTATTCGCAGGCCGTGGAGGCCGGCGGCGCGCTTTATGTGTCGGGACAGCTGCCGATCGACGCCGCGACGGGCCGGATGGCCGAGGGCGTCGAAGCCCAGACGCGCCGGTCGCTCACGAACCTGGGCCATATTCTCCGCGAAGCCGGATACGATTATTCCGACGTGGTGAAAACCACCGTCCTGCTGCAGTCTATCGGCGATTTCGCCGCCATGAACGCCGTCTATGCCGAGTTTTTCACGGCGGAGATGCCCGCGCGCATGTGCTACGAGGTCGCGGCGCTGCCGATGGGGGCGTTGGTCGAAATCGACGCCGTGGCGGTCAAGTAGCCTCCGCGGACCATCCGAAGGTGCGTCCCGGATGCCTGGGACGCGCCTTTTCGTCTTTTGTAGATAATTTGTGGATAAATTAGGTCCCCGCCGTTGGTTTTTTATTGGGAAAAGCCGCAATTTTGTAGAACCGGGATTCCCCGGCCGGGACGCAGAAATCTGAGAAAATAGATAAGAATAAAGTAGTTATGTCAAAAGCCACCAAAGCTGAAGAACCGCAGAAGGTCAATTACAACGATGCGGTCGCCGAGTCGAAAGTCTATTTCGACGGAGACGATCTTGCCGCCACGGTATGGGTGAGCAAGTACGCCCTCAAGGACTCTTTCGGAAACATTTACGAAAAATCGCCGCGCGAGATGCACGAACGCATCGCCGCCGAGATCGCCCGTATCGAGCGGAAATACCCCAATCCCCTGTCGAAGGAGGAGGCGTTCGAACTGCTCGACCATTTCCGTTACGTCATTCCGCAGGGCGGACCGATGACCGGTATCGGCAATAATTTCCAGGTGGCGTCGCTGTCGAACTGCTTCGTGATCGGCCACAAGCATCCCGCCGACTCCTACGGCGGCATCTTCCGCATGGACGAGGAGCAGGTGCAGCTGATGAAGCGGCGCGGCGGCGTGGGGCATGACCTCTCGCACATCCGTCCCACGGGCAGCCCGGTGTTGAACTCGGCGCTGACGTCGACGGGCATCGTGCCCTTCATGGAACGTTATTCGAACTCCACGCGCGAGGTGGCGCAGGACGGACGCCGCGGCGCGCTGATGCTGTCGCTGTCGATCAAGCACCCCGATGCCGAGCGGTTCATCGACGCCAAGGTCGACACGGGCAAGGTCACCGGCGCCAACGTCTCGATCAAGATCGATGACGAGTTCATGCGCGCGGCGCTCGCAGGAAAGAAATACCACCAGCAGTTCCCGATCAAGTCGGACGATCCCCGATACGAGCAGGACATCGATGCGAAGAAACTCTGGGAGAAAATCATCCACAACGCATGGAAGTCGGCCGAGCCGGGCGTGCTGTTCTGGGATACGATCATCCGCGAGAGCATCCCCGACTGCTATGCCGACGAGGGCTTCACGACGGTGTCGACCAATCCCTGCGGCGAGATTCCGCTCTGCCCCTACGACTCGTGCCGCCTGCTGGCCATGAACCTGCTGAGCTACGTGGAGAATCCCTTCAAGGCCGACGCGAAATTCGATTTCGACAAGTTCCGCGACCATGTCGGCAAGGCGATGCACATGATGGACGACATCATCGACCTCGAACTGGAGAAGGTCGAGCTGATCATCAAGAAGATCGAGGACGATCCCGAAGACATGGACGTGCGCCGCGTGGAGCTGGAGCTGTGGAAGAAGATCCGCGAAATGGCGCTGAAGGGCCGCCGCACGGGCCTCGGCATCACGGCCGAGGGCGACATGCTCGCCGCCCTGGGGCTGCGCTACGGTACGCAGGAGGCGATCGACTTCGCCGTCGAGGTGCAGAAAGCCCTCGCGCTGGCGGCCTACGGTGCGTCGGTCAAGCTGGCTGCCGAGCGCGGTGCATTCCCGGTCTACGATGCCGCGAAGGAGGCTGCCAATCCGATGATCGCGCGCATCCGCGAGGCCGATCCGGCGCTCTACGAGGAGATGGCGAAGGTCGGCCGCCGCAACATCGCCATGCTGACCATCGCCCCGACGGGCACCACGTCGCTCATGTCGCAGACCACGTCGGGCATCGAACCGGTGTTCCGCACGGTGTACAAGCGCCGCCGCAAGATCAACCCCTCGGACCACGACACGCATGTCGACTACGAGGATGAAACGGGCGAAAAGTTCCAGGAGTACAACGTCTACCACCACAATTTCGTGAAGTGGCTGGAGGCGAACGGATACGACACGTCGAAGCTTTCGACCATCTCCGACGCCGAGCTGGACCAGTGGGTCGCTGCGTCGCCCTATCACGGCGCCACGGCCAACGACATCGACTGGGTGGCCAAGGTGAAGATGCAGGGCGCCATCCAGAAGTGGGTCGACCACTCGATTTCGGTGACGGTGAACCTGCCGAACAACGTTTCGGAGGCGCTGGTGGCCGACGTTTACCGCACGGCGTGGGAGTGCGGCTGCAAGGGCGTCACGGTCTACCGCGACGGCTGCCGCGACGGCGTGCTGCTGGAGAAGAACTCCAAGAAAAAGACGCGCTGCGAGGGGCATCCCGGCGAGGTGCAGAAGCGTCCGAAGTCCATTCCCGCCGACATCGTGCGGTTCAAGAACGGCACCGAGGACTGGATCGCCTTCGTGGGTCTGCAGGACGGACGTCCCTACGAGGTGTTCACGGGTAAGATCGAGGAGGATGCCATGTATATTCCGCCGAAGATCAAGAAGGGCTTTATTATAAAGGTGCGCGAGGAGGACGGCACGAAACGCTACGACTTCCAGTACACCGACCGATACGGCTACACGAACACCATCGGCGGCATTTCGCGCCTGTTCAACGAGGAGTTCTGGAACTATGCGAAACTGATCTCGGGCGTGCTGCGCCACGGCATGCCGATCGAGAAAACCGTGTCGCTGATCGAGTCCCTGCATCTGGACAGCGAGTCGATCAACACCTGGAAGACGGGCGTATGCCGCGCGCTGAAACAGTATATCGTCGACGGCACGAAGTCCAAAGGCAAGTGCCCGAGCTGCGGCCAGGAGAACATGGCCTACCAGAACGGATGTCTTACCTGTATGTCGTGCGGTTATTCCAAGTGCGGATGATGCGTCGCTAATCGCCTGATCAGGTGATATAAAAAGGCCGGAAAAATTTTCTTTTCCGGCTTTTTCAGTTCGAAAACGCTCTTTGAATGCACTTTTTTGTCAGAAGAGAACGGTTTTTGATGGGATTGCTGTACTTTTGCGCAAGTGACAAGGACTTATTTAATATTTATTAGTTATGAAGAAAATTTTTCTTACTCTCCTGATTGCGGCCTTCGCCTCGGCCGCGTGGGCACAAGACACTCCCAAGAAGCCGAGTTTCTCCGGTTTCGTTACCAATGGTTTTTGGGATAACTGGGAAATTTCGCTCGGAGCGGGCGCCGGAACGGCGCTCAGCAACGGCACGAACCTCAAGTCGCTGGGCGACCGTATCGGGTTCGAGGGCAACTTCTCGCTCACCAAGTGGGTGCATCCGGTAGTCGGACTGCGCGCCCAGTTGCAGGGCGGGTGGTTCAACAACTACGATCCCGAGGCCGGGAAGATGACCTGGCCCTACCTGTTCGCCCATACGGACCTGATGGTCAACCTCTCGAACTGGATCGGCGGTTACCGTGAAGACCGTGCGTGGTATGCCGTGCCGTTCGTCGGCTTCGGTTACATGGCTTCGAACTTCACGGACAAGAGCCAGCGCGACAACGGTTCCGACACCAATCAGGAATTCGCATTCGCCTACGGTCTGCTCAGCAAATTCCGCCTCTCGCCGTCGTTCGATTTCAATATCGAGCTTAAAGGCCTGCTTTCCAAGGCGGATCTCTGTCCCGCCCGTCTGGACGGCAGTTATCTGCTCGGCTTCTCGGCTACGGCCGGCTTTACCTACCGCTTCAACAAGCGCGGATGGCAGCGCGGAGTCGCAGGATATACGGCTGCCGACATCCAGGCTTTCCAGGATGCCGTAGCCGCAAGCATGGCTGCCGCCGCCGCATTGGAGGCGCAGAACGCACAGCTCGCGCAGCAGCTCGCCGATGCGCAGGCCGCCGCAGCAGCAGCAGCGGAAGTCGCTGCCGCCACGACCGCCGAAGCGGCTGTCGCCACCGCTGTGGCCGCCGAGGAGTCCCTCGCTGCGGAGACCTCGATCATCCTCTTCGATTACAGCATGTCGTGGCTGACGCCGCAGGAGAAGACCCGGCTCGAACTGATCGCCGAGCGGATCAAGAAAGGACCGTCGGAGAACGTCTACCGGATCGTCGGCCGCGCCGACCAGCAGACGGGCACCAAGGCCGGCAACAAGCGCGTCGCACAGAACCGCGCAAAACGGGTTTACGACTTCCTCGTTTCGAAGGGCGTGAATCCCAAGCAGCTGACCTATGAGGGTAAGGGCAATGAGGCCGACATCTTCAAGGTGCAGGCCGCCAATCGTGCCGCGATCATCAAATAGACCCGCAACGGTCTTATACGAAAAATGCCCCTCCGTCGGAGGGGCATTTTTTTATCGGATGATCACGGCGTTGACCAGCCGGACCCCGGAGCGCCGGTTGATCTCCTCCCGGAGCGCTTCGCGCTGGTAGAAAAGTTCCGATCGCAGTACGCTCGACTGGATGCGCACATGGAGGATGTGGTTTTCCAGCCG
>CATKXN010000110.1 GCA_949840605.1 uncultured Alistipes sp.
ATGAACGGGTGAATCCGGGGTTCCTGCGCGCCTACCTCGACTTTTTCGACACGCATCCCGACGCCATCGTGGCCGGCGGGCGCATCGTCGCCGAATATCCGAAGGGGCGTCCCGATTGGATGTCGAAATATGTCGAGATGCCGATCGCCAACCCGATGGATTTCGGTCCCGCGGTGCGTCCGTTTCCTGCGGGACGGGTTCCGGGGGGCGGCAATATGGCGTTCCGGCGTGCCGGACTGGCGGGGTACGGGGGATTCGACCCCTCGCTGGGCCGTGTGAACGGCGAACTGATCGGCGGCGAGGAGAACGATTTCTTCGAGCGGCTTCTTGCGGGCGGCGAAACGATCTGGTACGTGCCCGACGCCGTGATGTGGCACATCATCCCCCCGTCGAAACTCACCGTGGCCTATTTCCGGCGGCTGAGCTACAATGTCGGCGTCAGCCAGCGCCTCCGGGCGCAGATCCACCGCCGGCTGCCGAAGACTTATGCGCTGGAGCTGGCCAAATGGGCTGCGACGCTCGGGCTGTGCCTGACGATGCCGCCCCGCAGATCGGTCTGGCTGTTGCGCATGCGCTGCGGGATCAGCCGGGGGCTGTTCTCGAAGATAAAATGGTAAGGCAGGCTGTGATCGCATGCGATAAGCCCCTCCCGAGGGAGGGGCTTGGGGTGGGGTCAGAATTGCAAATACGGCGGGACGCCGCAGGGACATCGATTAATAGCCAGTTTTCCGGAAGATACCATCTGTGGTTCCGGTATGTGCTGATGTGTTAAGGAACAAGGGGTTGAATGGAAATTAACCCCTTTGTTCCTTAAAACAAATATTTTTCGTTTTTGACCTTGTTCACCAGCCGGTGAATGTCCTGCCAGCCCTCCTCGCCGAAGGTCGTGCCCACGACCTCGATCACCTTGCCGGCGGTGATGGCGCCGATCGTGCCGCACTGGCGGAGCGAAAGCCCGTCGCAGAGCCCCGCGAGGAAGCCCGCGGCGTAGAAATCCCCGGCTCCGGTGGTGTCCACGCGCCTGGCCGCGGCCATGATGCCGACGTGCACGACCTCGTCGCCCTGCTTGATAAGCGCCCCCTTGATGCCGATCTTGACCACGGCCAACTCGCACATCTCGGAGATGGCCTGCAGGGCGTTCAGCGGTTCGCCCTCGCAGGTGAAGGTCTTGGCCTCGTCCTCGTTGGCGAAGACGATGTCCACGTAGTCGCGCACCAGCCCGCGCAGGAATTCGAGGTTTTCGGCGACGATGTTGAAACTGGCCAGGTCGATGGCGACTTTCAGGCCGCACTCCTTGGCCGTGCGGGCGGCTTTGAGGATCAGTTCGTGGTTCTGCACCAGATACCCTTCGACGTAGAGGCAGTCGTAGCTTTCGAAAATCGCCGGTTCGATCTCCGCGGCCGAGAGTTCCAGCGCCGCGCCCAGATGGGTGACCATCGTGCGCTCGCCGTCGGCGGAGATCAGCGACACGCATTTGCCCGAACGCTCCTTGCCGCGGAAGATGACCGGCTCGATGCCGAGGTTGTCCAGCGCCTGCACGAAGAAGTCGCCGGTGGTGTCGGGACCCACCTTGCCGATGAATCCGACGCTGCTGCCCAGCTGGGCCATGGCCCGGATGGTGTTGCCGGCCGATCCGCCGAGCGAAAGCGAATAAGGGAGACCTGCTACCGATTTCGAGATTTCGGTCTGCAGTTCGGTGTCCACGAGGCTCATCGAGCCCTTGGCTAATTTGAACCTCCCCAGTACGGAGTCGGTTTTCAGGTTGACCAGCATGTCCGTTAGGGCGTTGCCGATGCCGATGACGCGTTTCATTTGCTTGAGTTCGGGTGTTTTTCGGTTCCTATATCGACAGTATCTTTACCAGGTCCAGCGCGCCGCGGTCGATGCCCTTGTCGTGTTTCACGGCCTTGGCGAAGGGCACGTAGACGATCTTGCCGTTCATCGTGCCGATCATCACGTTGCGCTGTCCGTCGAGGATGGCCTCGATGGCCGCCTCGCCCATGCGCGAGGCGAGGATGCGATCCACGGCCGTCGGCGAGCCGCCGCGCTGGATGTGGCCCAGGATCGTCACCCGCGCGTCGTACTGCGGGAACTCCTTCTTCACGCGCTCGGCCAGCGCCGTGGCGCCGCCCGTCTTGGGGTTCTCCGCGACGATCACGATCGCCGAGTTCTTGCTCTTGCGGAAGCCGTGGTTGATGAGTTCGGCCAGCTGGTCGACTTCGGTCTCCATCTCCGGGATGATTGCCGCCTCGGAACCCGTGGCGATGGCGCTGTTGAGCGCCAGGTAACCCGCCGTATGGCCCATCACCTCGACGAAGAACAGCCGCTCGTGGCTCGACGCCGTGTCGCGCAGTTTGTCGACCGCCTCCATGATGGTGTTCAGCGCCGTGTCGTAACCGATCGTCGAGTCGGTCCCTCCCAGGTCGTTGTCGATCGTTCCGGGAAGTCCTACGATCGGCACGTTGAACTCCTGGGCGAAGATGCCCGCTCCGGTCAGCGAACCGTCGCCGCCGATCACCACCAGGGCGTCGATGCCTGCGGCGACCATGTTGTCGTAGGCGGCCTTGCGGCCCTCGGGGGTGGTGAACTCCTGGCTGCGCGCCGTCTTGAGGATCGTGCCGCCCAGTTGGATGATGTTGCTGACGCTTTGCGATTTGAATTCGACGATCTCGTTGAAGACGAGTCCCTTATATCCGCGCATGATCCCTTTTACGGTGAATCCGTTGAAGATCGCGCTGCGCGTCACCGCGCGTATTGCGGCATTCATGCCCGGGGCGTCGCCGCCCGAGGTCAGGATGCCGATGCATTTGATTCCGGCCATACTTTACGTTGCTTTTAAGACAAAACCGCCCAAAGATACGAATAAGCGAGGGCAATGTCAAATTTATTTGAGCATTGCCGAGCAAGAGTATCTAAGGCGCAGCCAAATATACAAAAAAAATCAAAAAACAGGGGCGGCCCAAAAAGGATGCCGCCCCTGTCGGGAGTGAACTTTTTATTCGGATTGCGCCTGCGTCTATTCGTCCGCTTCGGTTGCGGAGGTAGTCTTGTCTCGGGCGGAAACGGTCACCGAGGCCTTTCCGTCTTTTTCCCCGGCCCGGACCGAGACCTCCTTGCCGTCGGCGTTGACCGACAGGCGCCCCTGATTCTTGTCGACGGTGATGTCGATCGATTTCGAGGGCACGGCGATATGCAGGGTCTTGCGGCCCTCCTCGATCACGCTCTCGTCGTCGTAGTCCTCCAGCAGGCGTTCCAGCGTCGTGGTGTCGCCGTCGATGACGATTTCGCTTCGGAACACCTGTTCGACGGCGTCGCGCTTCTTGCGGAATTTGTCGCCGACGTTTTCGCGGATCGCCACGCACGATACGGCGATGACCGTGGCGAGCCACACGAGGAAGATGGCCAGGACGGTTTTGCCGCCGGGTTTGCGCGAGGCGATCAGACACATCAGCACGTAGATCAGCAGGATCAGCGGGATCAGTGCAGTCAGTATGCCGAGGCTCGCGACCCAGATCGAGACGGTATTGCCCAGTATTTCGGGGGCGAAGAGGCTCTCCCCGCCGACGATGACGGCGAAAAGTCCGATGATCAGCGCGCAGGCGCCCAGGATAAGCCCGAAGACGAGGAATCCGGCGAAGATTTTCAGCAGGATCAGCACCACCTTGCCGAAGACCGAGACCGCCTCGGCGATGATCGGCTTGGCCCGGGCGTCGGGATCGGCGCTGGCTGCGGCCGAGGTGACGTCGCCGATGGAGTGCGCGGTGATTTTCTCGCCGTTCATTTCGAGTTTCTGACGCGCCGTGCGGGGCGCCGGGACGGCGAACCACATGATGAAGTAGCAGATCAGGAAGATGCCGAACAGATTGCCGAACATCGGGCTGAACCAGTGCAGGAAGGGAATCCATCCGAAGCAGGTGAGCAGCAGAGGCAGGAACAGCGCCAGCCGCACCCACACGGGGTCGATGTCGAAATACTTGCCGATACCGGCGCAGACGCCGCCCAGCTTGGCGTTCTCCGTGTCGCGGTAGAGGCGGCGGGGGATGCGCGGCGTGTCGCAGTGCAGGTCGCGGTCGGCGTTCTGGTCGGAGATGTCCTCGACGGAGCCCATCTGACGGATGATGTTCAGGACCAGGGGCTTTTCCACGACGCGGGTGTTGTCCTGCGCCGAGAGGATCAGCTCGGCGATGCGCGCCTCGATGTCGGCGACGATCTCGGCGCCGTCGGCCGTCTCCCCGTAGCTCTTTTTCAGGCTGTCGAGATAAGCCTCGAGGGCTTCGTAGGCGTCGGTGTCCATCGTGAACGCCACGCCCGATATGCTGCATTTTTTGACCTCTTTCATGGTTGTCGGTTGCTCGGATATTAGTTTTTGCGGATGCTGCCGCCGCTCGATTTGCTCAGCGAGGTTTGGCAGTCGCCCGTGTAACGGATCGACGACCCGCTCGAAGCGCTGGCCGTAAGCTTTCCGCTGCAGGAGATGTCGGCCTTTGAGGCGCTCGACGAGTCGACGGCGGCGTTGACGGCGGAGAACTTCGCGGCGTCGAGTTTCGACGCCGAGCTGAGGTCGGCCGTGAAGTTCTCGGCCGAACCGGAGAGTGCGATCTTCGAGGCGCTCGAAGCGTCGACCGTGCAGTCGACGGCCTTTACCTTCGCACAGACATTCGACGCGCTCGAAGTGCCGATCGAGCACGATGCGGCCTCCACGGCGGCCTCGACCTTGGAGGCGCTCGAAGCGTCGATCGTGAATTTGTCGGCCCGGAGCGTTACGTCGCACGTGATCTTCGAGGCGCTCGATGCCTTGAGCGAGCGGATCTCTCCGCCGTTGGCCGGTATGGTTACCGTGACGTTGCCGTTCTGGATGCTGTTCACCTTTTTGTCGAGAGTCACCTCGAGGGTCTTGCCCCGGGTCTCGGCGACCACCAGGTCGATCAGGTTGTCGTCGGCCTCGATGCGGATGTCCGGTGCTTCGGCCGAGATGACGACCTTCACGGCGCGCGACGCGTCGACGGCGTTGAAATCGGGGGCGGGAAGGGTTTTCGTGACGATATGGCCGCTGCCTTTGATGCTTTTGCCCAGCAGCGGCGTTGCGATCGAGACGACATAGACGCTGACGGAGAGCATGGCTCCGATCAGGGCGGCGATCAGCAGAATCTTTTTCATGGCGTATGGTTTTTAGGGGGTAATCGTGCGTTATTTTCCGTGGCGGATAAGCCGTATCTGTCCGACGAGTTCGTCCCACGTCTGGTCGAGCGTCGCGAGGTATTCGCGGCCCTTGTCCGTGAGCGTGTAGTATTTGCGGGGAGGGCCCTGCGGCGACTCTTCCCAGCGGTAGGTCAGCAGTCCGGCGTTCTTCTGCCGGGTGAGGATCGGGTAGAGCGTACCCTCGACTACGATCATCTCCGCCTGTTTGAGTTCGGCGATGATCTTCGGAGCGTACGAATCCTCGCGGGAGAGAATGGCGAGGATGCAGTACTCCAGGATGCCTTTGCGCATCTGCGCTTTTACGTTGTCTTCGGCCATGATGCTATTCGGTTAACCTTTTGGGAGCTTTCGGGACGATCAGCCAGAGGATGATGTAGATCCAGAGCGAAAGTCCTCCGAAGAGAATCAGGATCAGGGTCGCGATGCGGACCAGCGAGGTGTCGAGTCCGAAATATTCGGCCAGCCCGGCGCAGACGCCGGCGATGATGCTGTCTTGCGAGCGGAATAACCGCCTGTTGTCGTTCGTTGCCATATGCGTGATTTTTTTATCGTTTGCGGTTGATGTTGAATTTGCGGGCGGGTTCCTCGGGAATGACGATCCAGAGGATGATGTAGGCCCAGATCGAGAGCCCTCCGAAGAGGATCAGCAGCAGCATTACGAGGCGGATCAGCGTCGGGTCGGCGTCGAAGTATTCGGCCAGTCCGCCGCAGATGCCGGCGATCGAACGTTCCGTGCGCGAACGGTAGAGCCTGCGGGGCGCCGGTTCGCCGGGCTCTTCTCCGGCGGGTTCCGTTCCGTCCGGCACCGTGCCGCGGGGCTCTCCGAAATCGGCCGGGGAGCCCAGCTGCTCCATCGTCGCACGGACCACATCGAGCGTGATGACCCGCATGGGCGAAGCGACCTTCTCGCGGAAGATCTCCGCCACGCGCCGTTCGATGTCGCCCATGGTTTCGGCGTCGCCTTCGGGAAGACGGCGGCGGATGTCGTCGAAATAGTTGCCCAGTGCCCGGTAAGCATCCTTGTCGAGGGTGAAGGCCATGGAGCCGATGTTCGCGTTTACAGTCTCTTTCATAGTTGTCTAACGTTGTCGCAGTCGAATGTTTTGCGATTCCTACTATTTTGATAATGCAAATATAATACGTATAATACGAATTTTAGTATTATGCAATGCAAAGTACTGTATTTTTTCAAAAAAAGTGAGTGCCTATATATAGAACAGGGCTATTTCGGTGAAAAAATTCCGATATTTGGGTTTGCATTGTTGCGTTTTGCCTCTCAGCTTCGTCTTACAGATACAATGAAGGAGTCCGAATTCACCTCGCTTGTCCTGCCGCTCCGCGACCGTATGTTCCGCTACGCCCAGAGCCTGCTGCTTTCGCCGGCCGAAGCGGACGATGCCGTGCACGATTTGCTGGAGCGCTTGTGGCGCGAGCGGGGGCGGTTGGAAGGATGCCGCCGGGTCGATTCATTCGTGATGGCGGCCGTGCGCAACCGTTGTCTGGACCTGCTGCGCCGGCACCGGGCTGCCGGCCGCCGGGACGCCGCCGTTGCGGGGTGGACGGAGCGTTCGGCGGCGGCCGACGCCGAACGCTGGGAGATGCGCGAACTGGTGCGGCGGGCGCTGGCCTGTCTCCCCGAGCGCCAGCGGGAGGTGCTCCACCTGAAGGATATCGAGGGGTATCCTACCCGCGAGATCGCCGAAATGGTCGGTTGTGACGAAGCGCAGGTGCGCGTGATCCTCTCCCGCGCCCGCAACGGATTGCGAGAGGTACTGAAAAAAATGACGGACGATGAACGAACGACAAGAACGGATTGAACGGCTTGCGGAACGCTGGTTTGCGGCGCAGGCGACCGATGCGGAGGAGCGCGAACTGCGCGAACGGATGCGGCGGGCGGACGACGTGCCGGACTCGCTGCGGGAGGTGCGGACGTTGATGGAGGGACTGGACGCGCTGGCCGGGGAGCGTTCTCCGGAGTGTTGGAAGCCCCGCCGGGTGCGGCGCATGGCGCCGCTCTGGGGGATTGCCGCGGCGGCGGCCATCGTGATCGGGCTCTTTGTCTGCGCCGACCTGCTGCGCAAGCCCTATTGTTATATCGACGGGGTGGCGGTCTACGACAAGGAGGTGGCCCTGCAAACGACGGTCTATTTCGAATCGTTCTCCGCTTTGGAGGAGTCGGGACGAATGGTGGACGAATTGATAAAGAACAAGTAAAAACGATATGCCATGAACAAACTGTTTCTTTTTCTGGGTATTTTCATGCTGCCGGGCTTGTGCGCTTCGGCGCAGCCGGCGGATTCCCTCCAACGAATAGGGGATGTCGACACGGGACCGGTCACCATGCGCCGCGCCGCCGACGGGAACGACATGGTCCTCGAGGTGGCGGGATTCGGCATTACACTCGGTCAGGCGCCGCACCGCGTTTCATCGAAGAAGTCCCGTTCGCTGGTCAAGGGAACGCTTTTCGACGGAATCGAGATGGGTTTCAATTTCCTGACGGGCGTCGATTATGCGGGCTATCCCGCCGGAACGGGTGATTTCCTCGATTTGCGGCCCGGCAATTCGTTTCATTTCGGCGTGACGCCCGTCGGGATGGCGGTGCGTCTGGACAAACGGGGGAAATTCGAGTTTTCGACCGGCTTGCGCTATACGGTCGACAACTACCGCCTCTCGGACAACAGCGTTACGCTGAGCCGTCCGGACGGCCTGATCGTGCCCGTCGAGCTGGACGAGAAGGCCGGCAAGTCGAAGTTCCGCACCACGTCGCTGGGCGTTCCGCTGCAGTTCTCGTTCGATCCGGTCCGGCGCCTGCGCATCGCGGTCGTGGGGTATTGCGATTTCGTGCTCGGGGCCAATGCGATCTATAAGAAGCCGAAGGTGAAGAACTCCCTTTCCGGGGTGAATCCCTTCCAGTTCGGGGTCGGGGGATCGGTCTCCTACGGCGGGGTTGGCGTCTATGTCCGTTACGGCGTGACGTCGTTGTTCAAAAGCAGTGCGGGACCCGCGTGCCATCCGCTGTCGTTCGGCGTTTGTGTCTTTATGTAAAAGCGCGTGGCCATGAAACGTTTGCTGTTGATCCTGCTGGTTCTGCTGCCGTTCCTGGTTCGGGGACAGAACGCCTCGTGGAAATTCTTCGACCGCTATACGAAGGCCGAGGGTTTCACCAGCGTGCAGCTCGAGCGGAAGATGATGCGGATGATGAGCCGCCAGGCGGCTGAAAAGGGAGACGAGGGGTTGGCCCGGTTGCTCGGCGGCATCGAGTATATCCGCATCGTATCGCTCGACAGGGGTGACGGGAAGCGGTTCGTCGCCGATGCGGAGAAACTGGCGGCCGATCCGGATTTCAAATTCCAGCTGGTGATGTCCGGGACCGAGGAGGGCCAGACCACGAAATTCTATATCCGCGAAGCGTCGGCCACCGACAATTCGGAACTGCTGATGCTGACCTACGGTGCGAAAGAGATCGTTGTCGTGAATATTTACGGCAGATTCGACCTCAAGCAGGTCGCGCGTCTCTCGACGATCCGGCCGAAAAAATGATCGGACTAAATGACGGAATCTATGAATAAGAAATATGTGCTGCTGGCATTGCTGGCATTTGCGGGCAGTTGTTCCTTTGCCCAGAAAACAGTCGAAGTTCACAAACTGGAGGGCGCGATGATTACGGGTGTCATCGTGGACGATCATTTTGATATCGAAATTCGGCAGGGAGATATCTGTGGGGTGGAGTTGTCGGTAGATGACCGTTTGGCGCCCTATTTGAAATGCGAATTGTCGCAAGACGGATGTCTGCGGCTGGGATATACGAAAATGCCGAGTCTGCGATGGAAAGGAAGTGCGGACCCCGATGAGAGCGAACGCAAATACGTTGCGGCGGGGAATGTTGATCCGCGCGGCGGACGAATGTACCGGAAAGGCCGTGCTACGGTGACTGTGAATACGTTGAGCAATCTTATGGTAAAGTCCGGGGGACATGTTTGTTCACGGGGAAGTATTATGGTTGATTCCTGCGTAATCGGTCTTCGACGACCGAAGTGCTTTCGGCTGAATTTGTCGGCTCGGTACCTCGATCTGAAAGCGGAAGATGTAAAAGGCCTTTCGTTGAACGGGACGGCCGATGTGTTGAATGTCGATATCGTGAATTCGAAAATAGTTCTTCCTGAATTGAATCTCGGAAGGGTGTCGGGTAAAATAGAGTATAGCACATTTCGCTCCGTGGCTCCGTTAACCGAAGATTTGATTTGCACCGATAGCCGTTACGAACGGATTCGGTAACATGCCGGAACAAGGATAAAACGAAGGCAGGAAGGGATTGTCGATATGGATGCGCACCGCGCATATCGCGCGTTACGCAAAGGGCCGGAGCATTGCTCCGGCCTTCGACCTTTACGCCGTCCGCGGTTATTAGTCCTCGAACTTCGCCGAGAGGAACTCACGGTTCAGACGCGCCGCCCCTTTTCAAAGGGGCCGGGGGATTGTCTCTATCGATGCGCTCTGCGCATATCG
>CATKXN010000111.1 GCA_949840605.1 uncultured Alistipes sp.
ACCGTGCGCGCCCGCGGATAGGCGCCCATGTCGACGCGCCGCAGGGTCGAGCTTTCGCTCGACGTCGAGACGTCGGGGTCGAAGCCGTTGTATTTCGACCACAGGTAGAGGTTCTCGCCGCTGACGCTCAGCGTGATGTCGCGCAGCCATTTCACCCGCTTGCGCAGGTCGAACGTGTAGCCCAACGAGACGTTTTTCAGACGCAGGTACGATGCGTCGTGCACCTGCAGGTCGCTCGGCACGTGCACCTGCACGGCGCCGGCGCGGGGCAGGTCGGAATCGGGGTTGCGCACCGGATGCCACGAGTTGGCCATGTAGCGGTACTGGTTCGAGGAGAAGGTTCCGGCCATGTAGAGCTCCGAATAGTTGTAGATCTTGCCGCCGAGCGAATAGGCGAAGTAGACGCCGACCTTCAGCTGCCCGATGTTGAACGTGTTCTGCAGGCCGCCGTAGATCGTGGGATCGGCGTTGCCCAGGTAGACCAGGTCCTTCTGGTCCAGCGAACCGTCGTTGTTGGTGTCGACGTAGCGCGGCAGGCCGGGGCTGAGCGAGGTCGTGGCCGAAACATAGGTGTTGGTCACCTTGTTGCGCTCGATCTCCTCCTGGTTGTGCCACACGCCGCCGTACTTGAAGCCCCAGAGGGCGTTGAGCGGACGGCCCTTGACGTAGCCGTACATCATGTACTGGCTGTTGCCGGGGCTGTTCATGGCGCTGACGAAATCCTCCGAACCGATGTCCTCGACCTGCTGTTTGTTGTGCGAGAGCGTGAGCGACGTGGACCACGAGAACTTGGGTTTGACGATGTTGCGCGTCTCGACGGTCAGTTCCACGCCCTTGTTCGACGTGCGGCCGATGTTCTCGAAGTGGCTCGGGAAGCCCGACTGCGCGGCTTTCTGGACCGAGAGCAGCAGATCGCGGGTCTTCGAAATGTAGGCTTCGAAGGTGATGTTCAGGCGTTTCTTGAACAGCGAGGCGTCGATGGCGGCATTGTAGAGGTCGGTGGTCTCCCACGTGAGGTTGTCGCTCGCCACGCGCACCGGATAGAACGCCGTCGACTGCGAGCCGCCCAGCAGGTAGCCGCCCGAGGTCGAGGTGTAGGCCTCGATCGAACGGTAGGGCTTGATGGCGTCGTTGCCCGTTCGCCCGGCGCTCAGGCGCAGCGACAGCTCCTCGATCCAGCGCACGCGGCGCATGAAATATTCGTTCGAGATGTTCCACTTGACGGCCGCCGAGGGGAAGAAGCCCCACTTGTGGTTGGCCGCGAAGTTCGACGAACCGTCGTAACGCCCGGTCAGCGTCAGGTAGTAGCGTTTCTTGTAGTTGTAGTTCACGCGGGCCAGCACCGACATCTTGGTGATGTAGTTGGTGTAGGAGGTGCTCGTGTAGTTCTCCTTGTCGTAGATGCCGTTCATGTTGTTCCACTTGTTGTCGTCGACGATCAGCCCCTTGGCGTTGAGGTCGAAGCCGTTGAGCCGCGATTTCGAACCCGTGAAACCGCCCATCACGTCGAACTGGTGGCCCGTCTTGGCGGTGTAGGCGTAGGTTACGGTGTTCTCGGTCGAGAGCGTGCGCGTGTCGTATTCGGCGCGGTAGCCCTCGCCGCCTTCGCCCTCGTTCTTGACGGGCAGCGTGCTCGGGTAGAAGCGGTAGTCGTGGCGCTGGTAGAGGTAGTAGGTGAACTTGCTGCTGATCTTCAGCCCCTCGACGGGCTTGATGTCCACGTACAGCGTGTTGGTCGAGGCGAAGCGTTCCAGCGTGTTTTCGTTCAGGTCGATCGTGTAGCGCGGGTTGTTGATCGTCTGTCCCGAGCCGTAGAAGGGGTTGTAGGTGTCCTCGGGACCCAGCACGGGAGCCAGGTAGGTCGCGGCGTTCCATACCGACGAACCGCCGATGTTGGCCTTGTTGTTGGCCTCGTCGCGGTAGGAGAGCGACGAGTTGACGCCCGCGGTGAACCATTTGGCGAAGTCGTGCGACACGTTGACGCGGGCCGTCGTGCGCTGGAAACCGCTGTCGTCGACGATGCCCTGGATGTCGCTGTAACCCAGCGACACGAAATAGCTGCTGGTCTTCGAACGGCCCGACACCGAGAGGTTGTAGTTCTGGTAGGGAGCCGTGCGGGTGATCTCGTCGATCCAGTTGGTGCCCTTGCCCAGCGAATAGGGGTCGTTGTAGGTGTAGTCCTGGACCGGGCGGTTGCCCATCTGCCAGTTGAAATAGGTCACGTCGTTGCGGTAGAGGGCGAATTCCGTGGCGTTCATCACGTCGAGGTTGCGGGGCAGCTGCGAGAAGCCCATGTCGGCCTTGAGCGTGATCCACGGCTTGCTCACCGTGGGATTGCCCTTCTTCGTGGTGACGATGATGACGCCGTTCGAACCGCGCGCGCCGTAGATGGCCGTCGACGAAGCGTCCTTGAGCACCGAGATCGACTCGATGTCGGCCGAGTTGATGTCGCTCAGGTCCTGCACGGCGTCGATGATGCCGTCGACGACGATCAGCGGTTCGTTCGAGGCGGTGATCGAACGGGTGCCGCGGATGCGGATCGAGGTCGAGGCGGTCGGGTCGCCCGATGTGGACATGATGTCGGCGCCGGCCACGCGGCCCTGCAGCGCCTGGTCGACCGACACGACCGGCACGTCCTTGATGTCGCCCATCTTGACGTTGGTCACCGAACCCGTGAGGTCGGTCTTCTTTACTTCGCTGTAGCCGATCACGACCACTTCGTCGATGTCCTTGTTGTCGGCCGCCAGCGAGATGTCGATCTGCGAGCGGTTGCCGACCCGGATCTTCTGGGGCACGTAACCCAGGTAGGAGAAGTCGAGGACCGACTCGGCGGAGGGCACGGAGAGACTCCAGGCGCCTTTGGCGTCGGTCGTGGTTCCCCGCGACGAGCCCGAGAGCACGACGGTCACGCCGGCGAGCGGACTTCCGCTGTCGCTGTCGGTGACGACGCCCTTCACCACGCCCGGGGTCCGGGCTGCGGGTTTCAGCGCGACGTCGACCTGCGCCCGTCCTTCGGCGGGGACTTTCCGGGTCTGGTAGCCTTCGCGGGAGAATTCGAGCACGGCTGCGGCGGAGGGAACCCGGATGGCATAGGCGCCCTTCGCGTCGGTCGTGGTTGACACCGCCGAGCCGGAGAGCGTTACGCTCACGCCGGCAAGCGGCCTGCCGCTGTCGCCGTCGGTGACGGTTCCCCGGACCTCGGAGGCCGGCTGGGCCGCGAGGGTGGAGAGGGCAACCGATACCAGTACGGTCAGCGTACCGATCATTTTGCAGAATTTTCTCATATTTCAGATAGTGTTTTAGGGGTGCTTCGTTCAGCGCTCGATCCGCGTGACCACGCGGAAGTCGCGGTTGAGGATGTGGTCCGTGCCGACGATCTCGATCTCGGCGCCGGGGTCCTTCGGGGTGTAGAGGTAGAGACGCACGGGTTTCTGCTTGAGCCAGGCGTAGCGTTCGTAGGGGATGACGCCCTCCTCGACCAGCGATCGGGCCAGCGGGTCGTAGCGCTGGACCAGCTGGCCTCGTCCGTAGGTCTGCTCGCCGTTCTCTCGGCAGACGAAGGTCCAGTTGGGGGCTATGCCCCAGAAGAAGACCAGCACCGACGGCGCGCCGCCCGCGGGATCGAGCGCCGAGGCGCTGGCGATGCCCGTGTTCGAGGTGACGCCCTTGTTGTAGACCCGGTACTGCTGTTTGCTGTTGCCGTTGGCCCAGTCGACGAGCGAACGGCTTTCGAGACGGTCGCCCCGGAAGACATACTCGGTGAAGGCGGCGGGGTATCCGTTGCTGCAGACGCCCTGACGGTACCACCAGTTGCCCGTGACGGCCGGATGGACGTACTCCACGATCCGGTCGCTGACGCGCGTGGTGCCCTCGGTGTGCCAGTCGCCCGTCATGATGGTCACGTCGTAATCCTGCAGCAGCACGAACAGTTCGTCCTTGTTTTTGAGGTTGTACCAGATGTCGTCCCAGGCCCCGTTGTTGGCCGCGAGGGGCACGTGGCAGGCCACGACGAGTTTCCGGATTCCGGGGTCGAGCGCCCGGAGGTCCTTGTAGAGCCATGCGAGCTGCTCCGGGGCGATGATCTTGTCGTACTTGTTGCGCCCGTGGTAGAGCATGTCGTCGAGCACGACGTAGTGGACCCTGCCGATGTTGAACGAGTAGTAGGTAGGCCCGAAATATTTGCGGTATTCGGCTTCGGCCTCGTAGTCGTTTTCGTATTTGTGGCAGTGGTCGTGGTTGCCGATGACGTGGTACATCAGGAAGGGGGTGTCGCGGGCCAGACGCAGGTATTCGGCCATGCCCGTCTTGTTGCGGAACCAGTATTCCGAGTGGGTCATGTCGCCCAGGTTCAGTCCGTAGACCGGCGTATGCCGCATCAGGCTGTCGGCATACTCGACCAGCCGGGGCATGAAGTCGTCGCGGAACTGCACCGAGTCGACCGGGGCGATGACGTTGCCGCTGCCGGGCGGGATGTCGATCACGCGGCCCGAGACGTGTTCGTCGGCCACCACGAGCAGCGTGTGGTCGTCGTTGGCGGCGCGTGTGAGGTGGAAGTCGAACTGCTGGACGCTCTTCTTGTCCGCCGTCTTGTCGAGGGCGCAGAAGAATTTGGGCAGGAAGCCGGAATAGACCTCCGGGTCGTAGCCCCTCGGCGTGGAGATCATCACGAACTCCGAGCGAGACAGCTTGGTTTTGAGCCAGTAGCGGCCTTCGGCATCGGTCTTCACGACGTTGAAACCGTCGGAGACGACGACCCCTTCGATGCCGCGCCCCTCGCATTCGACGTAGCCTTTGACCGTGGCTCCCGGTTTGTCGGGCAGGGGCGGCAGCCCGGCGCTCCGGGCCGGCGCCGCGAGCAATGCGGCGGCAGTCAGGAAGAGTAGAATCTTTCTGTTTTTCATCATGTTAAATCTATAGGTGAATTCGGATTTATTCGATTTTCGTGTCGATCACGTGCAGCAGCGCTCCCGTTTGGTCGGTCACCGTGATCCGGATGGCTGCCGCGGGGTCAGCGGGAACGTATTGCAGCCAGTGGTCGGCCGTGCGGACCGTCGCGCACCACGAATACCGCTGCCATCCGATCAGTCCCCGGTTGCACATATCGCGGTGGATGGGGTCGTAGCGCGCCACGCGGGTCAGCCGGCCCGAGGTCGGCACGCCGTTCTCGTAGCAGTCGAAGGTCCAGTCGGGGCGCATCTCCCAGAGATTGACCAGCACCGCGGGCGAGCCTCCGGCGGGGTCCGAGGCCGTTCCGGGGGCGACGGTCCCGGTATTGGTCGTCACGCCCCTGTTGTAGACGCGGTAACGTTCCGCGGCGTACTCGTCGCCGATGGGAACGGTGCGGCGGCTCACGGAAGTCCCGTTGACGGTCCAGGCCGCGAAGGCCGCCGGGGTTCCGTCGTTGCAAAGGAGTTTGTACCACCACGTGCCGCACGCGGCCGGGAGGATGTATTCGGAGGCCTTGTCGCTGATGCGGACCGTGTGGGCGTGGTGCCAGTGTCCGCTCAGGACCGTCAGGTTGTAGTCGGCGAAAAGCGCGTAGAATTCGTCGAAATTCCCGAGGGCCTTTTTATAGGAGCCGTTCGTCTGCAGCCCGCTGACAGTCGGGACGTGCATCGCCACGACCACGTCGCGCACGGCGGGGTCCGTCGCCGCGAGGTCCTTGCGGAGCCACTCCATCTGGCGGTCGTTGATCCGCGCGTCGTAGGTGTTCGAACCTTTGTAGACCATGTCGTCGAGCACGATGTAGTGGATGCGGCCCAGGTTGAACGAATAGTAGGTGGGGCCGAGCGCGGCCTTGTACTGGGCGTCGGCCGTGTCGTCGGCGACCTTGTGGCAGTGGTCGTGGTTGCCGATGACGTGGAAAATCGGGAAATCGGCGCCCTTCATCGCATCGATGTACTGCGGGAAGGAGTAGTTTTTCGAGTACCAGTATTCCGAGTGGGTCATGTCGCCCAGGCTCAGCCCGTAGACGCGGCAGCCTTCGGGAGCCGAGGCCGCGTGGGCGGCGAGCGCGGGGACGAACCGTTCGCGGCACTGCCGGGCGTCGAGCTCGGCGACGACCGTTCCGCCGTCGTCGGGATAGCCCGGCTTGCGTCCCGAGACGTGCACGTCGGCCATAACCAGCAGCAGGTGGCGGGTGTTGTCCGCGGCGGTCAGGTCGAAATCGAAGCGCTGCACGTCGGTCGCGGCGGGGTCGATGGGCGCGTAGAATGCCGGGAGGATGCCGTCGCGGGAGGTCTCGTACCCCGAAGGTATGGAGATGCGCACGAAATCGGCCGAGGCAAGGTCGCTCGTAAAGGAGTAATAGCCCTCGGCGTCGGTTTTCACGACGTTCGCGCCGTCGGAGACCGCGACGCCGGCGATGCCCCGGCCGTCGCAGCGGACGTATCCGCAGATATCCCCGGCTCCGGCGGGAGGGGGAACGGGACCTTCGGATGACGGGTCGGACGAACAGCCCGCGAGAAACGTCAGCGCGAGTGCCGAAAAGCAATGCAGGATTCGGTTCATGGGAGGTTGGATTTGCGTGTTGCCGCCTGGCAACGGTTAGTTGATACGGCAAATGTACCCATAAATAGATATCCCCCGCAGGAGGGTCGCGAAAATCAAACCTTGTGAAAGCGTAATTATTTGAACGGTAGTATGTTGCTGGCAAATCGGGTTTGTTTTATCAAACTGTGCGGCGGCCTCGGATCGTCCGAAAAGGTCCCCGGCGCGTCATTTTTATTCCGAATTTTACTATCTTGGCTGACCGAAACACGCCTTATGCCATGAACCGAAGCCTCTGCCGTCTGCTCCTTGCCGCCGTGTTACTCACGACGGGCTGCCGGGACGAACTCGATCACGAAATCGACCGGACGATCCACGAACTGAACGATGTCATACGCAACGAAGCGGTCTATGTGGAACGCCGCCACCGCCTCATCCGCAAATACCGGAACATGGCGGACACCACCCGCAGCAAACAGACCCGGACCTGGGCCTATATTACGCTGGCGGGTCATTACAGCCATTTCCAGCTCGATTCGTCGGCTTACTATTGCATGATGGCCCGCGCGCTGGCCGAGGAGCTGGGCGACGAACGGCTGATCAACGATGCCAAGGTCCGCACGGCCATCGTGCTGATCGGCAATGTCGAGCTCGCGGAGGCCAACCGCATCCTGCGGAGCGTCGACACGACGGACAGCCGGAAGGTCGACCTGACGCTATACTACCGCACGCGGGCCACGGTGTTCCGCGAGTCGAAACGCTTCAGCGTCTTCCCCGAGGTGCAGAGCCGCTACGACGATTCGCTCAAATACTACCTCCGGGCCTATCTCAACCGCGCCTCGGGACCGCGCATCGCCTACCAGAAAAAGAATTTCGAAGCCGAACTGCTGCGCCTCGAAGGACGCAACCGCGAGGCGCTGGAAAAGCTCGAGAGGCTTATCCGGGACGACGTCGACAGCCTCGACATATTCCAGAAAGGAAACATCACCTATCAGATCGCCCGCAACTATACCGACATGGGCGACGACCGGCGGGGCATGCTGTGGGCGGCCCGGGCCTCGATCTACGAACTTTCGGCCTCGACGCGCGCCCACATGTCGCTCTATCGGCTGGCGCAGATTCTTTACGAGACCGGGGAGATCCGACTGGCGAACGCCTACATCAAGCGTACGCTGAACGATCTGACGGTCAGCAACTACCGTCTGCGGATGGGACAATACGCCGAATCGCTGGACATGATCACCCGGTCGTTCGACAAATCGATGCGCAGCAAACTGCTGCTGACGCTCTTCACGGCCCTGTCGCTCTCGGTGCTGCTGATCGTCATTCTCTGGCAGGCGATCCACACCCTGCGGCGCAAGCGGGAGATCGAACGCCTCAAGGACAGCTATCTCGAGATCAACCGCCAGCTGACCGACATCAATCATCGGCTCAACGCCACCAACAGTGCGCTGGTGCGCACCAACGACCAGCTCAACGACGCCAACAAGATCAAGTCGGAGTACGTGAGCCAGTACATGCAGCTTTGCAGCTCCTACATCCAGCGTCTCGACACCTACCGCATGGGGATCATCAAGCTGCTCAAGACCGAGAGCGCCGAACAGACGCTCATCACGCTGCGTTCGCAGGAGCTGATCCAGACCGAGCACCGCAATTTCCTGCGGCTTTTCGACGAGACCTTCCTCGGGCTGTTTCCCGACTTTATCGAACAGGTCCGCGGGCTGCTTCTCGACCCGGAGCGCTTCATGCCCAAGCGGAGCCGGCAGCTCTCGACCGAACTGCGCTACCTGGCGCTGATCCGGCTGGGCGTTTCGGACTCGGCGCAGATCGCCCTGTTCCTCAACAGCACGCTCTCGACGATCTACACCTACCGGGCGCGGCTGCGCAACGGCCGGATCGACAAGACGTCGGACATCGAAGAACAGATCCGGCTTATCTGCATCTCGTAGGGCGGGATTCCGGCAGCCGTTTCTGCCGCCGCCGGGCCCCGAACGAAAAGAGGCGGGACCGAAATCCCGCCTCCTGTCTGTTTGCTGCCTCCTGTCTGTTTGCCGCCTCCGGTCACCGCTGCCGTTGGGAGTATCCGGCGAGGTTGTAGCTCACGGGCTCCGTGCTGCCGCCCACGCGGTAGATGCCGAACTTGAAGTAGTAGCCGTCCTCGTCGTTGCGGCCGATCAATATCCGCTCGTTGTCTACCAGACGGCGCGTCCGGCCGTCGCAGGCCATCCGTACGTCGAGACGACCCGGACGCACGATCGTCTCAGCCGCGCCGCCGTACTGCGTCCAGTCGATCTCCACGGTGAAGGTCACCCAGCGGTCCTTCGGGAACTCGCTGAATGGCATCCGTGCGGCGATCGTCGAGGCCTTGAACTCCGAGGTGACGGGGCGCATCACTTCGGCTTCGGCCGGATTGGCGTTGCAGCGGTCGCTCTTGTCGGTGAACCAGCGCCGGTCGGAGTTGGCCTTGATATAGAAATAGCCGTTCGAAAATCCGAATGCCAGCGGGGGATAGCCGCCCTGCTCGACCTTCCAGCCCGTCGGTTTGCCCGCTTTCCAGACTTTGCGGCCCTTCTTGTCGACGCTTTCCACCCGTTCGTAAACCGTGTCCTTCCTGATGACGACGGTGTCCTGCATGGCGAGGAACTCCTCCGTGGGGAGCTTCATGACGCGCCCGTCGGGTGCCGTCACCAACGTCCGGTCGGGCATGCCGTGCCACTGGGCGAAGATCGTCGAAACCTCGGGGCTCAGCTCCGAGGGGATGTAGACCGAAAAGACGTAACTCCACGACGTGCCCTGCGGACAGATGCCCTTGCCGTGGTGGTAGACGGTCTTCATCCGTTGCGCGTCGGTGTAGGCCTTGTCCGGGAGCGCCGCGAAGTCGGCCGCCGTGGCATAGCACCAGGAGAGCTCCGAACGTCCTTTGGTTTCGCCCGGGGCGTAGCCTTCGAGCGTGTTGTCGTCGTGTCCGAGCGTGAAGCGGTAGGAGGGGCTGCCCGCGTACATGCGGGAATAGTCGCGGCCGAGGGCTTCGGGTTTGCGGATGCCCACGGCGACCCATTCGCCGTCGATCACCTGGCTCGTCCGGGCCGAATCGGCCTGGATGTTCACCCGTTCGGTCAGCGGTTCGCAGCCTTTCTCCTGAGCCGTTGCCGGCACGGCGGCCAGCAGCAGCCCGATTGCATACAGCC
>CATKXN010000112.1 GCA_949840605.1 uncultured Alistipes sp.
AAAAGAGGATGCGCTGCCCTTTGAGGCTCTCGTAATGGGCTGCGTCGGCGCCCACACGTATGTTCGCCGTCGAGTCGTAGACGGCGGCGGCAGTCGTTTGCGGAACGGCTTTCCGGGGCAGGACGGGGTCGGTTTTGAGCTGGGCCGAGGCGCTCAGGATACACCAGAGGCCCGGCAGGAGGCAGAATAGGGTTTTCATTTTTTCGGGGCGTATGGCAGCAAAGGTAACAACATTTCTTAACATAGGTTCCGTAACGGCATCTTTTAATTGCCGGTGCATGCAATTCGGTTTTGAATCCATCCGACTTTTTCGTACCTTTGGCGCCTATTCGAGTAATTATGACGGAAGTAAGGGCTAAAAAGGCGCTGGGGCAGCATTTTCTCACCGACCTGAACATTGCACGCAAAATCTGCGATTCACTGTCGGGCGGAACCTCCTCCGCGCCGTGTCCGGTGCTGGAAGTGGGGTGCGGAATGGGCGTGCTGACGCAGTTCCTGCTGCGCCGCGGCGACATCGTGACGTGGGGCGCCGAGATCGACTCGGAGAGCGTCGACTACCTTCACGCCCACTACCCGGAGTTCACGCCGCGGCTGATCGAAGGCGATTTCCTGCGGATGAACCTCCGCGAACGCTTTCCCGACGGACTGCGGATCATCGGCAATTTTCCCTACAACATTTCGTCCCAGATTTTCTTCAAGGTGCTGGAAAACCGCGACCTCGTGCCCGAATGCGTCGGCATGATCCAGCGGGAGGTCGCCGTGCGGCTGGCCGAGCCTCCCGGGTCGAAAGAGTACGGTATTCTTTCGGTGCTCCTGCAGGCGTGGTACGACATCGAATACCTCTTCACGGTCAATGAAACGGTCTTCAGTCCGCCCCCGAAGGTCAAGAGCGCCGTCATCCGCCTGCGCCGCAACGCCACGGAGCGTCTGGGGTGCGACGAGCAGCTGTTCGTCAAGGTGGTGAAAGCCTCCTTCGGCCAGCGCCGCAAGATGATCCGCAATTCGCTGAAATCCGTGTTCGGCGACTTCGGCGGCGCCGAACATCCGTTCTTCACCCGGCGCGCCGAGCAATTGGGCGTTGCTGACTTCGTGGAGCTAACCAACTGGGTCGACGCTGCCCGCGGCGACCGTCACTAAATCCTCTTTCGCCAGGTATTTCCGGGCCAGGGCCTGCACGTCGGCGGGCGTCATCCGGCGGATGCGGCGGATGTTCTCGCCGATCACCGTGTTGTCGGTGCCGCAGAGGATGTTCTCGATCGTCACGTCGGCGATGCCGAACGGCCCGTCGAGAATGCGCATCATCTCGCCTGTCATCATGTTTTTCACCAGCATCAGCTCCTCTTCAGGCATCGGCTCCGTGCGGAGGCGTTCGATCTCCCTGTAGATTTCCTGCAAGGCCTCCCGCGTGACGTCGGTTCCGACCTGCGCCGCCACGGCGAAATAGCCCTCGCGCTCGAAATTGACCATCGCGGCCACCACGCCGTAGGTGTATCCGTGCTCCTCGCGCAGGTTCTGCATCAGCCGCGACCCGAAGTATCCGCCCAGGGCCGTCGCCACGACCTGCATGCCCACGAAATCGGGATGCTGGCGCGGGAACAGCAGGCGTCCCAGCCGCAGCGACGACTGCACCGCCCCGGGATGGTCGACGAATGCCGCGTGCGTGGTCTCGGGCGCCGGAAACCGGATCGACGTTTCGGACTCCCCGTGGGGAAGCTGCGCCGCGAGGGCCCCGACGGCCTGCAATTCGTGCTCCCCGATGCGGCCGCTGCAGACCACGAAGCAGTTTTCGGCGGTGTAGAACCGCCGGTGGAAATCGGCCACGGCTTCGCGCGTGAGGTTGTCGTATTCGCGTTCGTCCGACGAGATGCCGTAGGGGTGACGCGCCCCGAACAGCGCCCGGGCGAATGCTTCGCGGGCCTGGACGTCGACCTTCGTGCGGTCGATCGCCAGCCGTTGTTTGCGTTTGGCGGCGTAGGTGCGCAGCTCCTCCTCGGGGAACACGGGGCGGAGCAGGATCTCCTCCACCACGGCGAGCGTCCGGTCGAAGAATTTCGAGAGGGTGGCGAAATTGATATAGGCGTAGTCGCGGTCGATGTTGACGTCGTACCACGAGCCGTAGTAGTCGAGTTGTTCGGCGATCTCGCGGGCCGTCATGCCGCGCGTGCCTTCGGCGAGCAGATTGGCGGCGGCCGATGCCGAGAAAGGCGTCTGCTGGAGAGCCGATCCGGCGCGGAAGACGAACGAGATGCGCAGCACTTCGAAATCCTCCGAAGCGAGCGTGTAGAGGGCGACGCCGTTGGGAAGCACCGTCTTGACGGCTTCGGCGACCTCGACCTCCGAGGGGGTTATGCGGGGTTGGCGTGTCATTTTTTCGTGTTGTAAATGAGCGTGGAACTGTTTTCGGGCCGGAACGTCCGGCGGCAGAACGAGCGGATGTCGCCGTCGGTGACGGCGCGGTAGCGGTCGACCTCGCGGTTGATCAGGCGGAGGTCGCCCAGCATCTCGTAAAATCCGAGGTTCATCGCCTTGTTCATGACATTCAGTTCGCCGAAGAGCGTGTTGGCTTCGAACTTGTTCTTGACCTTTTCGATCTCATAGGCGGTCGCGGACGCGGTTTGCAGGGTTTCGATCTCTTCGCGGAACGCCGTTTCGACCTCCCCGGGCGTCACGCCCGGCAGCAGCTGGCCCGTGAAGACGAACAGACCCGGATCGACGTTGCCCGTGACATAGGCGTTGACGCTCGACAGCAGCTGGCGCTCCTTGACCAGATGCGTGTAGAGCCGTCCCGAATCGCCGCCCGAGAGCAGGTCCGAAACCAGGTCGGCGGTGTAGAAATCGGCATCCGTGCGTCCGCCCATGTGGTAGGCCACGGTGACGGTCGGCGCCGGAACGTCGCGTTCGACCTCCTCGCGGCGGGCTTCGGTCTGCACGGGCTCCTGCGGAATCGGCGCAGCCTCGGCAGGGTGGTCGGCGAGCGGTGCGAACCATTTTTCGGCCAGCTCCAGCATGCGCTCCTCCTCGATGTCCGCCGAGATCGACAGCACGGCGTTCGACGGCCGGTAGTGGGCGCGGTAGAAAGTTTCCACATCCTCCAGGGAGGCTCCGGCGATATGGTCCGTCGTGAGGCCGATGGCCGCCCAGCGGTAGGGGTGGACCTTGTAGGCCTGCGCCCGCAGCAGCATCGTCTGGTCGCCGTAGGGCTGGTTGAGGTAACGCTGGCGGAACTCCTCGATCACCACCTTCTTTTCGGCTTCGAGCTTCGCGGGGGTGATGTCGAGTCCCTCCATGCGGTCGCTTTCGAGCCAGAGGGCCGTTTCGAGGTTGTCCTTCGGGAGGGTGATGTAGAAGTCCGTATAGTCGTTGTTCGTGAAGGCGTTGTTGTCGCCCGAGGCCATCTGCACCGGGAGGTCGAAATTGGGGACCTCGCGCGTGCCGCGGAACATGAGGTGTTCGAACAGATGGGCGAATCCCGTGCGCCGGGGGTCTTCGTTGCGCGCCCCGACCTTGTAGAGGATGTTCACGGCGGCGAGTTTCGAGGCCCGGTCGCGGTTGACGACGAGGGTGAGGCCGTTCGGCAGTATTTTCTTCGTGTATGGAATCATAATGTGCAAAGGTAATAAAAATACCGGACGGAGGATAGGCTCAAATTGCGTGCAGTTTGCAAGACATACCAGCAATATAAAGTGTCGTTACGACACCAAATTTGCAAAAAAGCGGGTACGGGTGCAAAACCGGATTGCGTGCGGTTCGTCAAAGCGTCCCGACCGGTAAAAGTGCCGTTACGGCACCAAAGGTAATAAAAATACCGGACGGAGGATAGGCTCAAATTGCGTGCAGTTCGTCAAAACGTTCCGAGGATAGGTTCAAATTGCGTGCGGTTTTGCCGCTCCGGCACCGTTCCCTGCAGCCGAAGCTTTCGGTCCGAATGGAATTTTTACCGGGGAATTCCGCCGGGATCAGGGAGGGGCGATTACGGCCCGTATTTTGCGGCGGCGGTGTGTGTTCCGGGGTAAGGCGCTAACGGATAGCAAGTTCTTCAACTCAGTGATTATCCGCGACTTTACTGTTAATTGAATAACAGTTTGACTGTTATTTCAATAACATTTGAAAAGGCAAAAATTTACACTTTTTTGAACAAAAATAGACATCGTTTCTCGGCCGAAATTGCTATCTTTGCATCGCCCGTGTTTCCGGGCTGTGTTCGAATCGTTAGGAAATACACACAAATATCATCTAAAATTTCAACTAAAATGGCAGAAAAGAAATTTATCACTTGTGATGGTAACTATGCAGCGGCCCATGTGGCCTATATGTTCTCGGAAGTCGCAGCCATCTATCCCATCACGCCGTCGTCGACGATGGCCGAGCTCGTGGACGAGTGGGCCGCCCAGGGACGTAAAAATATTTTCGGCGAGACCGTCAAGGTCGTTGAAATGCAGTCGGAGGCCGGCGCTGCCGGCGCCGTGCACGGATCGCTGCAGAGCGGTGCCCTGACCTCGACTTTCACCGCTTCGCAGGGCCTGCTGCTGATGGTCCCCAACATGTACAAGATCTCGGGCGAGCTGCTCCCGGGCGTGTTCCACGTTTCGGCGCGTGCGCTGGCCGCACAGTCGCTGTCGATCTTCGGCGACCACCAGGACGTGATGGCTACGCGCCAGACCGGTTTCGCCATGCTGGCCACCTCGTCGGTGCAGGAGGTCATGGACCTCGCGGGCGTCGCCCACCTCGTGTCGCTGAAGTCGCGCGTGCCGTTCCTGCACTTCTTCGACGGCTTCCGCACGTCGCATGAGATTCAGAAGATCGAACTGATCGACGAGGCCGCGCTGACGGCGATGCTCGACCGCGACGCCCTGAAGGCGTTCCGCAACCGGGCCCTGAACCCCGAGCACCCTGTGACCCGCGGTACGGCCCAGAACCCCGACATCTATTTCCAGACGCGTGAGGCTTCGAACAAATTCTATGACGCCGTGCCCGACATGGTGGCCGACACCATGAAGGAGATCTCGAAGATCACCGGCCGCGACTACAAGCCGTTCGTATATTACGGTGCCGAGGACGCCGAGAACATCGTCGTAGCGATGGGTTCGGTGACCGAAACCCTCAAGGAGACGGTCGACTACCTGACGGCCAAGGGCGAAAAGGTGGGTGTCGTCACCGTACACCTCTACCGTCCGTTCTCGGTGAAATATCTGATGGCGGTGCTTCCCGAGAGCGTGAAGCGCATCTGCGTGCTCGACCGCACGAAGGAGCCGGGAGCCAACGGCGATCCGCTCTACCTGGATGTCGTCGAGGCGTTCGCAACCTGCCCGTGCGACAGGAAACCGCTCATCATCGGCGGCCGCTACGGCCTTTCGTCGAAGGACACCACCCCGGCGCAGATGCTGGCCGTGTTCGAGAACCTGAAGATGAACGAGCCCAAGAACCAGTTCACGGTGGGTATCGTGGACGACGTGACGTTCCGTTCGCTGCCCGTCGGCGAGGAGATTTCGCTGGCGAAGCCCGGCACGTTCGAGGGGCTCTTCTTCGGTCTGGGCGCCGACGGTACGGTGGGTGCCAACAAGAACTCGATCAAGATCATCGGCGGCACGACCGACAAGTACTGCCAGGCCTATTTCTCCTATGACTCGAAGAAATCGGGCGGCTACACCTCGTCGCACCTGCGTTTCGGCGACCTGCCCATCACGTCGCCCTACCTGGTGACCACCCCCGACTTCGTGGCCTGCCACGTCCCCTCGTACGTCGACAAGTACGACGTGCTGAAGGGTCTGAAGGCCGGCGGTTCGTTCCTGCTCAACTCGGTGCACGACGCCGAGACCACCTGCGCGACGCTGCCCGACCACATGAAGGTCTACCTCGCCAAGAACAAGATCAACTTCTATATCATCAACGCCACGAAGATCGCCGCCGAACTGGGTCTGGGTTCGCGCACGAACACCATCATGCAGTCGGCGTTCTTCAAGATCGCCAACGTCATTCCGTTCGACAAGGCCGTCGAGGAGATGAAGAAGGCCATTCTCAAATCCTACGGAAAGAAGGGCGAGGATATTGTCAACATGAACTATGCGGCTGTCGATGCCGGCGGCGACGCCGTCGTGAAGATCGACGTTCCCGCCGAGTGGGCTTCGATCGAGGACAAGGGCTTCGAGCACGTTTCGAACGCTTCGTACCCGGAGTTCGTGCGCAAGATCGTCGAGCCGATCAACGGCCTGAAAGGCGACATGCTGCCCGTTTCGGCCTTCAACGGCCGTGAGGACGGCACGTGGGACAACGGCACGGCTGCTTACGAGAAGCGCGGCATCGCCGTCAACGTGCCCGAGTGGAAGATCGAGAACTGTATCCAGTGCAACCAGTGTGCTTACGTCTGCCCCCACGCCGTGATCCGTCCGTTCCTCGCCACCGAGGAGGAGGCCGCCGCTTCGGGCGTGGAGTGGAAGCAGGGTCTGGGCGAGACCAAGGAGTATAAGTTCCGCATCCAGATTTCGCCCCTCGACTGTACGGGCTGCTCGAACTGCGTCGACATCTGCCCCGCCAAGGAGAAGGCGCTCGTCATGCGTCCGCTCGAGGAGCAGATGCTCCAGCAGAAGAACTGGGATTACATTACGAAAAATATCGGTTACAAGCAGGTCGTGGACAAGACCAAGTCGGTCAAGAACCTGCAGTTCGCACAGCCGCTGTTCGAGTTCTCGGGCGCCTGCGCCGGCTGCGGCGAGACCCCTTATATCAAGGCCATTTCGCAGCTCTTCGGCGACAAGATGATGGTCGCCAACGCCACGGGATGTACCTCGATCTACTCGGGTTCGGCTCCCTCGACGCCCTATTGCACCAACGCCGCCGGCCAGGGTCCCGCATGGGCCAACTCGCTCTTCGAGGACAACGCCGAGTTCGGTCTGGGTATGCACGTCGGCGTGGAGAAGCTCCGCGACCGCATCCAGCTGGCGATGGAGGATGCCATTGCCAACTGCGCGAAGTGCTCCGACGAGCTGAAAGGCGTGATGAAGGAGTGGATCGAGAACCGCGGTTCGTCGGCCAAGTCGGCCGAGGTGACGGCGCGCCTGATTCCGATGATGGAGGCCTGCGGCTGCGACGCCTGCAAGAAGATCCTCGAACACAAGGAGTGGCTCGTGAAGAAGTCGCAGTGGATCATCGGCGGCGACGGCTGGGGCTACGACATCGGTTACGGCGGCGTGGACCACGTGCTGGCTTCGGGGCAGGATGTGAACATCCTCGTCGTGGACACCGAGGTGTACTCCAACACCGGCGGCCAGTCGTCGAAATCGACCCCTGTGGGCGCCGTCGCCAAGTTCGCGTCGAGCGGTAAGCGCATCCGCAAGAAGGACCTCGGCGCCATGGCCATGACCTACGGCTACGTCTATGTGGCTCAGGTTTCGATCGGCGCTTCGCAGCAGCAGTTGTTCAACGTGCTGAAAGAGGCCGAGGCTTATCCCGGACCTTCGCTCGTGATCGCCTACGCTCCGTGTATCAACCACGGCATCAAGGGTGGCATGACCCGCACGCAGACCGTCGGCAAGGAGGCCGTAGCCTGCGGTTACTGGCACCTGTGGCACTACAACCCGATGCTCGAGGAGCAGGGCAAGAATCCGTTCGTGCTGGATTCGAAGGAGCCCGACTGGACGAAGTTCCGCGAATTCCTGATGAAGGAGGTTCGTTACACCTCGCTCCAGAAGTCGTTCCCCGCCGAGGCCGACGAACTGTTCGCTGCCGCCGAGGAGAACGCCAAGTGGCGCTACAACGGCTATGTACGTCTTTCGAAGATGGAGTTCTGATATCTCCGTCGATCAGATGTGTGAAAGCCGCGGCATCGATGCCGCGGCTTTTTTGTGCTGTGCGGCCTTTTGCGTTTTCGGACAAAAGTTTCGTGATGAAAACCGACGGATTCGTGATGTCTTTCCCCCCCCCCGATTGAATTTATTTGCCCGTAATATCCCATAAAGGTATTTTTGCAGGCAAATTGAATTTTTAATTACTCCTTATTATGAAAAGACTATTCACACGCGCAGCGATGCTGCTGGCCGTTGCCGCGACGGCATTCACTTTTACCGCCTGCAACGACGACGACAACGACGGTCCCAAGCCGTTCGAATCCGAACTGATCGGCAGCTACAAATCGGCCCCCGTCACGATGACCATTCCTGGTGTGATCGAGGAGCCTGCGGATTTCAATTTCATTCTGCTTCCGACCTGGTCCGATCCGGAGAATATCCCCGGCATCGACTTATCTGCATCCATGGAGCTGCCTGCCGGCACCTTTGTTATGCCGATGAACACGATTTGCGGTTTACTTCAAGCTATGGTTTCCAATATCGTTAAGGGCGGTCTGGTTCAGATCGATCTCAAAAATGACGGTTCGTTCGGAGCGCAGTACTACGATCTGATCATCAAGACGGACGGGGAGACCGGGGAACCGGATATCATCAGTTCGCTGATGGCCCCTACCTTCGGGACCGTAGTGAAAACTTTCCCTAACGCCGATACGGCCGAACTGCTTCCCGAAGGCGCGCTTGGCTACTACACGAAGGATTCCCGCTTCTATTTCACGCTCAGCAAGGACTTCCTCAAAGGTGTGGGAACGTCTGCCGGACTTGACGTACTGTCGGTCATCGACGAGATGATCAAAACCTATAAGCTCGATATCGTTTCGACGGACGCTTATTACGGGGTTCCTTTGAAATACAGCGTCAAGGACGGCGTTACCAAACTCTATGTCGACCGTGGCATGATCCTCTCTTTCCGCGGGGTGCTCGAAATGGTGTTCTCGCTGCTCGGCGACGATGCCGCGTTCATGGGAATCAAACTCGAAGATATCGTCAATAAGGTTCTCGACAACACGACGGAGCTGGAAATAGCGCTTCCCTTGAAGCGTATTTGATCGGCAAATACCGATACGGTAACGGTCCGGACTTTCCGGGCCGTTTTTTTTGTGCCGTTCGGACCGATGATTTGGACGTCGGCCGCAAAATTGCTATCTTTATCGCTCAAAATGCGTTTGGCGTATAAATTGCTTGGAACGGAGAATAACTTATAATGATATGATGAAAAATATTTTCGCAGCCGCCGTGCTGCTCGGAGCGATGACCGCCTGCGGCGGCTCGCAGCAGAAAGCCCTGCCGCTGGAGGGCACCCAGTGGAAACTCGCCAAGATGGAGTCCATTCCCGCGAAGGCGGTCACCGCCGAGGAGGATTCCTTCACCCTGCAATTCAACGCTGCCGATACGATGGTGTTCGGACGCACCAACTGCAACCGTTTCTTCGGCAAGTACCTGCAGAAGGGCAGGGACCTGTCGTTCGAGAACATGGGCATGACCCGGATGGCCTGCCCCGACATGCAGTACGAGGATGCTTTCGTGAAGATGCTCGACGACGTGGACAGCTACGAGATCAAAGGCTCGGAGCTGAAACTCTACGACGACAGGAAGGTCATCGCCGAGTTCCGCGCCGTGCCCGCCGCGGCCAAGAAGTAACCACGCGGATTAGTCCGGCGTGCGAACCCGCTTCCGGAGACTCCGGAGGCGGGTTTTCGTATCGCCCGGTCCGCGTGGTCTGTCCAGTCCGCCCGGTCTGCCCGGTC
>CATKXN010000113.1 GCA_949840605.1 uncultured Alistipes sp.
CGTCACCCCCGTGGCGAACCTCGACCCGGTGCTGCTGGCCGGCACCACCGTGCGGCGGGCCACGCTGCACAACGCCGAGCAGATGGCGCAGCTCGACATCCGTCCCGGCGACATGGTCTACGTCGAAAAGGGCGGTGAAATCATCCCCAAGATTACCGGGGTCGAGCTCGCCGGGCGTTCTGCCGACAGCAGGCCCTTTAAGTATATCGACACCTGCCCCGAGTGCGGCACTCCGTTGGTGCGTTACGAGGGCGAGGCCAAGCATTATTGTCCCAACCAGAGCGGCTGCCGCCCGCAGATTATCGGGCGCATCATCCACTTCATCCGGCGCAAGGCGCTGGACATCGACGGGTTGGGCGAGGAGACGGTCGAGCTGCTCTACGAGAACGGGTTGGTCCATGATATTTCCGACCTCTACGATTTGAGGGCCGAGCAGCTCGCGCCCCTCCCGCGTCTGGGCGAGAAGTCCGCCGAGAATATCGTCCGGTCGGTCCGCGCGTCGCTCGGAGTGCCTTTCCAGCGCGTGCTCTTCGGGTTGGGCATCCGTTTCGTCGGCGAGACTACGGCCAAGTACCTGGCCGACCATTTCCGGTCGTTGGACGCCGTCATGCACGCTTCGCGCGAGGAGTTGGTCGAGGCCGACGAGGTCGGGGGCAAGATTGCCGACGCCATTCTCGATTACTTCGCCGATTCCGAGAACCTGCGGATTATCGGTCGTCTGCGCGACGCCGGGTTGCAGTTCGAGGCCGAGGAGCGGGCGTTGGCTTCCGAGGCGTTGGCCGGGAAAAGTTTCGTCATCTCCGGCAAGTTCGCCGATCATTCCCGCGACGAGCTCAAGGAGTTGATCGAGTTGCACGGCGGGCGCAACCTCGCGGCTGTCTCCGCCAGCGTCGATTTCATCGTCGCCGGGGAGAACATGGGGCCTGCCAAGTTGAAGAAGGCCGAGAAGTTGGGCGTCCGCATCAACACCGAGCAGGAGTTCATCGCCATGCTCGGCGGTGACGCGTCTTCGCAGGATGCGGCGGAAAAGGCGGAGCAGGGAACGTTGTTCTGACGGCGGAGGGCTCGCGTCGTTTTTCTCGGCAGGGCCCGAACCGTGATTTTTAATTAGGGAAAAGATATGTTGCAGCACAAACTTGCCGGCGTCGGGGTCGCCATGATTACCCCTTTCACGGCCGAGGGCCGGGTCGATTACGAGGCGTTGGCCCGCATGATCGACTATGTGATCGAAGGCGGCGTGGACTACATCGTCGCCCTGGGCACCACGGCCGAAACCCCGACCCTCTACATGCCCGAACGCGCCGTGATCGCCATGTTCATCACCAACCACTTCGCCGGCCGCGTACCGCTGGTGATGGGCTGCGGCGGCAACTCCACGTCGGAGGTGCTGGACCAGCTGCGCGAATTCGATCTGCGCGGCGCCGACGCCATCCTCAGCGTGGCGCCCTATTACAACAAGCCGTCGCAGGAGGGTCTCTACCAGCATTTCCGCACCGTATCGGAGCATTCGCCCCTGCCGGTGATCCTCTACAACATCCCCGGCCGCACGGGCGTCAACATGACCGCCGAAACCACGCTGCGCATCGCCCGCGATTTCCGAAACGTCATCGGCGTCAAGGAGGCCTCGGGCGACATCGGGCAGATGCAGCGCATCCTCGACAACCGTCCGGAGGGTTTCCTCGTGCTGTCGGGCGACGACGGCATCACCATTCCGCTGATGCGGCGCGGCGGCGACGGCGTGATTTCGGTGGTGGCCAACGCCTTCCCCGAGCGTTTCATGAGCTGCGTGAACCATGCCAAGGCAGGCGATTTCGACACCGCCGAACGCGAATACGCCCGGCTGGACGAAGCGGTCAAAGCGCTGTTCGAAGAGGGCAATCCCGTAGGGGTGAAATGCGCCCTTTCGGTGATGGGACGCATCGGCGACACGATGCGCCTGCCCCTCGTGCCCGGATCGCCCGCCCTGCGCGAAAAGTTCCGAAAACTGATCGCCGAATACGATTTGCGCTGAATCCGCGTTCGTACCAGAAACGACCTGTATGAAACGACTGCTGCTTCTGCTGCTCCTGATCCCGGCGCTGGCCGCCGCCAAAGTCCCCGACGAGGACAACATCGTCGACCGCACGATGGATTCGGAGTCGCCTTTTTATTACCCGTCGCTGATGCTGCGATACAACGCGGGCGACGCGACGCTGACCGACGAGGATTACCACTACCTCTATTACGGATACGCCTATCGGGACGACTACAAACCGCTGGCCGCGAATCCCGACCTGGACAAGATGCTGATGCTGGTCTCGGGCCTCGACCCCGAGAAGCCCGACACGGCGACGCTGGAGTCGATGGTCTCGATGGGCGCCGACGCCCTGAAGCGCGATCCGTTCAGCCCCAAGATCCTCAACCTGATGTCGTTCGCCTACGGAGGACTGGGCGACAAGGTGCGCGAGAAAGCCTACTCGGACCGCATGAACGGCGTGATCCGCGCGATCCTCGCCTCGGGCGACGGCTTCACGCAAAAAACCCCGCGCCACGTGCTGATGTTCGACCATGCGCTCGACGTGCTGGCCGCCGAAGGGCTCTCCTACGGCAAGGCCCGCATCATCAGCCGCACGGTGGAATTCGTACCGCTGGCGGTTCCCTACGTCGTCGATGGGAAAAAACGCAAAGGATTCTATTTCGACTTCGGCCGCGTCTACTGGAACAAGCCCGAGGGTTACACCTACAAACGCGACCGCACCTGGCAGTTCAACAACCTCAAACCCCGCACGTATAAATGATCCGTTTCCTCCGGCATATATGCTGTCTGCTGACCCTGCTGGCATTCGCGGCCTGCTCCAAAGAGGAGCCGGGGTACAACCCGCCCGCCCGGGCCGACCGCACCGTTCTGCTCTATATGCCGGGACGGAGCCTGTCCGCCTACTACGAAAACAACATCAAGGGCATCCATACGGCCGTGACCGAAGGGGCGCTGGGCAAAGGGCGCATGCTGGTATGCTGGCAGCCCGACGACCAGACATCGGCCGCCGTGTTTGAAATCTATTACGACAAGAACAAACGACGCAGCGAAACGAAGACGCTCAAGACCTACGACGATTTCGACGCCGGGTCTGCGGCGGACGTGCAACGGCTCTTCGCCGATGCCGCGGAACTGGCTCCGGCCCGTAATTACGGACTGATTATCGGCTGCCACGGCAAGGCATGGATTCCCGCAAGCGGCGGCGCACTGCCCCGCTCGATGCTCCCGCCCGATGCCGTGTGGACCACGGCGCCCGGGGCCAAAACGACCCGGTCATTCGGCGACACAGGTCACGAACTGGACATCGCGGAACTGGCCGCGGCGCTCGAAGCCCAGCGGTTCCGCTTCGACTACCTGATCTTCGACGACTGCTTCATGGCCAACATCGAAACGCTCTACGACCTGCGCCGTGCGGTGGACTATATCGTGGCCTCGCCCTGCGAGGTCATGGCGGCAGGCTTCCCCTACGACCGCGTCATTCCGCACCTGTTCGACGGAAGCGATCCCTACGACGGTCTGAGGAACGCCAGCTGGGAGTTCTGGAACTTCTACGAGAAAGACTGGAACAGCATCGACGGAAACGAGCAGTCGGGATGTATCTCGCTGGCCGTCACGGCGGAACTCGATGCGCTGGCCGTGCAGATGCGCCGCGTCGCCGAATGCGGGAAACAGCCGTTCGACATCGACGCCCTCCAATACTACAAGGGCGGGACGAGACTGTTCTACGACCTGGGGCACTACATTCAGCTGAGCTGCGGCGATAAGGGCGCAGTCGAGCTTTTCACGGCGCAGCTGGAGAAGGCGTTCCCGATCCGGTACCATACGCAGCAGTTCTATTCGGCCTATTACGACAAGCGGTATCCCCAGGGTCTCCACCCCGTCCACGACTACTGGGGCGTTTCGGTCAGCGAACCTTCGGAGACATACGCCGCCGAAAACCGGCAGACGGCCTGGTACCGGGACACGCATTAGCCCCTTTCGGAACGACGGCGCTATGCGTCACTCGGACGCATATTTCTTCGGAAGCACCCCGAACTGCTTCTGGAAGCACTTCGCGAAGTAGGACGTGGAGCTGAATCCGACCATATAGCAGACTTCGTTGATGTGGTAACGCTTGTCCCGGAGCAGCCGGGCTGCGGTTTTCAGCCGTTCGAGCCGCAGGTAATCGTTCGGAGTCATGTCCAGCACACCCTTGATCTTGCGGTAAAAGCTCGCGCGGCTCATGTGCACCATCTCGGCGATGTCGTTGATCTTGAACTCGGGATCGCTGAGGTTGGCCTGGATGATCTCCTGCAGCCGGACGATGAAATCGGTGTCCACCGAGGATGTCGCCATGGTATTGGCCAGCACCAGCGGGTTTTTCGAAAAGGCCTCGCTCAGCGTCTGCCGGCTCTTGATCAGATTGGCGATCACCGACAGCAGGTAATCCGACGAAAACGGCTTCTCGACATAGGCGTCAGCCCCGGCGTCCATGCCCGAAATCTTCGAATGGAGGTTCGTCTTCGCCGACAGCAGGATCAGGGGGATATGGCTGTAGCGCAGGTCGGTCTTCACCTGCCGGCAAAACTCGATGCCGTCCATCCTGGGCATCATGATATCGCTGATAATCACGTTGACGTAACTCTTCTCCAGCAGTTCCAGCGCTTCGACGCCGTTCGCGGCCGTGAGCACCGAATAGTTTTCCGACACCTGCCGCCGGATGAAGGCGCACATCTCGGGATCGTCCTCGACGACCAGCACGCTGTAGGCCTCCCAGCCGGGTTCGCCGCGCTCGTCGGAGTTGCTCTCGGCATCCTCCGCCGAGGCGGTCTCCACGACATCCTCCGACGTCTCCCGGCTGAGCGGAACAGTCAGGACGAACACGTTCCGTTCCGTGTCGGCCCCCATCGCCAGCGTTCCGCAGTGCAGCTCGGCCAGGGAACGCGACAACGCCAGTCCGATCCCCGTACCCGTCGATTCGTCCTTGCGGGCATGGCGGAAAAACGGGGCGAAGATGGCCTCGCGCATCTCCGGAGGCACCACCTCGCCGTCGTTGGTCACCGTGACCCGGAACGCATCGTCGCCCACCGCCAATCCGACGCGGATCATCGTTTCCGAATATTTCAGGGCGTTGTTCATCAGGTTGCTCAGAATCTTGGTGAAAGCCTCCCGGTCGACCTGCGCATAGATCTCCCCTTCGCCCGGTTCCAGTTCGAAGGTCTTGTGCTGCTGCTTGGCCGAGGAGCTGAACCGGTAGAACGTCTCGCGGACGATATCCGACACGTTCTGCCGCGTCAGGTTGAGCGACAGACGCTCCTTCTCGATCTTCTGGAAATCCAGCAGCTGGTTCGTGAGGTCCAGCAGGCGGTTGGTGTTGCGGTCCATGACGGTCAGGTCTTCGGCCATGCTGCGGTCCGTAATCTGACGGCCGAGGATGTTCTCCAAGGGCCCCTTGATAAGCGTCAGCGGCGTGCGGATTTCGTGCGCGATATTGGTGAAGAAGCTGATTTTGGCATTGTACAGCTCCCGTTCCTTCTCGCGTTCGAAAGCCTGGATGTGCTGCTGCTGGCGGCGGACGTTGCGGCGCGTAAAGTAAATCCGGACCAGCACGAGCGCGCCCAGCGCGAGCAGCCCGTAGACGGCATAGGCCCACGCGGAGAGGTAGAACGGCGGCGAAACCTCGATGAACAGCCGTTTCTCGGCACCCGCATCGGCGCTGTCGGAACCGGCCGGGAGACGCACCCGGAAGCTGTACTTGCCGTAGGGGATTTTCGAATAGGTGATCGTGGGGCTCCCGGGCGTATACTGCCGCCACTTGTCGTCGTAACCTTCGAGTTTATAGAGCAGGCGGTTGGTCTGCGGCTCGCGGTAGCTCAGGGCCGCGATCTGCAGCGACAGGGAGTTCTGGTCGTGCTTCAGACGGATCGAATCCGAACAGATGATGCTCCTGCGCAGCGGGGAGTTGCGGCCCCCGACGACGACCTTCTCGTCGAGCAGCGAAAAATCGGTGATGTAGATCGGCGGCACGTAGTCGGTCTTGCGCCCGAGGAGCGTCTCGGGATTGAAGGAGACCAGCCCTTCGATGCAGCCGAAATAGATGGTCCCTTCCGGTGACTTGTAACCCGACTTGTAGTTGAACTGGTTGCTCAGCAGGCGGTCGGTCACCGTATAGACCTGCCGAACGCGGCCCACCCGTGGATCGAACAGCGCCAGCCCCCGGTCGGTCGTGATCCAGAAATACCCCTGGTCGTCCTCGATGATCTGGAAAACGACGTCGCTCGGCATGCCGTCGAAGGAGCCGTAACGGACGAAGCTCTTTCCGACCGGATCGAAACGGCAGAATCCCGAACCTTCGGTGGTGAGCCATATGCGTCGGTTGGCGTCCTCGAAAATGCTCGTGACATTGTCGTAGGGAAGCGAATTCGGATCGTCGGCGTCGTGCAGGAACTGGGTCCAGACGTCGTTGCGCGCGTCGTAGCGGTAGGCGCCGTTGGACGAGGTCCCCACCCACAGATTCCCGTTCGAATCCTCCCGGATGTCGCGGACCATCTTGCCGCCGTTGATCTCCGGAACGTGCTGGAAACGGTCCGTCTCGCGGTTGTAATACTGTAGACCGTGCATGGTCCCCACATAGATACGCCCGCCGTTGGTCTTGTAGAGCGCGAAAACATAGTTGCTGAACAGACGCCCCGGCTTGTTGTCGTTGTCGTATTTGCGGATACGCCCCGTGCGGGTGTCGATCACCCGGATGCCTTTCGAAAAGGTGCTCACCCAGAGGTTGTCGCCGTCCATCAGCAGTCCGTGGACGTTGGTGAACTCCCGGCTCGGGGAGAAGAAGCCGAACGAGCCGTCGGCCGGATCGAACGTATAGAGGCCGGCGTCCTCCGTACCGATCCAGAGCCGCCCGTCGCTGCCCGGACAGATTTCACGCACGCGGCGTCCCCGGAGACTGTGCGGATCGTCGGTATGGTAATATTTTTCGAAGTCGGAGTTCCGCTGGGGCAGATAATTGATGCCCCCGAAGAACGAACCGATCCACAGCCCGCCCTCGCGGTCCTTGCAGAGCGAATAAACGGCGTTGTCCGAGAGTGAATAGGGATCGTAGGGGGAACTTTTCAGATGCTGGTAACGCCGGGTGCGGACGTTGTAGACGACGATGCCCGACTCGGTTCCGATCCACAGCTCGTCGGGCGAATACGGCAGAATGTGGCGCACGAACAGCGGTGCGGCGGGATCGTCCGACAGCCGCAGCCGGGTGACCGATCCGGTGACGAGGTCCACCTTCGCCACGCCGTGCTCCTCCAGCCCGAGGTACATTTCGTTGTAGTCGCTCAGGCAGATGAAGGAGATGATGTCGTGGGGATAAATCTCCCGCCCGTCGGCATCGAGAAACGGTTTTACGGTCCGGAACTGGTCCTCGGTGCAGTAGAGCCCGCCGCCGTAGCCGGCGAACCAGACGGTCCCGTTCTTGTCGGAGGCGAGGCTGCGCAGCGGTTTCCGCGGTTTGTAGCGGCGTTCGACCTCGCGGGTCTGCGGGTCGTAGCAGAAGACGTCGCTGTTCTCCACGACGATCCAGACGCGGCCGTCGCGGTCGCAGTCGAGAATCGCAATGGGCTTGGTAAGCAGCTTCCCGTCGGCGGCGTAGAGCGGTACGTCGGAAAAGTTCTCCGTTTCGGGATCGTAGAGGTAGAGCCCCGAGTCCGTGCCGACCCATATCCGGCTGTCAAGGCCCTGGACGAGACACTTGATCAGGCTGTTCCCCAGTCCGGTCGTGAGACGGGGATCGTGCATGAAGGTCTTGAACGATTTGCCGTCGTAGCGGCACAGGCCGTCCTTCGTGCCGAACCACATGAAACCCTTGTCATCCTGTATGATCGAGGCGACCGTATTCTGCGACAATCCGTCGTTGATGTCCAGCCGGTCGAAATGGACCGACTGCGCACGGCCCGTGAAAATGCCGCAGCAAAGCGCAAGGACAAGCGGATAGAATTTTCCCATACGAAGTTTTGGTTAGCAGAACAAATATAAATAAATTTAGATCATAAAAAAACACCCCGCAGAGATCGGGACAAAACGCATTATATTTACAAACAACTGACAACCAGCAATATAAAAGCAAAATAAAATTCATTCATCGCGACTGTGATACAAAATTAAGACAATAATTGCGTTAATAGCGACTATATTTTCTTGCACCGGATTTCCCTTTCATACCTTTGTTCTGAGCAAAACAACCAACTTAAAACGGCACGCCCAGCACGGCTGCCGGACCGAAAGCAACCGATGAAAAAGTGCATATCCATCTTGTTCGCATGCTGCGTCATCGCCGGTGAAGCCTCAGCCATGGAGGGCCGTCTGTCGCAGCGGATCGCATTGAAAACCCCGGGCAACCGCGCCGTGACCTACGAGCTCCGCGAGACCGAAGCGGGGGGGGGAATTTTAGAAGCTGAACGTCGACTTCCCCTCGCCGTCCGGCGGCAAATCACCGAAACGGACAACGAAATCAGGATCGTTCTCACGCTGACGGCAAACGATCTCCTATATTATAATGTAGAGCAGACATTCGGCACGGACCTCGTCCACGCAAACTGCCTCTTCTATATGCCCGGGTTCTGGTATCACAAGAACCTGCGGTCGCCCAAATCGGCTCCCTCGTTCCACACCGGCGACAGCTGGCAGGTGCGCGAAGACCGTCTGAGCACGCCCCTTACGGGCATTTACGACGAACGTTCGGGAACCTATTACACGGTGCTCCGCACCGACGCGCCCGACTGCGAGGCGCTTGCCTGCCACAGCTACGGCGAGGTGATCCTCTCGGGCAGGACGTCGCTCGGCTTCACGGGATTCCGCAATGCGGACGCGCACGCCGCGCTGGTCTTCGGATTCCCCTACTGCGAAGCCCCGAAATCCTATGTCCGCAAACTGACCCTCGCTCCGGCCGTCCGGGCATTCGAAAAGCTGGAAAAAGGCGAGACGCGCCGTCTGACATGGACGATCCGCAAGGGCGTCAGCCCTTCCTACTCGTCGTTCGTGGCCGGGGTGTGGAACGACTCCTTCGACGCGCTCGATCCGCAGCCTCTCGAACCGCGCCATACCCCTGCCGAAGCCAAAGCCATCCTGGCCGAATATTTCTCCCAAAGCTATGTCGGGGACTATCCGCTGAAATTCACCTCCGGCGTGGAACTCCGCACGGCCGACTGCGAAAGCACGGACCTCGCCGAGGTGGGATTCGTGGGCCGCGTGCTGCTCAACGCCTTCAACGCGCTGGAATACGCCGAGGAGAACGGCCGCGAACAGCTCGCTGCAGAGGCCCGGTCGATTTTCGACAGCTACCTGCAGTACGGATTCACGCCGGGCGGCCTGATCCGCGAGGTGGTCGACTTCAAACGGGAACGCGAAGCCGACGTGTACAGCATCCGCCGCCAGTCGGAGGGCCTCTACGCCCTGCTCAACTACCTCGACTACGAGAAACGGCACGGCCGCAGCCACCCCT
>CATKXN010000114.1 GCA_949840605.1 uncultured Alistipes sp.
ATAACCTGACGCCGCTACTCTCTTACCTGCCCAAACTCGGACAGGTGCTCATGGAGTGGATCGGCAGTTTCGCGCTCAACCTGCTCGTGCTGGTCGTCGTGCTCTATTTCATGCTGATCGGAGGGCTGCGCATGGAGGCCTACTGTCTCGAGATCATGCCTTTCAACCACAGCATCTCGCGCGACGTGATGCGCGAAATCCACATGATCGTCCGTTCCAACGCCATCGGCGTGCCTCTGCTGGCTGTCGTGCAGGGGATCGTGGCTTACATCGGCTATGTCATTTTCGGGGCGCCGATGGCGTTGTTCTGGGGCGTGCTGACGTGTTTCGCCACGATCATCCCCATTTTCGGCACGGCGCTCGTGTGGCTTCCGCTGGCGGGCTACATGGCCCTCGAGGGGAACTGGGGACCGGCCGTCGGGCTGGCGCTTTACGGCACGCTCATCGTCACGCACGTGGACAACGTGGTGCGCTTCGTCCTGCAGAAAAAACTGGCCGACACGCATCCGCTCATCACGATCTTCGGGGTCTTTATCGGACTGTCGCTCTTCGGGTTCATGGGTGTGATCTTCGGACCGCTGATGCTGGCGATGTTCGTCTTCTGCGTCAACATCTTCAAGCGCAGGTACCTCGACGGCAAACCCGATCACGAACTGTTCATTCCGGACGGCAGTTAGGGTCTCGGAGACGGCTTTCCGGACTTTTCGTCACAATAAGTAAGCAAACGTGTCGATTTTGCTGAAAATTTCCCGGAAAAAAATTGTATATTCATAAGGGTTTATTACCTTTGTTATTGAAATAACAATAGATTCGTGCCAAGAACCCTTAAATCAATAGTACAAAAATGGCGAGAAATCTCAAAATCAGAGACCTTACGTTGCGCGACGGCCAGCAGTCGTCGTTCGCAACGCGTATGAACCAGGAGCAGATCGACCGCTGCCTGCCGTTCTACAAAGATGCCAACTTCTATGCAATGGAGGTCTGGGGCGGAGCCGTACCCGACTCGGTGATGCGTTATCTCAACGAGAATCCCTGGACGCGCCTCGAAACGATTCACAAGGCGGTGGGCAATGTCTCGAAACTCACGGCGCTTTCGCGGGGCCGCAACCTGTTCGGCTACTCGCCCTATACGGACGAAATCATCGACGGCTTCTGCTGCAACGCGATCCGGAGCGGTCTGGGGATCATGCGTATCTTCGACGCCCTGAACGATGTCGACAACGTGAAATCGACGGTCAAATACGTCAAGCAGTACGGCGGCATCGCCGACTGCGCGGTCTGCTATACCGTCGATCCGAAATACCCCGAGTTGGGATTCTGGGCCCGGCTGACCGGCAAATCGAATCCCAAGCCGGTCTTCACCGACGCCTATTTCCTCGACAAGGCCAGGCAGATGGCCGCGTTGGGCGCCGACATGATCACCATTAAGGATATGTCGGGTCTTATCCCGCCGCGCCGCGTCGCCACGCTCGTGCGGCTGTTCAAGAAGAACCTCTCGATTCCCGTCGATTTCCATACCCACTGCACCCCGGGCTACGGACTGGCCTCGGTGCTCTCGGCCATCATCGCCGGGGTGGACATAGTGGACACCAACTGCTGGTATTTCGCCGAGGGCACCGGAGCCCCGGCCATCGAGCTGGTCCATGTCTTCTGCAAGAAGCTGGGCATCGAGACGGGCGTCAATATGGAGGCCGTCGCCAAGATCAACACCCAGCTGCGCGATATCCGCAAGGAACTCAACCAGTCGGTGTTCGGCGTCGAGAAACCCGAACCCAAGGCGTTCGATCCGCTGACCGACACACTGCCCGACGAGATCGACGCGCTGTTCGACAAGGCCATCGCCGCTGCCGAGCGTGACGACGAGGATGCCACGCTCGACGCCTGCCGCAGGATCGAGGCTTATTTCGGATTCCCGGCCCCCAACGAGCTGGTCCAGAAGGCCGAGATTCCCGGCGGCATGTATTCGAACATGGTCGCCCAGCTCAAGCAGCTCAAGGCCGAGGAGATTCTGCCCCGCGCTATGGAGCTGATCCCGACGGTGCGCCTGGCCGCGGGTCTGCCGCCGCTGGTGACCCCGACTTCGCAGATCGTGGGTGCCCAGGCCGTCAACTGCGCCCTCGACGAAAAGGCCGGACGTCCGATGTACACCAACAAGTCGTCGCAGTTCGTGGGGCTGGTCAAGGGCGAGTACGGCAAGACGCCGGTGAAGATCGATCCCGAATTCCGTTTCAAAATCTGTGGCGTCCGCGAGGAGACTCCCTACGACACGTCGAAATACCGGATGCAGCCCAATCCCGAACTGCCCGAGGCCGGCGGCGTGAAGCTTGCGGCCGATGAGAAGGAGGTGCTGCTGCTCGAATTGTTCCCGCTTGTGGCCAAGACGTTCCTGACCGATATGAAGGTGAAGGCCTACGAGGCTTCGAAGCCCGCCGAACCCGCCGTGAAGGCCGAGGAGAAGCCTGCCGAAGAGGCGAAGGCCGTAATTACGGGCAATACGGTGACGGCTCCGCTGCCGGGGCGCGTGATCGAGCTCAAGGTGAAAGTGGGGGATACGGTCAAGGCGGGCGACGAGGTCGCCGTGCTCGAAGCCATGAAGATGGAAAACTCCATCGCTACCGATTATGCCGGTACGGTGAAGCAGATTCTGGTCGCCGAAGGTCAGACGGTCGCTACCGACGCCGTGCTGATGGAGATCGCATAACCGACCATATTCTTTGCACGTACTTTTCCGTCCGCAGCGCCCGAATGCGTTGCGGACGGATTTTTTGCATCCCTGCGCGCGTTATTCCCGAGGCAGGGGTGTTCCGTTCAGCCGGTCGGTGTAGAGGATGCCGTCGAGATGGTCGATCTCGTGCTGGAAGATGACGGCCGTGAAGCCGCCGATGCGCTCCGTCCGCTCGGCGAACTGCTCGTCGCGGTAACGCAGCGTGATCCGCTGCGCCCGGTTCACTTCGCCGTAGTAACCGGGGACCGAAAGACATCCCTCGCGTCCCGGGGCCGTCTCGGCGGCGTATTCGACGATCTCCGGGTTCAGGTAGATTTCGAAAGGCTCTCCCGGCTTGTCGAACCGCTGCACGGCGATCATCCGCCGCAGAACGCCAACCTGCGGGGCTGCTATTCCTACGCCGGTGTTCTCCGGGTCGCGCACCGTGGCGAGCATCCGGCGGCGGAGCGTTTCGTAGTCGTCCGAACGCTCCATGCCCTCGGCCATCGGGGCCGATTTGCGGCGGAGCGTCAGCGAGTCGCAGCGGTCGCCGATGGTCAGCACGCGCATGATTCCTTCTCCGCCGGAGCGGATCGTTTCCCGTTCTGCGGCGCTGAATCCCCGCGAACATCCCGCCAGCGCAAGTCCTGCGGCTGCGGTCAGGCAAATATTTCGGATTGTTTTCATCGTCGTGGTCGTTATGCAAAAAGGGCCGGTATCTTGCGATGCCGACCTCTTTTCGTAGCGGGTCCGAGACTTGAACTCGGGACCTCATGATTATGAATCATGCGCTCTAACCAGCTGAGCTAACCCGCCGTTGCTGAAAGCGAGTGCAAAGGTAATAGAAATTTTCAATCGTGCAAAATCTTTCGGCAAAAAATCGCGCGAAAAATTCATCGAGACAGGCTGTGGCATTGATTTTGAAGCATCTGCATGAAAAATTCAAACCTATGCCCCTTACCGATACCGCCCGTGCCGGCCTTGCCAATACGCTCGGCGCCGTTAAAGTCGCCGCCGGACTGGTCCTTCTCGCAGCCCTCTCGTGGGAAATCATCGCCGGCGACCATATCCGGATGTCCGGAACTTACCTGACCATTCAGTTTGTCGTCTGCCTCGTCTTCCTGTGCGATTTTTTCGTCCGCTGGGCCGCCGCCCAACATAAAGGCCGGTTTTTCTGGCACAACCTGCTGTTCCTGCTCCTGTCGATTCCCTACCTGAACATTCTCGCCTGGAGCGGTCTGCGCATGACCCACGACTGGGCCATCCTCGTGGGACTCATTCCGCTGCTGCGGGCTTTCCTGGCCATGGTCATCATCGTGCGGTGGCTGGTTCGCGGCAACAAGATGCGGCGCGTGTTCGTCGCCTATATCTTCACCGTGGTGGTCTTCACCTATATTTCGGCCCTTGTGTTCTATGACTACGAGGTGCTCGTCAATCCCAAGCTCCACGGTTTCGGCAACGCGTTCTGGTGGGCGTGGATGAACGTTACGACCGTCGGCGCCGAGATTTTCCCCGTAACGGCCATCGGCAAGGTTTTCTGCGTGATGCTGCCGTCGCTGGGCATGATGTTCTTCCCGATCTTCACGACCTATGTCCTGCAGGAATATGCCCCCGACCAAAAGTCCGGCCAGTAGTAGGCCGGACTTTTCGCGTCATTGCTTCGGTTTCGGTTTTGCGTCGTAGAAGCTCTTGTAGTCGCCGTGACGCGGAGCCCCGGGCTTGTCCGGATACCATCCCGGCAGCTCGTCGACCCGGGCCTTCAGCCGCGCATGGAGCGCCTGCACTTCGGGCGTGCAGGCCGCAACGTCGAGTGGATGCTCTTCCAGCGGGTCCTCGGCGTAGTGGTAGAACCTTCCGTCCCAGTAATATTTGTACTCCTTGTCGTAGGCGCACCGTGCAGCCCGCGGATAGGCCATATGGGGCCACAGCGGGTTGAAGTGCAGCAGCGAGAACTCCCTTTCGAGCGGTTTCTGTCCGCAGAGCTCCGGGTAGAGCGATATGCCCTCCGCGCCCCACTCCTCGGGAATTTCGATCCCCATGGCGTCGGCTATCGTCGGCATGAAGTCCGTCAGGTCCACCAGCCGGTCGCTGACCCGTCCTCCGCGGTACTTGTCGCCCCACGCGATCAGCAGGGGAACATGCGTTCCGTAAACCGTCGAGGTGCCTTTTCCTCCCTCGATCTCCTGCCCGTCGGCCGTTTGCGACGTGATGATATGGCAGGTGCCGTTGTCGCCGACGAAAATCAGGATCGTGTTGTCCCAGATGCCGCGTTCTTCGAGTTTCGCCACCAGTTGTCCGACCTGTTTGTCGAGATAGGCGACCATGTCCGGAAAATGACGGGTGTCTTTTTTGAACCGTGTGTCCGGATCGTCGGTCCAGCACTCTGAATCGGGCGTAGCGACGTGCGGCGTGTGTACCAGCGGGGTGGGATAGTAGAGCAGGAAGGGTTTGCCGGCTTCGGTCTGCCGGTCGATGTATTCGAAGGCGTAACGCTGGAAATCGTCCGGCGCATAGTAGCTGAATTCGTAATGGCCGTTGTCGTCGACGTAGGAGAATGCGTAACGGTCCGTCGCACGCTCTCCGGCCAGCTCCTTGTAGATTTGCAGCTGGGTGAGGCACCACTCGTCGAAACCGAGCTTGCCGACCATTTCGCGCGACCGGCCGAGCTGCCATTTTCCCACCACGGCCGTCGAATAGCCGGCCTGTTGGGCCAGATGGGCGAACGTGTGCTCGTCGTCGTTCATGTATCCGAAATTGACGTAGTTTCGGTCGTTGTATACGCCCGTCATCAGCTGCACGCGCGACGGGGTGCTGAGCGGTGTCGCGTGCATGTTCTCGTAGCGGATGGCCCGTTTGGCCAGCGCGTCGAGGTGGGGTGTACTGTAACTGGCGCCTCCGTAGCATCCGAGACATTCGGCCCCCATGTCGTCGGCCAGTACCAGGATGATGTTGGGGCGCGTGTCCTGCTTCGGGGTGCATCCCGCGGCGGCGACGGCCAGCAGGCCGAGCCCTGCCGTTCTGAGTTCCCTGTTCATGGTTGGGTTTCGTTTTTAAGGGTTTTTGTTTCGCAAAAATAATAGTTTTCGATTAAAAAACAATCATTTCTTTCGATTTTGTGTTTCGTTTGATTTTGAACCGCCCGTATATACTAAAAAATCCGGCTTCCTCGGGAAGCCGGATCGTCGCAGGGCTGAGCCGTGCGCCTATTTCTTCTGCTCTTTCAGCAGGTCGCGGATCTCGGTGAGCAGCTGCTCCTCCTTCGACATGACGGGAGCTGCGGCGGGGGCCGGGGCCTCTTCCTTTTTCTTCATCAGGCGGTTCATCAGCTTGACCATCAGGAACACGCAGAGCGCCAGGATGGTGAAGTCCACGCACTGCTGGATGAATGCGCCGTAGTTCCAGTAGATCGGCTCCGCGACTGCTGCGGCCTGGACGGTGTCGCCTTTGGTCACGATGCCCTCCACGGACTGCACGGCGCTCGACGTGATGTCGCGCACTTTCGAGATGTCGAGACGGAGCCGTGAGAAGTCGGTGTTGCCGAGCAGTGCGCCGATCGGGGGCATGAGAATGTCGTTCACGAGCGACGAGACGATCTTGCCGAACGCGCCGCCGATGATGACGCCGACGGCCATGTCCATTACGTTGCCTTTGAGGGCGAATTCCTTGAATTCTTTGAAAAAAGCCATATCTGTCAGTATTTATATTAGAATAATGAAAGCAAAAATAGGGCTTTTTTTCTATTTTTCAATAAAATATACGACCTTTTGCCGCTTCGTCCCGGAAACACGCAAAATCGGCCCGCGATGCGAATCGGTTTTGCACCCGTCCGTTCTTTTTTCTATCTTTGTTGTCTAAATCCGTAATTATGACACCTGCTGCCGTCGTTGCCACCGTCCTGGGCTACATAGCCGTCCTGTTCGCCGTTGCGTGGGCCTCGGGCCGCCGTGCCGACAATGCCGGGTTCTTCACCGGAAACCGCCGCACGCCGTGGTACATGGCGGCTTTCGCCATGATCGGCGCCGCCATGTCGGGCGTGACGTTCATCTCGGTTCCGGGCTCCGTGGCCGTCGATTCGTTCTCCTACATGCAGATGGTCGCAGGTTTCACGGTGGGGCAGCTCGTCGTGGCCTTCGTGCTGATACCCACCTTTTACCGCCTGCGGGTGGTTTCGCTCTACGAATACCTCGACGACCGCTTCGGCGTTGCCTCGCACCGCACCGGGGCGTGGTTCTTTTTCATCTCCAAGATGCTGGGGGCCGCGCTGCGGGTCTATGTCGTCTGCGCCGTGATGCAGCTGCTGGTTTTCTCGCACTACGGCATCCCTTTCTGGGCCAACGCCCTGATAACGATGCTTTTCGTGTGGCTCTACACCCAGCAGGGCGGCGTGAAGTCGCTGATATGGACCGATACGCTCAAAACCGTATGTCTCGTGGCGAGCCTCGTTCTGTCGATCGTTTTCATCATGCAGGGACTTGGCCTTTCGCTCTCCGACACGGTCCGTGAGGTTTCGGCCTCGCCGATGTCGCGGATTTTCTTCTTCGACGACCCCGCCTCGGACCGCTATTTCTGGAAGATGTTCGCTGCAGGCATCGTCCTGCTGATCGCCATGACGGGGCTCGACCAGGACATGATGCAGCGTAACCTGAGCTGTGCCACGCCGCGCGATTCGCAGAAAAACATCGTGCTGACGGCCGTGAGCCAGATTTTCGTCATCCTCCTTTTTCTGGTGCTGGGCGTGCTGCTGTACCTTTATATGGAGCGCAGCGGTCTGACGCCGCCCGCCAAGAGCGATCAGGTCTTTTCGCTGGTTGCCGTCGACGGAGGACTGCCGATTGTCGTTGGCATTCTGTTTGTCGTGGGGCTTATCTCAAGTACTTATTCAGCTGCCGGGTCGGCCCTCACGGCCTTGACGACCTCCTTCACGGTCGATATCCTCGAGGGCACGAAACGTTACGGCGAGGAGCGCCTCACGCGTCTCCGCAAAGGGGTTCATGTCCTGATGGCGCTGGGGATGGCCGCCGTGATCCTGGCTTTCGAATACTGGGCCGACGACAGCGTCATCAACCTGGTCTACAAGGTTGCCAGCTACACTTACGGTCCGATTCTGGGTATGTTCGCTTTCGGGATGTTCACGCGCCGCAGGGTCCGTGACCGCTGGATTCCGCTGGTCGCCCTTGCTGCTCCGGTGCTGAGTGCGCTGGTGCAGTGGTTGGCTCGCGGGGCGTGGGGTTATCAGATCGGTTTCGAATTGTTGATTTACAATGCCGCATTTACGATGATCGGCATGATGTTGCTTACTGAACGACATGAAAAATAGAATTTTATACCTGCTAATTTCGATTTTTGCTTTAGGTGCGGCTTCTGCCGCTGAGGTCGGAACGGCCGCCCGTGCCGAAATGGCCCGGATGCTGTCGCGCATCGTTTCCCGCGAGATCACGGGCGGCTATCAGAAGGCCGAGCCGACCGCCGTGCGGATCGAGGCCGTGAAAGCCTCGCGCAGCCGGGTGCAGATTTTTGCCACGATCGGGCTGTCCTACTATCCTTTCCGCGAGGACAACGTGCAGGCCCTGCGCGACTCGGTGCGCACGCTGCTGCCGCAGGAGTTCCGCAAGGCCCGCATCGAAATCTATACCGACCGTCGCGAGATCGGCGAACTGGTGCCGTTGGCCCACCGCAACGCCGCGCAGCTGAAGAAACAGATCGCCAAACGGCAGATCGTGCCGTTCACCAACTGCGCCGAACGGCCGCTGGTCACCCGGCTTTCGGCTGCCGCGACCCCGTCGAAGGGGCTTTCGGGCCGCCATATCGCCCTCTGGCAGAGCCACGGACGCTATTTCGATCAGATGCAGAACCGCTGGAAGTGGCAGCGTTCGATGCTGTGGCAGACCTGCGAGGACCTCTATACGCAGAGTTATGTGCTGCCGTATCTGGTTCCGATGCTCGAAAACGCCGGGGCCTGCGTGATGCTGCCGCGCGAACGCGACGTGCAGAAGCTCGAGGTGCTGGCCGACAACGACGCCGCAGGCCAGTATGCCGAGACGGGGAGCTGGGAGCGCGGCGGCCCGGGCTTCGCCCACCTGCGGCAGGTCTACCACACGGGCGAGAACCCCTTCCGCGAGGGCTCGACGCGCCGCACGCGGACCGTATCGGGCGATGCGACGGACCGTGCCGTCTGGCGGGCCGACATCCCCGAGCAGGGCGAGTATGCGGTTTACGTGAGCTACGAGTCGACGCCCGAAAGCGCCGACGACGCGCATTATCCGGTGCATCACCTCGGCGGCGCGACCGAATACGCCGTCAATCAGACGATGGGCGGCGGCACGTGGATCTACCTGGGGCGTTTCGCCTTTGCGCCGGGGCGTCAGGAGGTCGTGACCCTTTCGAACCGTTCGCGCACGGCGGGCCGCATCCTTTCGGCCGATGCCGTGAAGATCGGCGGCGGCTTCGGCAACGTCGCCCGCACGCCCTGCGACTCGCTGCGGCAGCCCGATACGGACTACGTCGAGGAGACCAGCGGTTATCCCCGCTTCTGCGAGGGTGCGCGCTACTGGCTCCAGTGGGCGGGCTTTCCCGAAAAGGTCTACACGCCGAAAAACCATACCGACGATTACAAGGACGACTATATGTCGCGCGCCCAT
>CATKXN010000115.1 GCA_949840605.1 uncultured Alistipes sp.
AGCTCCCGGAGCCCTCGTGAAATTCCCCGCAAATATCGGCAACACGACCGAAAAGGCCGTTTTCAAGACGGCCTCGCTCCTGTGGCAGGACGCCGCCGGGATGGTCGAACAGATCATCGCCGCGCCCGAAGAGAATTGCGTCTATGCAGTCCTCAAATCCGGGGTGAGCGGTAATGCCGTCGTGGCCGTCAGGAACGACGACGGAGCCGTCGTGTGGAGCTACCACCTCTGGGTGGCCGATTTCGACCCCGATGCAGGCGTCATGACCTGGATCGATGCCGATGGCGTCACCTATAAGATGATGGACCGTTATGTGGGCGCCGTCAGCAACCAGCCGGGCAGCGACCTCTCCAACGGCCTGTTCTACCAGTGGGGCCGCAAGGACCCGTTCGTAACCTCGAATTACGAGGGCAAGCTGAAAGCCATGTACGACATGTCCGGCCAGGAGGTGACGCGCACCGTCGAGCCGGTCTCGGCAGCGGATAACATGCCGAACAGTATCCTGAATCCTCTGACGCACTATTCCGGTGTCAGCGGAGGCAATTACAGCTGGCTTTCCAACAACAAGGGATCGGCCGACATCCATGCGATCAGCGATTATTGGGGCGGGGCCACCGGCGTCCAGACCAAATACGATCCGTGTCCGGCAGGCTGGCGCGTAGCCCCGATCGGTGCCTGGTATTTCTATAACGACTCCAGCGTCACCGTCGAAAAAGTTTTCGCCGAAGGCGTGGCCACTCCCGCCAATAGGGACCTGATCGGGCGTTATGTCAGCACCGACGGCGGAACGACGAAATGCTGGTTCCCGGCACAAGGCGAAGTTCAGCACAGCGGCAATTACTTGAACGGTATCGGCTCTACCTGGCCCAGTTCGAAGACGTGGTCTTCGACCGTGGATACGGACAATTTCCGGGCCTGGGCGACGAGCATCACTCCGACTTCCGCATCTCCGAAAGGCGGTCTGGGCTTCGGATACGAACTTCCCGTGCGCTGTGTGAAACTCTGATCGAAAAACCTTTTTAACCCTAATACGTATGATTTCAATCAACAAACTCGGCAAGAGCCTGCTTGCCGCATTGCTGCTGACGGGGACCGCGACCATCGTGTCGTGCGGCTCGGACGGTTCGGACGACGGCCCGAAGCTCGGGGAACTGAAAGCGATCTTTTCGTCGGACAATTTCTCGGTCGAGGCCGGCGGGACCGTGTCGCTGCCCTTTACCGTGACCGGGGTCGAGGGCGCTACGCTCGCCCTGAGCGCCACGGCTTCCCATACGGCCGCCGCGACGAGCGTCACCAACGATGCCAATTATTCGGGTTCGGTCGAGTTTACCGCACCGGCCATTACCGACGGTGAGACGGTCACCGTGACGCTGACCGTTACCGACAGCAAGAACAACCGTTCGACGACGGCCCGGACTTCGGTGACCGTAGGCGCTTCGGAGAAACTCGCCGTCGCGCTGAGCGCCGACATCAAGTCGATGGCCACCAAACCCGGCGGCTCGTTCGAACTGCCCTTCACGGTGACGGGCATCGGCACGGCTACGGTCGCTTCGGACGTGACCCTGACCGCCACGTCGGGCTGGCGCGCCGCGTGCGAGTGGGGTGCGGACAAGAGCTCGGGCAAGATCAAGGTGACGGCTCCGGCCGCGCTCACCCCGACGCTCGCGCTGTCGATGACCGTCTCCGACAACCACAACCGCACGGCGAAGCTCGAAGCGACGCTGACGATCGTCGAGATCTCGACCGCCGCCAATGCCGCCAACTGCTATATCGTGGCTCCGGGCAGCACGCTGACCATCCAGGCTGTCGAGGGTAATTCGACGACCGCGCTCAACTTCAACAACGCCGCGCTCGTATGGCAGGACGCTCTGGGCATGGTGAAGTCCGTTTCGGCGAACAGCACCGAGAAAGTGGTGGTCGTGCAGCTCAACCCGGGGATTGCGGGCAACGCCGTCGTCGCCGCCAAACTCGACGACGTGATCGTCTGGAGCTGGCATGTCTGGGTTACGGACTACGATCCGATGAGCGATCCGTTCGTCTGGACCGACAAGTCGACGGGCACGAGCTATACTTTCATGGACCGGAACCTCGGTGCCAAAAATGCCAAGAAATATGACGTCGGAGCATTCGGTTTGTTTTATCAGTGGGGCCGCAAGGACCCGTTCGTAGGCGCCGACGGCGTGATGTCCTCTGCTTATGTGGCCAAATACGACATTGAGGGCAATCGGGTGCGTGAGGCCAGCGAGCAGCGTCCGACCTATCCGTCGTCCGACTACGAGAGCACTAACCTCCAGTTGGCTATTCAGAATCCGACCATTTTTTATACGGCTCCCAGTTCGGCATGGCCCGTCGTAGACTGGCTGACCGACGACGCACAGCGTCAGAACCACGACCTGTGGGGCGGCGTATCGGGTTACAAGACCAAGTACGATCCGTGTCCCGAGGGCTGGAAGGTTCCCGCTGCGGGCGCCGCATGGGGATTCCGCAAGGAGTACAAGAAGGCCGGCGCGCTCACTGACGGACAGCCCTACGATTCGACCTATCCTTGGTTCATCGAATCCGACGACGCTTACAGCCTCGGTTTCCGCTACAAGCAGGCCGATTCGGGCAAAGAGTATTGGTTCCCCTTTGCAGGCCGGAAAGAGGTGGGTACGGGTGTGTTGAATGGTGTAGCCGGCGGAGGCTCTTTCCATACTGCGACCTGCCAGAACACAGTGGTCATAGTGCAGAGTCTCGCATGGGGTAATCCGGCGAGCGACCCGGGGCATAACCGTCCGTATGGTTATTCGGTTCGTTGCATCAAGGAGTGATGACCGACCCGGAAGCGTAGAAATCGGAGGGGTTGCCGGCCTGAATGGCGGGCAACCCCTTTTATCAGCAATTCAAACCCGCTTAAAACAGCATGAAATGAAGAGATTTCTGGCAACAGTCATAGCTTGTATGGCATTCTGCGCCGTGCAGGCACAGTCCCGCACGGTGCGGGGCACCGTGACCGATGCCGCCGACGGGTCGCCCGTGGTGGGCGTCGCCGTCACGGTGGAGAACGGCACTGCGGCTGCGGTCACCGGGCTCAAGGGCGACTATGCGATCCAGGCCTCGCAGGGGCAGACGCTCGTCTTCTCGTTCCTGGGCATGACCACCCAGCGACACAAGGTCGGTGCGGCCGACGTGATCGACGTGAAGATGGCTGCCGACAACAAGGTGCTCGACGAGGTGATCGTCGTGGCCTACGGAACGACCAAGAAGGAGACGTTCACCGGCTCGGCCGAGATCGTCACGGCCGAGAAGCTCAAAGACCGTCCCGTGACCGACGTCACCAAGATGCTCGACGGGCAGGTCGCGGGCGTCATGTCTACCTCGGGCGGCGGACAGCCGGGCAGCGGTGCCGAACTGCGCATCCGCGGCTTCGGGTCGATCAACGCCTCGAACTCCCCGTTGTTAGTGGTAGACGGCGTGCCGTTCGACGGCGACCTGAATTCGATCAACAGCAGCGACATCGAGTCCATGTCGGTTCTCAAGGACGCTTCGGCGGGAGCCTTGTACGGGGCCCGCGGCGCCAACGGCGTGATTCTCATCACGACCAAGCAGAACGCCGGACGGGGCGAAGCGCTCAGCGTGCGCCTGAGCGCCAAGGTGGGCGTCAGTTCGCGGGCCATTCCCGCCTACGACACGATGTCGGCACGCGAATATATGGAGCACATGTACCGGGCGTGTTACAACGACCTGGTCTACACGGAGGGTTATCTTCCGTCCGTGGCCGCGGGGATGACCGCCGACCGGCTGGCCCGCCAGATTCTCGGCACGGACAACATCTACAATGTTTACGACAGGGAGATCGGGCAGCTTTTCGACCCGAACGGAAAGATCGTGAAGGACGCCCGCCAAAAATACAACGAGAGCTGGCTCGACGAGGCCGAGGCGAAATGCCCGGTCCGCCAGGAGTATCAGGTCTCGGTCAACGGCTCGGGCCGGAACAGCCGCTACCTCGCTTCGCTGAGCTATCTCAACGAGGAGGGTACGCTCAAGACCACCGGTTTCGAACGTTATACGGTGCGTGTCGGCGCGGATTTTTCGCCCAAGAAGTGGCTCGATTTCGGGGCTAACGTCAACTATGCCCACACTGACAGCCAGTTCCTGGGTTCGGAGGGTACGGCCAACAACACCAATGTCTGGTACTCCGCGATGCTGATGGCCCCGATCTACCCGGTCTACAGGAAGAATCCCGACGGCAGCACCGTCTACGAGGGCGACAAGAAGGTCTTCGACTACGGTTCGTCGCGTCCGGCCGGGGCGCAGAACAACCGCAACTCGGTGGCGACGCTCTTCGACGACGACTATTATACGCTGACAGACAACGTCAGCACCCGCGCCTATGTGGGTTTCAACTGGAAAGGGCTGAAATTCACTTCCAATATCGGCGTGGACAACGTCAACGCCTACGAGACGACCAATTACAATCCCTTTTCGGGCAACGCCGCCGGCACGGGCCGCCTCACCAAGGAGAGCAGCCGCATGATGAGCTATACGTGGAACCAGCTGCTGTCCTACAAGACGCAGATCGGCCGGCACAACATCGACGCCATGGCGGGCCACGAGTTTTACAACTACAACATGCGCTACATCATCGCCGAGCGCACCGGCTTCCCCTTCGCCGACTACGACGACCTGGGCATGGGTTCGACGCTCGCCGAGGCCAATTCGGCGTCCGACAACTATTCGATCAACTCCTACCTGTGCCGTGTCAACTACGACTTCTCCGACCGCTACTATCTCTCGGCGAGCTTCCGCATGGACGCCTCGTCGCGTTTCAAGAAGGAGAACCGCTGGGGAGCCTTCTGGTCGGTGGGCGCTTCGTGGCGCATCTCGCAGGAGACGTTCCTGAGCGACGTGAGCTGGATCGACAACATCACGCTCAAGGCCAGCTACGGCGTGCAGGGCAACGACAACCTCGGCTCCTACTACGCCTGGCAGTCGCTCTACGACATGAACTATCCGAACGCCAACCAGTCGGGTGCGGTCATCAACTCGATCGAGAACCAGGACGTGACGTGGGAGAAGAACGGCAACCTGAACGTCGGCGTCGAGTTCCGTCTGTTCGACCGCCTTACGGGCACCGTCGAATGGTATAACCGCAAGACCACCGACCTGCTGCTCGAATACCCGATGGCCATTTCGCTCGGATTCCCGGGCTATTACGCCAATGTGGGCAGCATCGTCAACCGCGGTTTCGACATCACGCTGGGCGCCGACATCGTCTCGACGCGCGACTGGCGCTGGAACGTCACGGTGATGGGCTCCACGCTGAAAAACAAGGTTTTGAAGCTCACCGACAACGGCGAAGACATCGTCAACGGCGTCTACATCATCCGCGAGGGGCAGGAGATCAACACCTTCTACATGTCAAGGAGCGCGGGCGTCGATCCGACCACCGGCGAACAGCTCTACTGGGCCTACGAGAAGAACGCCGACGGCAGCATGAAGCCCGGTTCGGAGTTCGTGACCAACGACGCCACGGTGGCCGCCGGCTGCAAATACCTGCAGGGCAGCCGCATTCCCGACATCTACGGCTCGATCTCCTCGTCGCTGACATTCCGCGGCTTCGACCTGGGACTGCTCTTCACCTATTCGCTCGGCGGCAAGATTTACGACTCGATCTACAACGCCATGATGGAGCCGTCGTTCGTCGGACAGACCTACCACCGCAACGCCCTGCGGACGTGGACCGCCCCGGGACAGCGGACCGACGTGCCGCGCACGACGACCACCGCTTCGACGCAGATCACCGACCGTTACCTGGTCGACGCCTCGTATTTCGCCGTGAAGAACATCTCGCTGGGTTACAGCCTGCCGAAGCGGCTGCTGGGCAAGGTCGGCATCGAGTCGCTGCGGGTCTATCTGGCGGCCGACAGCCCGTGGATCTTCACCCACCTGAAGGGTATGAACCCGCAGGCCAGCTTCACGGGATCGACCTCCTATTCCTATACGCCCAACCGCACGTTCACGCTGGGCGTGGACTTAAAATTCTAAACCGCGATGAAAAAAATCAACTGCATACTCCTCTGCCTCGCGGCCTGCGCCGGCCTGTCGGGCTGCGGCGACCTGATGGAGACCGCTCCGTCGAATGAAGTGGATAAAAATTTGATCCTCAAAGATGTCGATGCCGTCAAGGTGGCCATGAACGGAGTCTATTCGACGATGTACAACCGCATCGACTTCGTGACGGCCAACGCCCACCAGTGCTTCGGCAACATGGCCGTGACGCTGTGCGCCGAGGTGATGGGCGACGACATGATCCAGACGGCCCAGGGCCCCGGATGGTTCTGGAAAGACTACAACTACGAGGCCCGTGTGCGCTACACGAGCAAGATCTGGCGCTGCTATTTCACGTGGAAATATTTTTACGAGATCATCAGCAATGTCAACTACATCCTTTCCGTCGAGCACACCGCTGCGGGCGACGGGAATGAGCTGAAATGCGTCATGGCGCAGGCCTATGCCGCCCGGGCGTTCGCCTATTTCATGCTGATCCAGTCGTTCCAGCAGACCTACAAGAAACACGAGACGTGGCCCGGAGTGCCGGTGTACACCGAACCCACGACCAGCGCGTCGAAGGGCAAGGGGCGCGGAACGGTCGAGCAGGTCTATGCGCAGATCAACGACGACCTGACGGCGGCCCTGACGCGCTTCAAGGAGTGCGGCATCGCGCAGGAGCACGTCTCCAACCTCGATTACTACGCCACGAGCCTGCTTAAGGCCCGCGTCGCGCTGGTGCAGAACGACTGGCCGGCGGCAGCCGAAGCCGCCGCCGAGGCGATGAAGAAGCCGGGCCGTTCGCTGCTCGGCATGACCGACGCCACGGTCATAAAAGGCACGTTCGACGATGCGACGAAGAACTGGACCACGGGCAAGACGCCGTTCAACTCCGTGGCGTCGAGTTCGGTGCTGTGGGGTGCGGAGATGCTTTCGGAGCAGTCCACCGTCTATGCGTCGTTCTTCTCCAACATGGACGCCTGCACCGATGTCTACTATGCGGCCGAGACGCCCAAGTGCATCAGCAACTGGCTCTACGCCCAGATTCCCGACACCGACGTCCGCAAGGGGTGGTGGAACGGCAATATCGGCATTCCCGCCGAGGATTGGAGCTACGGCGCCAACATCAACTACAACCAGCACAAGTTCCAGTGGGCCGACCAGAAGGCGCACAAGGGCGACTATATCTTCATGCGGCTGGAGGAGGCTTACCTCATCCGCGCCGAGGCGCTGTGCCGCATGGGCGCCGAATACGAGGACGAGGCCCGCAGCACGCTGCTCGAACTGGGCTCGCGCCGCGACACGGAGTACGCCAGGCGCATCGAGTCGCTGACGGGCAACACCCAGACCTTCGCCACGACGGGCATCGTGAAGACCCTGCTCGACGAGATCCTTCTCCAGCGCCGCATCGAGCTGTGGGGCGAGGCCGGACGTATTTTCGACATCCTGCGCCTGGCGAAAGGGTGGACGCGCTACTGGGAGGTGAACGGTGAGAAGAGCAACCACACCAACTACCTGAGCAAGTATTCCGAGTACCTCAATTTCCCGGCCGACTACCTCGAATGCATTCTGATGATCCCGCAGGCCGAGATCGACAACAACCCCAACATCACGGCCGCCGACCAGAATCCCTATGTTCAATCTTAAATGCGTACAAGCGATGAAATCATTCCATATGGTCGCGCTGGCCGCCGTCGCGGCGCTTGCCGCGGCGTCCGGATGCAGTGACGACGTGCAGAAAACCACCTATTCGGGCAGCTCGGGCTTCGGGTTCGCGGCATCGGTGCTCAACGTGGAGGTCGGGTCGGCGAATGCCAACCAGATTCTCGTGCCGATCTACCGCGGCAGCGAGGAGGCCCAGATCGCCGAACTGAAATTCGAGTACGACATCTCCAGGGCGGGCGCATCCGAGCCGTACTGGTCCGACGCCGACCCCGCGGGCATCTTTTCGCTGACCACCCAGCGGGTGATCTTCGCCGACGGGGCGAAGGTGGCCTATGCACAGGTGCGTTTCACGAACCTCGACTTGCTGGGCATCACCACCAAATATAAGATGCGCCTGACGATCAAGGATTCCCTGAGCCCTTCGAAGCGCGATCAGGTGACGATGTCCGTGAGCCGCCAGCTGACGTTCGACTACCTGGGCAAGTGCGATTACCACGACGCCTGCGTCTTCGACGGCACCTACAAGGCCGACATCTACCGGGCGCAGGAGGCGGAGATCTACCGCGTGATGGACCCCTATACCGAGGGACTCGTCAAGGAGGAGTATGCCGAGAACGGCTGGATGGGGACCCCCGCGCCCTACGTGCAGTTCGCCGTTGACGCCAACGGGCGGATCACCTACGAACCGTTCTGTACGGGCATGATGGTCAATGCGAAATATACGGCCTATGCCTATTATCCGGGCGAGTATGTCTGGGGCAAGGATTTTTCGGAATACAACAAGGAGAACAAGAAGCTGTCGGACAAGGTGTTGCAGCTTTATCCGGTCTACTGCCTGCCCGAATATCAGTACGGATTTCTCAATGACGGAGCGTATCCGCTGACCGTCACATTGCCATAAAAGAGCGCTAAATTAGTGATTTAGGCTATTATTTAAGAATTTTTATTTATATTTGCGAAAACAGGGTTTTCGCTTGGATAGGCGGTGCCCGACAGAGCCGGCGAGATCGGCTTTGTCTGCGGCCCGCACTGTCTTTGTCCGAATTTACAGGTTAAAAACAGGTTAGTTATGAGTGAGAGATTGTACATTTTCGACACCACGCTCCGCGATGGTGAGCAGGTCCCCGGCTGTCAGCTGAACACCACCGAAAAGATCGAGGTCGCCAAACTGCTCGAGAACCTCGGTGTGGACGTGATCGAGGCGGGCTTCCCGATCTCCAGCCCCGGGGATTTCAATTCCGTGCTGGAAATTTCCAAAGCCGTTTCCGAACCGACGATCTGTGCGCTGACGCGCGCCGTAGAGAAGGACATCGACGTGGCGGCCGATGCCCTGCGCCTCGCCAAGCGCAAGCGTATCCATACGGGCATCGGCGTGTCGCCCCAGCATATCTACGACAAACTGCGCTCCACGCCCGAGCGGATTCTCGAACGGGCCGTCGCGGCGGTGAAGTACGCCAAACGCTACGTCGAGGACGTAGAGTTCTACGCCGAGGACGCCGGACGCGCCGACGTCGAGT
>CATKXN010000116.1 GCA_949840605.1 uncultured Alistipes sp.
GCCCTCGATGCCGATCTTGCCCGCATCGCGGCACGCCTTCTCCGATCCCAGCGTCACGTAGTCGTCGTACTTGATGACTTCGGCGCGGATGAACCCCTTTTCGAAGTCGGTGTGGATGATTCCGGCGGTCTGCGGGGCTTTCATGCCGCGCGAATAGGTCCACGCACGGGTCTCGTCGGCTCCGGTGGTGAAGAACGTTTCGAGATTGAGCAATTTGTAGGCCGATTTGATCAGGCGCGCCACGCCCGACTCCTCCAGCCCGAGGTCTTCGAGGAACATCTGACGCTCCTCGTAGCTCTCCAATTCGGCGATGTCGGCCTCCGTGGCGGCGGCGATGACGAGCATTTCGGCTTTCTCTCCGGCGATGGCTTCCCGGACGGCTTCGGTATAGGCATTGCCCGTCGCGGCGCTCTTCTCGTCGACGTTGCAGACGTAGAGCACCGGCTTGTCGGTCAGCAGGTTCAGGTCGGCGACCAGTTTGCGGTCCTCCTTTTCGAGTTCGACCGTGCGGGCCGAGAGGCCCTGCTCCAGTGCCGCCTTGTACTGCAGCAGCAGCTCGACGGCACGCTTGGCGTTCTTGTCGCCGCCCGAGGTGGCCTGTTTCTGGATCTTGCCCAGACGTCCCTCTACGGTTTCGAGGTCTTTCAGCTGCAGTTCCGTGTCGATGATGCCCTTGTCGCGCACGGGGTCGATCGTGCCGTCGACGTGGGTGATGTTGCCGTTGTCGAAGCAGCGCAGAACGTGGATGATCGCGTGGGTGTTGCGGATGTTGCCGAGGAATTTGTTGCCGAGGCCTTCGCCTTTCGACGCGCCCTTCACCAGTCCCGCGATGTCGACGATCTCGATCGTCGTGGGGACCACGCGTTTGGGGTTGTCGATCTCGGCCAGCCGGATCAGCCGTTGGTCGGGGACCGTGATGACGCCCACGTTGGGCTCGATGGTGCAGAAAGGAAAGTTCGCCGCCTGCGCCTTTGCGTTGGACAGGCAGTTGAAAAGGGTCGATTTACCCACGTTCGGCAGACCGACTATGCCGCATTGTAATGCCATAGGTTCGTTGTTCGTTAAAATATCGTTTCATTTGGAAATAGTCCACAAAGATAGGAATTTCTTTTCATTTCGGAGCGTGCGGACGTCACAAATGTCCGCACCGGATCGGTTTCGGGCAAAAGGTTTCCGCCGGCGCCGGATATTCCTGAAATTTTTGCTACCTTTGGCTCCGCCTTGGATACTCCCGCCCGGCAAAATGCAAGCGAACTTGCTTTTGCCTGCGTTTATTCGTATCTTTGGCTGCGCCGAAGATACTCCGCCTCGGAAAAAATGCAAACGAGCTTGCTTTTTCTCTCGGCTTATTCGTACTTTGGCTGCGCCGAAGATACTCCGCCTCGGAAAAAATGCAAATGAGCTTGCTTTTTCTCTCGGCTTATTCGTACTTTGGCTGCGCCGAAGATACTCCGCCTCGGAAAAAAATGCAAACGAGTTTGCTTTTTTCTCTCGGCTTATTCGTATCTTTGGTGCTTGAAATCGGAGGTAATTATGGATTTGAAAACGATACAGGGCGAATTGCAGCAGCTTTCGGCTATCGTCGAAGGGTGGGTCCGGACGGACGAAGTTCCGGCCCTCGAACGCGACCTGGCGCTCGAAAAACTGCGGTCGGTGTATGATAAGGTGTACTTCGGTGCGGAATCCGCTGCGGAGATTCCCGCTGGGGAGGAGGGCGCTGCAGAGGTGATCGACCTGGGCGACGTGCTCTCGCTCGATCCGTTCGCCGTACCGGAAGAATCGGCGTCGGAGCCGGAAACTGCGGCCCCGGCCGCCGAAGAGGCGTTCCCGGAATCCGTCGCAGAGCCGGAACCCGTCGCAGCCCCGGAGTTTGTCGCGGAGCCCCGACCCGTCATGGAGCCGGAGCCGGTGGCGGTTTCTGAATCCCAGGCCGTTGCCGTTTCCGCAACCGCTGCCGAACCTGCACCTGCTGTCCCGGAATCGGTCGCAGAACCGATCGGCGAGCCCGTTCCGGAGCCCGCACCCGTTGAGCCGGAACCGGTCGCGGCTTCAGAGCCGGAGCCGGAAACGAAACCCGAAAAACCCCGTTATGTGGCGCCTACGCTGTTCGGGCTGGAGGAGGAGACCATCCGCCACCGCAATAAACAGCGCGTCATCATGTCGCTTTACGATACGGTCGCCGAAACGCCCGCCCGGCCGCAACCGGCACCGAAGCCGACCGCGGAACCGGCACCGAAGCCCGGTCCGGCGCCTGCGGAAACCCCGGCCCCCGTTCCCGTGGATATTCCCGTTCCGACACCCGTAGCCGCAGCCGAAGAACCAGCCGCAGCCGAAGAACCAACTGTGGTCGAGGAGCCTGCCGCAGTTGAGGCGCCTGCCGCGGTTCCGGAAGTTCCTGCCGGGACGTCCGAACTCAGGGATACGCACGCCGATCCGCAGTCCGCTCCCGAGCCGGAACCTGAACCGGAAGACGAACCCGGCTTCGAGGAGATCACGCTGGAAACGGCCGTTCCCGCCGGGGCCGTGCTGGGCGACGTCATCAACCACGACGTGCAGACGCTGGCCGACACGCTCGCCGCGCCGCGCGACCGCGCTTCGGAACTGCGCCGCAGCGAGCCCGTCACCGACCTGCGCAAGGCCATCGGCATCAACGACAAATTTCTGATGATCCGCGACCTCTTCGGGGGCGACGGCGCGGCTTACGAGCGGGCGATCGGGACGCTCAACGAGTGCGCCGATTTCGACGACTGCATGATCTATATCGCCGAGAACTATGCGTGGAACCCCAATTCCGACGGGGTGAAGCTGCTGATGGATCTGCTCGAGCGCAAATTTGCCTGACAGCGATGGCCAAACTCTATATCGTACCTACGCCGATCGGCAATCTGGACGACATCACGCTGCGTGCGGTGAACGTCCTGCGCAGCGTGGATTTCATCCTGGCGGAGGATACGCGCACGACGTCGTTCCTGCTGAAGCATCTCGGCATCGAGCAGAAACTCCGTTCGCACCATAAGTTCAACGAGCACGCTACGGTGCGGCTGGTCGCCGAGTCGATCGCCGCGGGGCGCGACGCCGCCTTGGTGTCGGACGCCGGGACGCCGGGCATTTCGGACCCGGGGTTCCTGCTCGTGCGCACGTGCGTCGAGGCGGGGATCGAGGTCGAGACGCTGCCCGGGGCCACGGCGCTGATCCCGGCGCTGGTGCAGAGCGGGTTTCCCTGCGACCGCTTCTGTTTCGAAGGGTTTCTGCCCCAGAAGAAGGGTCGCAGCAAGCAGTTGCAGACGCTGGCCGACGAGGAGCGGACGATGGTTTTCTACGAGTCGCCCTATCGTGTGGTGAAGTGTCTGGAGCAGTTCGCCGAGGTGTTCGGCCCCGAACGCCGGGTTTCGGTGTCGCGGGAGCTGACCAAAAAATTCGAACAGACCGTGCGCGGCACCGTCGCCGAGGTGCTGGACCATTTCCGGACGACCGAGCCCAAAGGGGAGTTCGTGATCGTCGTGGCCGGAAAGCCCAGGGCGCGGCGCACGCAGGAGGAGTAATCAACTGAAAAAGACCGGTTATGGAAAATAATCATACGGACAATACGCAGCAGATGCGGCGCTCGTTCTCGGCATGGATCGGGGAGTTGCGCGAATTTATGAAGGGACGGTTCAGTCTCGAGGAGGATCAGGCACAGCGCGACGAGGTCGTGGCCGCCATCTCGAAGGGCGTGGAGTTCCGCGGCGTCAACCTTTGGGTGCTGATCTTCGCCACGATGATCGCATCGCTGGGTCTGAATGTCAACTCGGCCGCCGTGATTATCGGCGCGATGCTCATTTCGCCGATCATGGGCCCGATCATGGGCGTCGGCCTTTCGCTGGGCATCAACGACTTCGACCTGCTGAAAAAGTCGCTGCGCAACCTGACGCTGATGTTCATCGTCGCGATCATCACCTCGACGGTCTATTTCTTCATCTCACCCCTCTCGTCGAACAGCAGCGAACTGCTGGCGCGCACCGTGCCTACGACCTACGACGTGCTGATCGCCCTCTTCGGCGGTCTGGCGGGCATCGTGGCGCAGACGCGGCAGGACCGCACCTCGACGGTGATTCCCGGCGTGGCCATCGCCACGGCGCTGATCCCGCCCCTCTGCACGGCGGGGTTCGGACTGGCCACGGGGCAGTTCAAATTCTTTTTCGGGGCGTTCTACCTCTTCTTCATCAACTCGGTTTTCATCGCCCTGGCGACCTACGCTATCGTGCGCTTCCTGAAATACGAGAAGAAGGCTTTCATCGACAAGAACCGCGAACGTACGGTCAAACGGCTGATGATGGTCATCACGCTGGTGACCTTTATCCCGAGCGTCATCATCGGCTTCCACATGGTCCGGGTTTCGTTGTTCGAGGCCGTAGCCGACAAATATGTGTCGCAGGTCTTCAATTTCCCGCATACGCGCGTGATCGAGTGCAACAAATACTATGCGCGGGGCAAAACCCCGTCGCAGATCGAACTGCTGCTGGTCGGCGAACCGCTGGGCGAGGAGGTGATCGAGAACGCCCGGACGCAGCTGGGCGGTTTCGGATTGGAGGAGACCGAACTGGTCGTCCGGCAGGCCAACACCGAAGACAAGATCGACGTGGCGTCGTTGCAGCAGAGTTACAAGGAGCTGCTGGAGGAGAAAAACCGCCGCATCGGGGAGATGGCTTCGCAGCTGAAACGCTATCGGGTGACGAACGTCGAGGTGGACGACATTTCGCGCGAGGTGGGTGCCATGATGGAGAACATCGGGGCCATTTCGCTGACCAAGGGCATCACTTTCGACGTGAAGGGCACGCCCGGCGATACGACGCTCGTGTGCGTGGTGACGCCCAGGGACCCTGCGGCGCCGATCGACCGGGAGACGCTCGCCCGCTGGCTGAAAATACGCACCAAGGTCGAGAACGTGAAACTCTTCGTGGAACCTTAACCGCACGGCAGGCATGAAAACGACGGAACTGACCCTCATGCAGCGAATCGGGCTGGAGACGCTCTGGCTGGGGGCGCGCGTGTTCGCCGCAATGCCGTACTGGTTCAAATATTACGTGGTCGAGAATCTGGTCTTCGTGCTGCTTTACTACTGTCTGCGTTATCGTATGAAGGTCGTGAAGACCAATCTCCGGAACTCGTTTCCCGAGAAGGACGGGCGCGAGCTGGCCGTCATCCGGAGGCGGTTCTACCGCACGCTGGCCGAGATTTTCGTCGATACGATCAACCTGGCCGGCGTGACTCCCGAAAAGGGCCGTTCCCTGCTCACGGTCAGGGGGCTGGAGGAGCAGAAGGAGCGGGTCGCAGGCCGCGACTGGATCGCCATGACGGCCCATTTCGGGTGCTGGGAATATTGCTCGTTCTGGGGATTCTACGATCCTACGCAGATTGTCGTCGCCGTTTACCATCCGCTGCGGAGCCGAATCGTGGAGGCGCTCTACCAGCGTCTCCGCAACGGGGATTACGCCCGGACCGTATCGATGAAGGAGAGCCTGCGCTTCTACCTGCGCAACCGGGCGGAGGGCATCGGAGGGCGGAATCTCGTGATGGGGCTTATCGCCGACCAGAATCCCCCGCGGCGTCCCGACAGCCATTGGTTCCGCTTTCTCAATCAGGATACGATCTTCTTCGACGGGGGTGAGAAACTGGCTCTGCGCTGCCGGCTTCCGGTCTATTTCGTGAAGATGGAGCGCCTGCGGCGGGGGCGCTATGAAATGTCCTTCGAGCTGATCTACGACGGAAAAGAGGAGGTCGCCGAATACGAAATCACGCAGCGCTACGTTCGTATGCTGGAGGCGGAGATCTGCCGGCATCCCGAACTCTGGATGTGGTCGCACCGCCGTTGGAAACACAAACGAAATGCCAGTCGCTAAAATCGTCATACTGAATTGGAACGGCGCCGGACATCTGCGCCGTTTTCTGCCGTCGGTCGTGGCCGCGGCGCCCGAAGGCGTCGAAGTGGTGGTGGCCGACAACGGTTCCACGGACGATTCCGTGGCGGTTCTCGCCGCCGAATTCCCCACGGTCTCGGTGCTGCGCATGGACCGTAACTACGGCTTTGCGGGCGGTTACAACCGTGCCCTGGAGCAGATCGACGCCGACTACTACCTGCTGCTCAATTCCGATGTCGAGACACCCCGGGGATGGCTCGCGCCGATACTCGACTGCCTGGAGGCGAATCCCGACGTGGGGGTCGCCGCACCGAAACTGATCTCCTGCGACGACCGGACGCGGTTCGAATACGCCGGAGCTTCGGGCGGGTTCATCGACTTCCTGGGCTATCCCTTCTGCCGGGGCCGCATCCTGCGCTGCGTGGAGGAGGACCGGGGGCAGTACGACGACGCCCGCGACGTTTTTTGGGTGAGTGGCGCGGCTTTCTGCTGCCGGGCCGACGTGTTCCGGGCGCTGGGGGGCTTCGACGCCGATTTCTTCGCCCACATGGAGGAGATCGACCTCTGCTGGCGGATGCAGCTGGCGGGATACCGCGTGCGGGTCGTTCCCCAAAGCACGGTCTACCACCTCGGCGGCGGCACGCTCCAGACGGATTCCCCGGCCAAGGTCTTCTATAACCACCGGAACAATCTGGCGATGCTCTATAAATGCACCTCTCCCGCGCAGCGGCTTTTCGTGGCCGCGGCGCGTCCGGCGCTCGACCTGCTGGCGGCGGTCTCCTATCTGGTGCAGGGGCGCGGGGACAATTTCCGGGCGGTGTTCCGCGCCTACCGCGATTTCTTCCGCTGGCACAAGGCTCTGGCCCGCAAGCGGCGCATGATCCGCGGGAACCGCAAAGGCTCCGCCGCCGGGCATATCTACCGCGGTTCGGTGGTTCTGCGCTACCTGTTCGGGCGGCGCACGTTCGGCGGCATGATGCCTTGAACCTGAAATCCGCAAAAACGGAAAAGTCCGTTCGTCCCGCAGGCGTTACCTTTGCCCCGAGATGAAGAACAAACCAGCCACCGCAAACGACTATCAGCAGCGCGTCAACCGGGTCGTCGAGTACATCCGGATGCACCTCGACGAGGATATCGACCTGCGCGTCCTGGCCGAACTGTCGGCCTTTTCACCGTACCATTTCCACCGCATCGTGTCGGCCCTGCTGGGCGAGCCGCTCGGCGAATTCATCGTCCGCACGCGGATCGAGACGGCAGCCCGGCTGCTGCGCTATACGGACGTTCCCGTCGCGGAGATCGCCTACCGCGTGGGTTACGACACGCCCTCGTCGCTCAGCAAGGCGTTCCGGCGGTTTTTCGGCATCCCGCCCAAAACGTATCGAATCACTAAAAACCGTCCGATGATGAACTGCAACATCCGGCCCGACGCCGAAATCCGGCTGTCGAAACCCCGAATCCGAGAAATTCCCGTCAAGACCGTGGCCTACATCCGCGCGCGGGGAAATTACAGCCAGGTGGACTACGGCTCCTATTTTACCCGCCTGTGGAGTTATGTCAGGGAGCATAAGCTCTTCTCCGCGGGAATCGAGCATCTCGTTGTCTATCACAACGACCCCGACATTTCGCGGCCGGGCGACCTTCGCTGCGACGTGTGCCTCGCGCTGCCCCGGGGAGCCGTCGCCGACGGGGATGTCGGCGTGAAAGAGATCGCCGGAGGCAAATACGCCGTGTTCCTCTATACGGGCACCTATACCGGGCTTGGGACGGCCTATAAGCAAATCTGCGGCGAATGGCTTCCGGAGAGCGGCTGCACGCTGCGCGACAGCCCCTGTTTCGAGAAATACATCAACCGTCCCGACCGGGTTCCGGCCGAAAAACTGAAAACCGAGATTTATATCCCGCTGATGTAATTCGCAGACTGTGTCCGCACGGAGCGGGTAGGACGAAAAAGGCATCCGAATCGTTTCGGATGCCTTTTTCGTGGATGCAAAGCGCGATTTACTTGTTGATCTTGGCCCACGAATCCTTGAGTGTCACCGTGCGGTTGAACACCAGTTTTTCGGGGGTCGAATCGGTGTCGGGGCAGAAGTAGCCCACCCGTTCGAACTGCACGGCCTGACCGACGGGAACATCGCGCAGCGAGGGTTCCAGATAGCCCGTGACCTTGACCATCGACTCGGGGTTGAGGTTGTCCTCCCACGTCTGTCCCTCCTCCACGTCGTCGGGGTCCTCCTTCGTGAAGAGCGGGTTGAACAGCCGGACTTCGGCCTCCACGGCGTCTTTGGCCGACACCCAGTGGATGACGCCCTTCACGCGGCGTCCGTCGCTCGACGAACCCCCGCCCGACATCGGGTCGTAGGTGCAGCGCAGCTCCGTGACGTTGCCCGCGTCGTCCTTGACGACCTCCTCGCACTTGATGAGGTAGGAGTAGCGCAGGCGCACCTCGCCGCCCGGCGAGAGGCGGTAGAACTTCTTGGGAGGCTCCTCCATGAAATCGTCGCGCTCGATCCAGATCACCTTCGAGAAGGGCACCTGACGCGTTCCGGCGTTCTCGTCCTCGGGGTTGTTGACGGCCGTGAACAGCTCGGTCTTATCGTCGTCGTAGTTGGTGATGACCACTTTCAGCGGATTCAGCACGGCCATGCGGCGCTGGGCGACCTTGTTCAGGTCCTCGCGCACGCAGTACTCCAGCTTGCCGAGGTCGATCACGTTGTCGCGCTTGGCGACGCCCACCATCTCGGCGAAGTTGCGCACCGAAGCGGGCGTGTAGCCCTTGCGGCGCAGGGCGCAGATGGTCGGCATGCGGGGGTCGTCCCAGCCCATCACGGCGCCTTCCTGCACGAGTTTCAGCAGTTTGCGCTTCGACATCATCGTGTAGGTGAGGTTCAGACGAGCGAACTCGTACTGGTGCGAGGGGAAAATGTCGAGCGCCTGGATGAACCAGTCGTACAACGGGCGGTGCACGTCGAATTCCAGCGTGCAGATCGAGTGGGTGATCCGCTCGATCGAGTCGCACTGGCCGTGGGCGTAGTCGTACATCGGGTAGATGCA
>CATKXN010000117.1 GCA_949840605.1 uncultured Alistipes sp.
AGGTCCCACCTCTTCCCATTCCGAACAGAGAAGTTAAGCTCACTTACGCCGATGGTACTGCGGTTTTCCCGTGGGAGAGTAGGTAGCCGCCTCTTCAAGCCGGACCCTTTATTAGGGTCCGGCTTTTTTGTGTTTTATAGGGTCGTTGATGGGCTTCTTCTAAGACCGGCTTTTTAAGCCGGTTTATGGACCGATGAATGCTCCGGCGAGTTGGTAATGGAATTACAAACAAATGAATTCGATCATGATGCGCAATCTGTTCCTTTTTCTGTTGTTAAGCTGTATCGGCTGCGTCAGCGGGAAATCCTGCGAACTGCGGGTTTTTCAACTCAATATTTGGGGCGACGCCACGGTCGTGCCGGGGGCTTTCGATGCCCTGGCTGACGAAATCGCCCGCCTCGATGCGCATATCGTCGCTTTGTGTGAAGTCAACAACCATCATGGTGTGACTTCCGAACGGCTGGTCGAAGCGCTGAAACAGCGCGGGCAGGCATGGTACGGAGCTTCGGGACGCTGCACCGGGGTGCAGGGAACCGACGTCTGCGTATTGTCGAAATATCCGATCGAAGAGGTTGTAACGGGGATTTCAACCGTTCCGGGCGGTGTCGATATGAAGGTGCGCATCGATGTCGGGGGCCGCAGCATACTGCTCTATCCCGCCCATCTGGACTATACGCATTATGCCTGCTACCTGCCGCGCGGATATGACGGCGTTACGTGGAGGAAGCTGCCGGCTCCGGATGGCGATCCGGAGGCCGTGCTGCGCATGAACCGTGCGTCCACACGCGACGAGGCCGTCGCCGCGTTCCTCGAAGTGGTTTCCCGCGAGCATGCCGACCTGATCCTGCTGGCCGGGGATTTCAACGAGCCTTCGCACCTGGACTGGACCGACGCGACACGCGGAATGAGGGATCACAACGGTTGCGTCGTTCCCTGGGACTGCTCCGTGCGGCTCTATGAAGCCGGATTCCGCGACGTGTACCGGGTGCTTCATCCCGATCCGGCGACTCATCCGGGCTTCACCTATCCGTCCGACAATCCGGCGAAGGCGGTCGAAAAACTGACGTGGGCCCCCGATGCCGACGAACGTGACCGCATCGATTTCATCTATTACCTGCCGGGCGGAGCTTTCGTGCCGAAGCGGGTCGAGGTCGTGGGGCCGTCGTCGTCGGTCGTGCGGAGCGAACGGGTCCGCGAAACGGGCGAAGATACGTTCATCGAACCGCTCGGCGTATGGCCCACGGATCACAAGGGCGTGCTGGCGACTTTCGTACTCGGCCGGGAATAGATCCTTTCCGAGCCGGATTTTTCGGATGCCTAAAGTTCTTCGAGCCGCGCAACGGGTGAGACGTCGAGCGAGGCGAATTCGTCCTGCTTATAGCGGTAATATCCCGCCATGGCGATCATTGCGGCGTTGTCTGTCGTGAACTTGAATTCCGGGAGAAAGGTTCTCCAGCCCCGGCGGCGGCCCGTTTCGGTGATGCCGTTGCGGAGTCCCGAGTTGGCCGATACGCCGCCCGCGATGGCTATGTCGCGGATGCCGGTCTCCTTCGAGGCGCGGACGAGCTTGTCCAGCAGGATTTCGACGATGGTGGATTGCAGCGACGCGCAGAGGTCCGCCTTGTGCTTCTCGATGAAGTCGGGGTCCGCGGCCACGGCGTCGCGCAGCGTGTAGAGAAACGAGGTTTTCAGTCCCGAGAACGAGTAATCGTACCCCTCGACGCGGGGGTGCGCGAAACGGAACGCCTTCGGATCGCCCTCTTTGGCCAGGCGGTCGATTACCGGGCCGCCCGGGTAGGGCAGTCCCATCACTTTGGCGCATTTGTCGAAAGCCTCGCCCGCGGCGTCGTCGATCGTCGTGCCGATGATCTCCATTTCCAGCGGGGAGTCCACGCGTACGATCTGCGTGTGTCCGCCGCTGACCAGCAGGCAGAGGAACGGGAAGCCGGGATGGGGAAGGGCGCGGTCCGGCAGGTCGATGAAGTGCGAGAGGATGTGGCCCTGGAGGTGGTTGACCTCGACCATCGGGATGTTGCGGGCGATCGACAGGCCCTTGGTGAACGACACGCCTACGAGGAGCGATCCGACCAGCCCGGGACCGCGCGTAAAGGCGATGGCGTCGAGCTGCGAGGCGTCGATCCCGGCCTCCCTGAGCGCCGTGTCCACGACGGGGATGATGTTCTGCTGATGGGCCCGCGAGGCCAGTTCGGGGATCACGCCGCCGTATTTGACATGCACGGCCTGCGAGGCGATGACGTTCGACAGCAAGACGTTGCCGCGCAACACCGCCGCAGAGGTGTCGTCGCACGAGGATTCGATGCCGAGAATTGTAATATCCATCGGGAATTATAATTGTTTTTTAACTATTTTCGCTAACTTTGCGAGTTACAACGATGTCCTGATGCGCAAAGGTATAAAAATATTGGGAAAGGTGTTCTCGGCGGCTGTTTTGTTGCTGATAATTCTTCCCTTAATGCTTTCGCTGCTGTTGGATATTCCCGCCGTGCAGAATTTCGTGGTGCACCGGGCCGCCGAGATGGTTTCGCGCAAACTGGAAACCACCGTGTCGATCGACCGCGTGGACATCGGCATCTTTTCGAAGATCAAGGTCAAGGGCTTCTACGTCGCCGATTACGGGCGCGATACGCTGCTCTACGTCGGGAAGCTCGACGCCTACGTCACGGGTTTCGGCCTCTTCGGCGGGGGACTTGCGTTCAGCCGCGGCGAGATCGCCGACGCCAAACTCTACCTGCGGCAGATGCCCGATGGGGAGATGAACGTCAAGCAGATCGTCAGCCGGTTGTCCGATCCCGACAAACCCAAGAAGGGCAATTTCAAACTTTCGATCAAAAAGGCTTCGATCGAGAACATGGATCTCTGCCTCGAACGGATCGACAGCCTCGCGCGCGACCGCGACTACGGCATCGACTTCTCGCACATGCACCTCTACGGCCTGACGGCCCGGGTGGACGACTTCACCATCGACGGGTCAGCCATCTATACCTCCATCGCGGCTCTCTCGGCCCGCGAGCGCAGCGGTTTCGTGCTGGACCACCTTGCGGGGCGTTTCTACATGACGCAGGGGTGCCTGGGGTTCGAGGATGCCGAGATCGTCACCGCCCGTTCGAACATCCGGATTCCCTACATCTCGCTGGTGGGCAACTCGTGGGCCGAATACAAGGATTTCATCGGACAGGTGCGCATCGAGGCCGCACTGCGCAACACGTCGGTCTCGACCGACGACATCGCGTGGTTCGCTCCCAGGCTGCGCGACTGGCACCTGGATTTCAGCGATATCGACGTCGAGGCCGAGGGCGTGGTGGCCGACTTTACGGCCAAGATCCGAAGCATGCACGTCGGCGACGGCACGACGCTCGCGGCAGACGCTGCGGTGAAGGGACTGCCGGACATCCGCGACACGTGGTTCGATCTCTCGGTGCCCCGGCTGCGCACCTCGGCCGAGGCGATGGACGGGCTGGCCTTCAGCATCGCCGGGCGCAAGTTTTCGGACAAATTGGTCGGGATACTCGGCAACTCGGGGAGCATCGACCTCAATGCCCGCTTCAAGGGGAAACTCTCGTCGTTCGACATGCAGCTGGGGGCCGCGACCGAGGTGGGCGACGTGGCCTGCAACCTGCGGATGTCGCCGATGAAAAAGGGGCTGAGCAGCGTGCGGGGCGACGTCGAGACGCGCAACCTGCGGCTGGGCGAGCTGCTGGACCGCCGCGACCTGCTGGGCAACGCCACGCTCACGGCCTATGTCGACGGCGTGATCGGCAAGGGCGTAGCCGACGCCAACGTCGTGGGCAACGTCACCCGGCTGGGCTTCAACGGCTATGTCTACGACTCGCTGCGGCTCGACGGCCGCCTGCGCAACCGGGAGTTCGACGGCCTGATCACGGCCCGCGACCCCAACCTCGATTTCGATTTTTTCGGACTGGTGGATTTCAACGATTCGGTGCCGCGCTATGACTTCACGATGGACCTGCGGCACGCCGATCTGGCGCGTCTGCACATCAACCGCCGCGACTCGGTGTCGCAGCTGTCGGCGCACATCGCGGCCAACGCCGGGGGGCGTTCGCTGGACGACCTGAACGGTCGTATCCAGGTGACCGACGCCCGTTACCGTTACAACGACAAGGAGATCGAGGCGACGAACATGACCGTCACGGGCGAGAACTCCGCGCAGAGCAAGTTCGTCGAGCTGCGCTCGGACTTCGCCGATGCCACGTTCCGTTCCAAGACGAGCTATCGCACGGTGTTCGAATACCTGCGCCGGAGCGCGTGGAAATACCTCCCGATGCTGCGCGAAGCCCCGCCCGAGACGGGACCTTCGGAGCGCAAGGCCGCCGTGGCGAACGATTTTTCGCTGCTTTCGGTCAACATCCGCAATTTCAATCCCGTGGCCGACGCCGTTTCGGCGGGCCTGCAGGTGGCCGACGGGTCGTCGCTCCAGCTGCTGTTCAATCCGGCCAGCGACCAGCTGTCGCTCAAAGCCTCGTCGGAGTACGTCGAGCGCCGGCGGATGCTGGCCACGCGCCTCTCGGTCAACGCCTCGAACCGCGGCGACTCGCTGGCGGTCTATGCCTCGGCCGAGGATCTCTACGCCGGGGTGCTGCACCTGCCGCGCCTCTCGCTGACGGGCGGCGCCCGGCAGGGCCGCGTACAGCTCTCCGCGGGCTTCGACGACACGACGCGCCGGGTCTCGGGCCTCGTGGGATTCCGGACTTCGGTGGCCGACGAACACGGAGCAAACGGACGGGTGGTGGACCTGCGCATACTTCCGTCGCACATCACCCGCGGCGACAAGACGTGGCAGATCTATGCCCGCAAGATACTGATCGATACGGCGCGGATCGTCATCGACCGGTTTTTCGTGATGAACCGCGAGCAGGAGCTGCTGCTCGACGGCGTCGCCTCGCGCAGCCGCGCCGATTCGGTGACCCTTTCGCTGCGCAATTTCGACCTGGCCCCCTTCACGCAGGTCGCCGAACGCATGGGCTACGTCATCGAGGGGCGCACGAACGGCTCGGCGAAGATGAAGTCGGTGCTGCGGGGCGGCGAGATTTCGGCCGACATCCTTTTCGACAGCGTCGAGGTCAACCATATTCCTGCGCCGCCGATGCGCCTGGCGTCGCGCTGGGATTTCGCCCGCAACCGGGCGGGCGTCACGGTGGTCGACCGCGTCAAGCGCGATACGCTCGTGCGGGGATTCTATGCTCCGGACCGGATGCGCTACTACGCCCGGCTGGACGTCGACAGCCTCGACATGGGGCTGCTCGACCCGATCCTGACGGGGGTGATCTCCTCGACCGAGGGCGTCGCTTCGGCCGACCTCGTCCTGCAGGGACAGCGCCGCGACGCCGAACTCGCCGGCGAGATCCGCGTCTCGGGGCTCAGGACCAAGGTCGATTTCACGCAGGTCACCTACTCGATGCCCGATGCGGTGCTCTCGGTGAAGAACAACCGTTTCAGGGCTTCGAACGTCGCGGTGTTCGACCCCCAGGGCCACCGCGGACGCTTCGATTTCGACATGAGCCTCCAACACCTGTCGAACATCTCCTACGACGTGCGGGTGGCTCCGCAGCAGATGCTGGTGCTCGACACCGACGCCGCCGACAACGACGTTTTCTACGGAAAGGTCTACGCCTCGGGTTCGGCCCGCATATCGGGCGACAAGGGGGCGGTCCGGATGGACATCACGGCCGCCACCGACGGCAATTCGTCGTTCGTGCTCCCGCTGTCGAGCAAGTCGAACATCTCGAACGCCGATTTCGTGGTTTTCGTGCAGCCCGAGAAGGCCGATACGCTCGACAACGTGGCGCGCAAGAAACTGCTCTTCGAACGCAAGCACCGCCAGCGTCCGGATGCCGCGAACCAGATGAACATCACCCTGGCGCTCGACGTGCGGCCCGATGCCGAGGTCGAGATCGACGTCGAGGGCAACACGGTGAAGGGGCGCGGCGAGGGGACCCTGAACCTCGAGATCAATCCCCGGGCCAATATTTTCGAGATTTACGGCGACTACACCATCTCCGAAGGCAGCTTCATGCTCTCGCTGCAGCAGATCATCAACAAACGCTTCACCATCGAGAGCGGTTCGTCGATCCAGTGGACCGGGTCGCCGATGAACGCCCTGCTGGACATCGACGCCGTCTACAAGCTCAAGGCCTCGCTGCAGCCGCTGCTGCAGGGCACCTCGGAAAACCTCGGCGGCGACCGTTCGGTGCCCGTGGAGTGTATCATCCACCTCGGTGACCGGCTGTCGAATCCCTCGATCAATTTCGACGTGCGGGTGCCCGGTTCCGATCCCGAGACCCAGACGCTGGTCGCCAACGCCCTCTCGACCCCCGAGACGGTCGATACGCAGTTTCTTTACCTGCTGCTTTTCAACAGCTTCATGTCCGAAAACTCGTCGCAGGCCAACGCCAACATCGGCAGTTCGGTGTCGGCGGCCACGGGACTGGAGTTCGTGTCGAACATGGTGAGCAACTGGCTCTCGTCGTCGGACTACAACGTGGTGATCCGCTACCGGCCCAAGTCGGAGCTGACGAGCGACGAGGTGGATTTCGGATTGTCGAAGAGCCTCATCAACAACCGCCTGTTCGTCGAGGTCGAGGGCAACTACCTGATCGACAACAAACAGGCGACGGTGAACAACAACTCGATGTCCAATTTCATGGGCGAGGCCTACATTACCTACCTGATCGACCGCGCCGGGACGCTCAAACTGAAGGCTTTCACGCAGACGATCGACCGGTTCGACGAGAACCAGGGTCTGCAGGAGACCGGCATCGGCGTCTACTTCAAGGAGGATTTCGACAACCTGCGGGACCTGCGCAACCGTATCCGGGAGCGTTTCACCAACAAGAAGCGCAAGGCCCGGCGCATGGCGCGCCGCACGGCCCGGGCGGCTGGAAAGTCGGCCGGGGAGGCGGAAAAAGAACGGCCGCTGGAGGCGGCGGCGACAACGCTCGAAAGCGGGATTAAGGAATAGAATACTTGTAAACTTTAATATTTGTAAAACACTATGATGACATTTTTGCAGGCCGCCGAGACGGTGGCCGTTAGTGAGGAGACCCGCATGGGCTTGTGGACCCTGTTTACCAAAGGCGGCTGGCTGATGTGGCCCCTGCTGGTGCTGGGCGGCGTGACGATCTTTATCTTCGTGGAGCGTTTCATGGCCATACGCAAGGCTTCGGTGCTGGACATGAACTTCATGAACCGCATCCGCGACTACATCTCCGACGGCAAGATCTCGACGGCCGTGAACCTCTGCAAGAAGACCGACACGCCGATCGCCCGGATGATCGAAAAGGGCATCGAGCGCATCGGACGCCCGATGAGCGACGTGCAGACCGCCATCGAGAACGTCGCCAACCTCGAAGTCTCGAAGCTCGAAAACGGCCTGCCGTTCCTGGCCACGATAGCCGGCGGCGCCCCGATGATCGGTTTCCTCGGCACGGTGCTCGGCATGGTGCAGACCTTTATGGACATGTCCGCTGCGGGCGGCACGGTCGATCTGGGGCTGTTGTCGAGCGGTATGTACGTGGCGATGGTGACCACGGTGATGGGTCTGATCGTCGGCATTCCGGCCTATTTCGGCTACAACTACCTCGTGGCGCGCATCGAAAAGCTGGTGTTCCAGATGGAGGCCAACTCGATCGCATTTATGGACATCCTGAATCAACCCGTTCAAAAATAGCGAATCATGGCAATCAAACACGGTTCGAAAGTCGATAAATCGTTCTCGGCCTCGTCGATGACCGACCTGATGTTCCTGCTGCTGCTGTTCCTGCTGATCGCCACGACGCTGATCAATCCCAACGCCCTGAAACTGATGCTTCCGAAGAGTTCGAACCAGTTGAAGGACAAGGCGATGACCACGGTGTCGATCCAGCAGAGCGGGACGTCGTACAACTACTATGTCGAGCTGCAGAAGGTGCAGGGCATCGAGGGTGTGGAGCGGGCGCTGAAAGCGCGTCTCGACGGACAGAAGGACGCTACGGTGTCGCTCCACTGCGACAAGACGGTGGCCGTCGACGAAGTGGTCAAGGTCATGAACATCGCCAAGGACAACAATTACAAATTGATACTGGCGACCACTCCGCGGTAATTTACGCTTATGTATTATTACGATCCCGATAATAAGAATCCCCGCCGATGGGCGGCGATCGCGGCGGCAGTCTACTGCGTGCTGCTGGTCGGTTCGTTCGCGCTGGTGTCGTTCGACGTTTCGCGGGTGGTGGAGAAACCCGGCGACACGATCCTCATCGACTTCACTGAGCCGCCCGTTCCCGAGCCCCCGAAGCCGCGCGTGAGGGTCGCCGCGGAACCCCGCGTGCACGACGTCACGGCCCCCGTGGAGCAGACGGCGCAGGTCGCCGGCAAGGACGAGGTGACCCAGACCCCCAATCCCAAGGCGCTGTTCAAGATGAACAAGGGCGGTGCCGACGAACCCGACAATGCGGGCAATCCCCGCGCCCCGCAGGGCGAGGACAAGGCCAGCGGTACCGGGCCGGGGCTCAATCCCGACGGGCTGGATCAGTTGGACCAGGGGCTGCGGGGCCGCGGGCTGGTGGGCAACCTGCCGGTGCCGTCGTATCCGGGTTCTAAGAGCGGTAAGGTCATTATCCGCGTGACGGTCGACGCCAAGGGGCGCGTGACGGGCGCGTCCTACGAGCCGAAAGGCTCCACAACGGACGCCGCCGAACTGATCGAGGCGGCCAAGGCCGCCGCCCGTAAGGCGCGGTTCACCGAGAGCCGTGCGGCGGTGCAGGGCGGTACGATAACCTATATCTTCCGAATACAGGCTTAGAAAGCCAGTTTTAAGAGCGATCGGGACGGTGCTCGCTTCCCGCCCGCCCGGCTAAGAGCCGGGATTTAGGGGGCGACGGTCTGTCGGAACGCTCTCCATCCGACTCC
>CATKXN010000118.1 GCA_949840605.1 uncultured Alistipes sp.
AGTTCGACGACCTATTACGAACACGACATCGAAAAATATCCGACCAACGACTTCCGCAACTCGCTCACGGGAGTCGTCGCAGGTCTCACCGTCCGCGAGCTGATGGGATCGCCCGGCATGTACTACGGCGCGGAAACGGCCCGCGCGGCGCTCTACGCCCGCGGCATGACGCCCGAATACGTCGTAGACGGCATGCCGGTCTTCATCACCCAGCTGCAGCTCGATCCCGAAGAGATAGAGAGCATGACGCTCGTCCGCGACATCGCCGACAAGGCGCTCCTGGGCTCGCGTGGCGCCGACGGCGTGCTCTACATCACCACCCGCCGCGGACAGACCCGCGGCCGCACGATCCGCTTCGGATTCGAAAGCGGCGTCAGCACCGTGGACCGCTTCCCCGAGTGGGTCAACGGCGTCGAATACGCCCAACTCCAGAACCAGGCGCGCATCAACAGCGGCTACCTTCCGCCCTACAGCAACGAGGCGATCGAGAACTACGCCCGCAAAGACCCCTACGACCTGACCTATCCGAACATCGACTACCGGTCGATGATGTTCAAGAACACGAGGCCCTACTACAAGGCCAACGTATCCATCGACGGAGGCACGCAGAAGCTGCAGTACAGCGCCTACGTCGGTTACGCCGGAGAGGGAGACATCTTCAAGGTGGGCAGCAAGGCCGATTTCAACCGGGTGAACATCCGCACCTACCTCAAGGCGGCCGTCACGCAGGACCTCTCGATCGACCTGGGATTCAGCGGAGGGCTCAGCTTCCGCCGCCAGCCCCGCTACGGCCGCGGCGGCGCCTCGGCCGCGGAGTTCGAAAGCGCTCTCAGCCAGGTCACCACGATCCCCGCGATCGCGTTCCCGCTGATCGTCTCGCACGACGAAGAAACGGGCAACAAGATTTACGGCGTCAGCACGGTCTACCAGGACAACCCCTACGCATCGCTGACCGAGAACGGTTTCTCGACCGAACGCGGCCGTTCGGGAGTGGTCAACGCCACGCTCTCCTACGACCTGCACGCGCTGGTCAAAGGGCTTAAATTCCAGTCCTACGTGGGTCTGAACCTCTTCAACATGAACCGTATCGGCAAGAACCCCGACTATACGGCCGTCATCTACGACCCCGTCACGGAAGAGACCATCAAGACCCCGCACGAGGGAACGCAGGTATCCGGCAAATCGAGCATGGGCAAATGGACCCATCAGGGACTCTACCTGCACGAACGGCTGAGCTACGACTACCGGAACGACGACCACCGCGTCGGGGCTTCGGCGACCTGGTGGCTGGAATCGGTCGAGCGCACGGGCAACGCGGTCCGCGAACGGATGATGTCGCTCATCGGCACCTTCGACTACGCTTACCGCGGCAAATACCTCTTCCAGGCCGTCGTGAACTACGCCGGATCGCCGATGTTCGCCCCCGGCAAACGCTTCGAGGTATTTCCCTCGCTGGGTCTGGGCTGGGTCGTATCCGAAGAAGGATTCATGCAGGACGTGAAATGGATCGACTACCTCAAGATACGCGGGCAGGCCGGCACGATCGGCTACGGTTCGTTCGGCGCGCAGGACCTCTACGAAGACAACTACACGAAAAGCACGGGCATCAAGTTCGGCCCCTACACCACGGGCTACCAGTGGATCGGCTCGACCAACGCCAACCAGTCCTACGTGAACACCATCACGCGGCTGGGCAATCCCGGCCTGACCTGGGAGAAGCGCAAGGAGTTCACCGTCGGTATCGACGCCGCGCTGCTGGGCAACCGCCTTTCGGTCGAGGCCAACTACTTCAACTACCTCCGCGACGGGATCATCACCGAGATGAGCGGCACGCTGCCGGGCATCTACGGCATGGACGGCATCAGCACCTATGAGAACTACAACCGCCTCCGTTACCAAGGCTGGGAGGCGGCGCTCTACTGGTCGGACCGGATCGGCGATTTCAGCTACACGGTGGGCGGAAGCCTCACGACGATCCGGGGAAAATACCTGCGCTACAACGAAAGCGTCGTCTACGACTATCAGAAGGTCACCGGCACGGCGACGGGCTCCTACCGGGGATACGTCTGCCTGGGCAAATTCACTTCGAAAGAGGAGATCGAGACTTCGCCCCGGCAGCTCTTCGACGACGAAGTACAGGTCGGCGACCTGAAATACGCCGACCTGAACAACGACGGACTGATCGACAACAACGACCAGAAGATCATCGGCAACAGCAGCCCCCGGTTCGACTACTCCGTGAGCATCAACCTGCGCTACCGCAACTTCGACTTCACGATCGTCGGAACGGGCCGCGCCTCGTATGACACGGGGCTGACCAACAAGTATTTCTGGAACGGTTGGAGCACGGGAACCTACTCGCACTTCGTGCGCGACAACATCGGCGGCGACTATCCGCGCCTGACATACATCAAGCAGACGAACAACTTCCAGCCCTCGAACTTCTGGCTGCGCGACGGAGGCTTCTTCAAGATCCAGAACATCGAGCTGGGCTACAACGTCCGCTTCCGCAGCCAGTCGGCCGTCAAGGGGCTTCGCGTCTTCCTGCGCGGCGCCAACCTCTGCACCATCAGCGGCATCAAGAACGTAGAACCCGAGAACATCAATGCCGGCGTGACGAACTATCCGCTCTACAGGACCTTTACCGCCGGCTTCAAATTCACCTTTTAACCGATTCCGGACATGAAAAAACAGATAATCGCACTGGCCGCCGCAGTGGCGCTCGCAGGCTGCTCCGACTTCCTCGAACCGCTGCCGAACGGCCACTATACGGATAAGAACCTGCTGGAATACCCCTCGATGATCCGCGGTTTCGTGGAGAAGAGCTACGACCTGCTGCCCACGCTCTACTCCGGCGGCGAATACGTCTACCTCGACGGCGCCACCGACGACGCGGTCATCACGGCTCAGACCCACGCCATGCGCCGTTTCGCGGTCGGTACGGGAACTCCTGCCAGCGACCCGTTCAAAGCCTACTGGATCCGCGACTACCGCGGCATCATGTACGTCAACAAATTCCTCCAGGACCGTCTGGGCATCAACACCCGCTACATGATCGACAACGAGCAGAACCGCCGTCTGCAGCGCGCGCTGCAGGGCGATGCCTATGCCCTGCGGGCCTGGTACCAGTTCGATCTGCTGCGCAAATGGGGCGGCAAGGCCACCGACGGCCGGCTGCTGGGATTCCCCATCGTGCTCGAACCCATCGATGTCTTCGACGCCGACGCCGGAACGTTCGAACGCGCCACCTACGAAGAGTGCGTGGAGCAGATTCTGAAAGACTGCGATTCGGCATTGGTTTACCTGCCCGCGGCCAACCGCGACTGGCTGGCCGAAGACGTCTCGGTGCAGGGCGCCGTGCGCTGGCACCGCTTCGACGGCGTGGCCGTGAAGGCGCTGAAAGCCATGACCTGGCTGCAGTGGGCCTCGCCGGCATTCAACCCGGACAACGACACGAAACGCTGGGAGAACGCGGCGAAATATGCCGCCGAGGTGATGGATTTCAAGCTCACACAGGACAAAGACCACGGATTCGACCCGGCTGCCTCATTCGCCTGGACCGATCCCAACAGCCCCGAGATCATCTGGTCGTCGAACTACTCGAAAGGCAGCACGATGGAGAATCTCTTCTACCCCGACGGATTCCTCGGAACGGGCAGCGTGGGACCGACGCAGAACCTGGTCGACGCCTTCCCGGCGGCGAACGGATACCCGATCAACCATCCGGAAGCCAATTACAACAAAGACACGCCCTACGCCAACCGCGACCCGCGTTTCTACAGCACCGTCTTCTATAACGGCGCCGAGGTCCGCCGCATCACCAACAACGAACTGATGTACACGTTCGACACCTCGGTCGGCGGACGCGACGAGGCGGGCGGCGTACACAACACGATGACCAACTACTATGTCCGCAAATACGTCTACCTGGGCTGGAACAAGGACGACGACAACATCCAGACGATGCCCAAGTCGATCTTCTTCATGCGCTGGACCCAGATGTGCCTGATCTTCGCCGAGGCCGCCAACCAGGTTTCGGGACCGACGGCCGAGCTGTTCGGCTACACCCCCAAACAGGCCCTCGCCTATCTGCGCAGCCGCCCGACCAACGACGGAATGCCGGGAGTAGGAGCGACGGAAGACCCCTATCTCGACGAGTGCGCCGCCGCAGGCCGCGACGTGTTCGAGACGCTCGTGCGCAACGAACGCCGCATCGAACTCTGCTTCGAAGGGCAGCGTTTCTACGACCTGCGCCGCTGGGGCAACATCGCCGAACTCAACGAAGCGGTCTACAAACCCCGGATCGCCGCCCGGCAGCCGATCGCCTACGAAGAGGTCGAGAAACGCAGTTTTTCGTCGCTCTACGTGCCGATCCCCTACACGGAGGTCGTCCGCATGAAGGGCGTCGTGCAGAACGAAGGCTGGTCCAACTGGGAATAAAACCGATAAAACGATACATATGAAAAAAATACTTGCAACACTGCTGACGGCCGCCACAGCCACCCTTGCGGGATGCTACGACGAATACGTCAAAGATTACGATTACAGCGGCGTATACATCGCCTATCAATACGACCTGCGCACGTTCGTAGTCGGAGAGGGCATGAAATTCTCGGTCGGGTCGGTCCTCGCGGGCGTCATGTCCAACGAACGCGACCGCTCGGTCTACTACGCGCTCGACGACGAACTGGTGACCGGGGACCTGGCGCCCTTCAACGGGCTCGACGAACTGGGACAGCCTTCGGCGCCGTTCACCGCCTTCGACGTGATGAGCGGTAAATCGACCTCCGGCACGGTGAGCCAGAGCTACGTCACCACGGCCGTCAAGGAGAGCGGCATCAAGAAACTGACCCCGCTGCCGCGCGAATACTTCACGGTCAGCAACGACGAGAAGATGACCATCCGGCGTGGCCGCCACACCGGAACGATCACCATCCAGGCCGATTCGGCGGCATTCCTGGCCGACGCCCAGGCAAGCCGCAATCCCTACTACGCCATCGGATTCCGCGTAACCAGCGCCGATGCGGACACGATCCTGCTCTCCAAATCGTTCGAGGTCATCGCGGTACGCTATGAGAACAAGCTCTTCGGCAACTACTACCACGGGGGCGAAACCCAGGTGGTGGACGCCCAGGGGCAGGAGATTTCGAAAGAGGTGTATCCGACGGCCGTTCCCAGCGACGAGGGCACGCACGGCATCTACACGCTGAAGACCGACGCCCCGGATGCGCTGACGACCAACTACATCGGCACGAAGGAAGGATCGGTGCGCCTGACGCTCGACGGACAGGAGATCCGCGTTTCGGGGTCGGTGGACGGAACCCGGGAGATCGAGGATATGGGAAGCCGTTTCAACGGCGCCCGGCTGCTCCAGAACCGGAAACTGTTCCTCCACTACCGCTACCCGAACAGCGACGGAACCTATACGGTGGTCCGGGACACGCTGACGTTCCGCAACCGCATCCGCGACGGCGTGAACGAATGGCAGGACGAGAATCCGAAGAACTACGACTGATCCCGGCCGTATCCAATCGAAACGGCCTTCGGCGGGAATCCGTCGAAGGCCGTTCGGTTTTCACCGGCGTCAGCCGCGGGGCCGGTTTCAGTTGCGGGGCCGGTTGCGGAACGGGACGTCCATCCCGACGCCCGTATCGCCCTGCCGTTTCATCCACCCTTTCAGTTCGCGTTTCATGCGGTCGATCCGGTCCCGGTACGCCGGGTCGCCGATGCGGTTGTTCATCTCCCACGGATCGTCCGCAAGATCGTAGAATTCGAATTCCGGACGGCGCACATAGCGTCCGACCAATCTCCGGGCCACGGAATCCCGCTGCGCAGCGTCGGTCCAGACGGGCCACCAGCCTTTCCGGTTGGCGGGCTTGTCGAGATTCATGAAAGTCTTGTAGAACGAACTGTCGGGAAGCAGGTTCCAGATCAGAACATACCGTTCGTCGCGGATACTGCGGATGGGATAGGCGTTGCCCGCCGTGCAGTTGTTGTGCATGGCATAGGCATACCGGCGGGCTTTCGTCCGTTCGCCGAAAAGCACTTTCTTGAAACTCTCCCCGTCGAGTTCCCGCCGGCGACGGCCTCCGGCCAGGTCGATGAAGGTCGGCAGCAGGTCCTCGTACTGCACGACGGCTTCCGAGACGCTTCCGGCCCGGATGCGCGCCGGATAACGCGCCACCAGAGCGCTGTGCACGCCGGGGTACCAGCAGGTCCATTTGCCGCCCGGAAGCTGGGGTCCCTGCTCGCCGAGGAACAAAATCAGCGTATTGTCCAGCTCGCCGCACTCGGTCAAGGTCTCCAACACCGAACCGACCTCGTTGTCCAAGGCCCGGACCTCGGCCAGATAATGGGTGAAAATCTCCCGCATGCGCCGGTCGCCGATGCAGTTTTCCGGCATGACGAGGCGTTCCGGATCGAACTCGGAGGGGTCTCCCCAGGTCCAGGGAGCGTGGGGATGGATGCTGCACACGAAAAGCAGGAACGGCCGGGGATCGTCGCGGGCGATGAACTCCCGGATGCCGGAGGTGTCGTAGGAGGCCTTGCGGCTCACGCAGTTCACCGGGAATCCCGGCAGCTCCTCGAAACGGTAGACGTCGGGATTGACGGGATGGTTCTTGCCCGCACGGGCCACCCGATAGCCCTCCTCGGCCATGTATTCGCAGACGGTCTTCGTGCCGAGAAACGTGTCCTTGTGGTTGAGCCACGACCCGTGGCGCGCGGGATAGAGCCCCGTATAGAGCGACGCCCGGATCGGGACGCTCATCGCCATCGAGGCGTAGGCGTTGGTCATCCGCAGCCCTTCGCGGGCCAGGCGGTCGATGTGCGTCGTTTCGAGGTTCCGGCCGCCGTAACAGCTTATTTCGGACGACAGCAGATCGTCCGCCACGATCACTACGATATTGGGTTTTTCGCCCTGTGCGGCCGCCGCCGACACGGGAAGAAGCCCTGACGCCAGGGCCGTGATCCGGATAAACCGGGTTGCAGAGTCATGCATGACATTCGTTTTTTGGTGATATGTAAATTTACGAACAGATCCCCGTGACAGGATGCCATAAAATCGTCAATCGATGACAGAAAATCGGCAGAACGTCCGCTCCGCGCATCCGGAGGCGGATAGAAGCTCCCCGGACTGCCGGACAGGCTGGTGCAAATCGAAAAAAATAGCTATCTTTGTTTGAACCCGAACCTATGGATATGAACCTCCGCACTGTTTGTTTGTGTCTTGCCGCGGCGATCCTCGCCGCCTGCACGCCCCGAATCCCCGATGTTACGACCGAACCTTTCGGAACCCTTTCGACGGGCGAGCCCGTCACGCTGTACCGCCTGGGCAACGGCACCGGCGCCTCGATGGAAGTGATCGACTACGGCTGCCGCATCGTCCGGATCTGCACGCCCGACCGAAACGGCCGCATCGACGACGTGGTGGTCGGATACGGCGACATCACCTCGTTCGAAACGGGCAGCGAACGCTTTTTCGGGGCCCTGATCGGACGCTACGGCAACCGCATCGGCGGCGCGTCGTTCCCGCTCGGCGGCGATAAGGTGTACCTCACCCCGAACGAAACGCTGGGAGGCAGGCCCGGCCACCTGCACGGCGGAACGAAGGGATTCGACCGCGTGATGTGGCAGGGCGAGCCGCTGCTCGAAGCCGACCGGGCCGGCGTGCGGTTCTCGCGCCTGAGCCCCGACGGCGAGGAAGGCTATCCGGGCAACCTCGCCTGCACGGTCACCTACTGGTGGACGAAAGACAACGTCTGCCGCATCGAATACGAAGCCGAGACCGACAAGCCGACGGTGGTCAACCTCTCGAACCATACCTATTTCAATCTCAAAGGGCAGCACGGCGGCTATGTGATGGACCACGAACTGCAGGTTGAAGCCGACCACTACTTCCGGAACACGGTCCAGTACATACCCGACGGAGCGATGCTGCCGGTGGAGGATACGCCTTTCGACATGCGCAGCCCGCACCGCATCGACTACGCCATAGACACGCCCGACCCGCAGCTGCAGATCATGCGGGGTTTCTCGGTCTGCTGGGCCCTGCGCAGCCGAGATGGATCGCTGGCCCGGGCCGCGAACCTCTACTCCCCGCGCAGCGGGCGCGGCGTGGAGACCTGGACGACCGAACCGGGCCTGCTGACCTACACCGGACGCGGACTGAACGGGCGGATGATCGGCAAGGACGGCGTTCCGCTCGAAAAATTCGGCGGCATGCTGCTCGAAACCCTCCACTTCGCCGACTCCCCCAACCGGCCGGATTTCCCCTCCACGGTGCTGCGCCCCGGCGAGCGTTACCGTTCCGTCACCGAATTCCGTTTCTATGCAAAATAGATTTTCGTTTTGTCCGCCCTTCGACGCTACATACTCCTGGCGCTGCTAACAGGATTTTCCGTACCGGGCCTCCCGACGGCCGCCCGTGCCGCCGGGACCGTCCCCGACGCCCCGGATTTCAACTTCACGCACTACAACTCGGGAAACAGCGAACTGCCCTACGACCGGGTGAATAAAATAGTGCAGGACCACAAAGGATTCATCTGGTTCGGAACCTCCTCGGGACTGAGCCGTTTCGACGGCATACGCTTCCGTAACTACACCAAAGAGGAAATGGGGCTGAAATCGGCCTATGTGATCGCCCTCTGCACCGATTCCGACGGCAATCTCTGGATCGGAAGCGACCGCGGGGTCTCGGTCTACGACGTCGAAAGAGACCGTTTCGAACCGTTCCTCCGCGAAAGCGACATCGGAACGGTCATCCGCAACAAGGCCAACGTCATCCGCCGGGGCCCCGACGGCGTGATGTGGATATCGGTCAACAACCAGGGGCTCTTCGCCTACGACCCCCGCACGCAGACCCTGCGCAACCACTTCTTCGAGAACGGCCGGCAAAC
>CATKXN010000119.1 GCA_949840605.1 uncultured Alistipes sp.
TCGAACCGCTGGACGCCATCCCCTACAGGCTCGACTTCCAGCGTCAGGCGGCCCGGAACACGGGCGCGGCCTTCTGGCCCACGTGCGACGCCATGCGCGCACAAGGGGGCATGGAGCAGTTCGTCAAGAACGGCTGGGCCGGGAAGGACTACACCCACATCAACTACGCCGGAGGACGCCGCGTGGCATGGGCGCTGTTCGACGCCCTCAACGCCGAGGCCTGCGCGCTCCATGCCGAGCAGCGGGCCGCCGAACTGCTCCGGCAGGCCGAAGCCGCCGTGCTCGACTCCCTGCAAAGGGCGCGCATCGAACGCCGCCTGCTGCCCGCCGCAGCCCCCGAACCGCTTAATCCGCCGACACGATGACGCTTCCCGCGACAGACGGACTCTGGGACAAAGTGCAGGCCCTGCTGGCCTACGACGCCTCGTCGCCGCTGATTTTCAGCAGCGGTCTGTTCCTCTTCCTGTTCGCAGGCTTCCTGCTCGTTTACAGCGCCTTCCGCCGCGCGCCGATGGCCCGCATCGTCTACGTCATCGCCTTCTCGCTCTACTTCTACTACAAGTCGAGCGGCGTCTATTTCCTGCTGCTCCTCTTCGCCGCGGCGAGCGATTTCCTGATCGCGCAGGGCATCTTCCGCACCCGTTCCAAAAGCCGGAAACGCTGGCTCGTGGCGCTGAGCGTGGCCGTGAACCTCGGCATGCTCGGCTACTTCAAATACACCAACTTCTTCATCGACATCTCCAACCAGCTGTTCGGGCAGGGATTCCTGCAATTCCGGAACATCTTCCTGCCGGTCGGCATCTCGTTCTTCGTCTTCCAGTCGATGAGCTACACCATAGACATCTACCGCGGCCAGCTGAAACCCCTGTCGAACTGGCTCGACTATCTCTTCTATCTGTCGTTCTTTCCGCAGTTAGTGGCCGGCCCGATCGTCCGGGCCCGGGACTTCATTCCGCAAATCCGGCAGAATCCGATCGTCGTCACCCGCGAAATGTTCGGCACGGGTGTCTTCCTGATCCTCACGGGTCTGTTCAAAAAGGCGATCGTCTCGGACTACATCTCGCTCAACTTCGTCGACCGCATCTTCGACGAACCGCTGCTCTACTCCGGATTCGAGTGTCTGATGGGCATTTACGGCTACGCGCTGCAGATCTACTGCGACTTCTCGGGCTATTCGGACATGGCCATCGGCATCGCCCTGCTGCTGGGATTCCGCTTCCCGAAGAACTTCGACGCGCCCTACAAGTCGGCGACGATCACCGAATTCTGGCGGCGGTGGCACATTTCGCTTTCGTCGTGGCTGCGCGACTACCTCTACATCTCGCTGGGCGGCAACCGCAAAGGCCGCCTGCGAACCTACGGCAACCTGCTGCTGACGATGCTGCTGGGCGGACTGTGGCACGGCGCGGCCGTGCGCTTCATCCTCTGGGGCGGCCTTCACGGCGCGGCGCTGGCCCTGCACAAACTGTGGATGGCCGTCGTCCCGGGCGCCAAGGCCACGGGGGCCCAGATGCACTGGTGGAGCCGTGCGGCGGGCATCTTCCTCACGTTCAACATCGTCTGCTTCGGGTGGCTGATGTTCCGCGCCGAGTCGATGCAGACCGTGCAGCTGATGCTGCACCAGATTTTCGAGAATTTCAACGCCGCGATGATCCCGCAGGTCGTGTCGGGCTACGCCGCGGTCTTCGCGCTGATCGCCGCGGGATACCTCCTCCACCTGCTTCCGGGCCGGGTGGACGCCCTGGCACAGCGGATCGTGGTCCACGCGCCGCTGGTCCTGCAGGTGGTGATGGCCGCGGCGATGATCTGGTGTGTCATGCAGGTCAAATCCAGCGACATACAACCGTTTATCTATTTCCAATTCTAAACAAGCGATGTACGATTTCGACCACCAACTGTTTCTCGGCCTGAATTTCGACGGCGGCCCCTGCATGGACCGCCTGATGCTGACCGTCTCGGGCACGGCGATGTGGCTTCCGCTCTATGCGCTGATACTCTGGCTCGTCTGGCGGCGCGGCGGATGGCGCGGCGTCATCGTCTTCACCGCGCTGATGATCGCGGCGCTGGCCCTCTCGGACATGGTTTCGGGCATATTCAAGAGCAACGGACCGCTGGGCGGCCTGCTGCCGGGCTTCGAACCGCGCTGGCGGCCGATGTTCACTCCCTCGCTCGAAGGGCTGGACATCACCCCCGACTCGCTGCGGACGCTGCGCATGGCCGGCACGCCCGGCGACTGGACGGTCCATGTCCCGGTCGAGGCCGTGAGCGGTCGTTACGGAACGGTCTCGGCCCATGCGGCGACGATCGTCGCGCTGGCCGTGCTGTCGGCCTCGGCGATCCGCCGTCGGTGGTTCACGGCGCTGATGCTCTTCTGCACCGTGCTGATCTGCTACTCGCGCATCTACCTGGGCAAACACTTCCCGATGGACCTCGTGTGGGGCACGCTCGCCGGGGCGATCCTGGGATGGGCCGCCTACCTGGCCTACCGAAAGTTTACGGACCGTAGCAGAGCGAAATAATTGCTATTTTGCCCATTTTTCATTAATTTTGCGGGGTTAGACGAGAAAACATCAAAAACATACGATATGGCACTCGAACTCAGCGAACAGGAACAGCTTCGCAGACAGTCGCTCACGGCGCTCCGTGAATTGGGCATCGAACCCTACCCCGCCGCCCGCTACGAGGTGACGGCCACGGCGCGCGAGATCGCCGACAACTACGACGACGCCCGAAAGAATTTCCAGGAGGTGCGCATCGCCGGCCGCATCATGTCGCGCCGCATCATGGGCAGCGCCTCGTTCTTCGAACTCCAGGACCATACGGGCCGCATCCAGGTCTACATCCGCCGCGACGACGTATGCCCCGAAGGCGATCCGACGCTCTACAACACGGTCTTCAAGAAACTGCTCGACATCGGCGACTTCATAGGCGTCGAGGGCTTCGCGTTCCTCACCAACACCGGCGAACTGTCGGTGCACTGCCGCCGGTTCACCGTACTGTCGAAGTCGATCCGCCCGCTGCCCGTGGTCAAGGAGAAGGACGGCAAAACGTTCGACGCCTTCACCGATCCCGAGGTGCGCTACCGCCAGCGGTATTTGGACCTGATCGTCAATCCGCAGGTCAAGGAAACGTTCGTCCGCCGCGCCAAGATCATGGCCACGATGCGCGAGTTCTTCAATTCGAAAGGCTACATCGAGGTCGAGACCCCGATCCTGCAGCCCATTCCGGGCGGCGCCTCGGCGCGTCCGTTCATCACGCACCACAACTCGCTCGACATCGACCTCTACCTGCGCATCGCCACGGAGCTCTACCTCAAGAAGCTGATCGTCGGCGGATTCGACGGCGTGTACGAGTTCGGCAAGAACTTCCGCAACGAGGGCATGGACCGCACGCACAACCCCGAGTTCACCTGCATGGAGATCTACGTGGCCTACAAGGACTACCTCTGGATGATGGAGTTCACCGAGCAGATGCTCGAACGGGTGGCCGTGGCCGTGAACGGCACCACGGAGCTCACGATCGACGGCAAGGCGGTCTCGTTCAAGGCCCCGTTCCGCCGCCTGACGATGACCGACGCCATCCGCGAAAAGACCGGCTACGACATCACGGGCCGCACGGAAGAGGAGCTGCGCGAAGCCTGCCAGCGGCTCGGCGTCGAGGTCGACGAGACCTACGGCAAGGGCAAGCTGATCGACGCAATCTTCGGACAGTACTGCGAGGAGGAGCTCATCCAGCCCACTTTCATCACGGACTATCCGCGCGAGATGTCGCCGCTGTGCAAGCGTCACCGCTCGAATCCCGACCTGACGGAGCGATTCGAACTCTTCGTCAACGGCAAGGAGCTCTGCAACGCCTACTCCGAGCTGAACGACCCGATCGACCAGCTGGAGCGTTTCCAGGAGCAGCTGCGGCTCTCGGAGAAGGGCGACGACGAGGCCATGTTCATCGACATGGATTTCGTGCGCGCGCTGGAATACGGCATGCCGACCTGCTCGGGAATGGGCATCGGCATCGACCGTCTGACGATGTTCATGACCGACCAGACATCGATCCAGGACGTGCTGTTCTTCCCCCAGATGCGCCCCGAAAAGAAGGTCGTGAGCGATCCCGCGGAGGCCTACACCGCCGTCGGCATTCCCGAAGAGTGGGTGCCGGTGATCCAGAAGATGGGGTACCTCACGGTCGAATCGCTGAAAAAACTCGCCCCCGGGAAGTTCTTCAACGACCTGTGCGGATTCAACAAAAAGAACAAGCTCGGACTGAAAGCCCCTTCGATGGAGGAGGTGAAGAGCTGGTGCGAAGCCTGAGGGATGCAAGGCCATGATGCGTAGCATATCCATCCTGCTGGGCGCCTTCGTCCTCTGCGTCGCGACGGTCCGGGCCGCCGGCCCCGAAGCGCCGGAGCGTACCGGGACGGAGGAGCTGCGTTTCAGCAAAGGCGGCGAATTCACCGTCATGCAGCTCACCGACCTCCACTACACCGGCGCCGACCACCTCTCGGGACATGTCCCGGAGATGCTCGTGCGGCTCATCCGGCAGGAGAAACCCGACCTCGTGGTGGTCACGGGCGATGCGATCTACCGCCGTCCGGGCGCTGCCCGCATGGCGGAAATCTGCGGCGTGATCGGCGGGACGGGCGTTCCCTATGCCGTGACGCTGGGAAACCACGACGCCGAACAGGGCCTTGCGCAGGACGAACTCCACGCCCTGCTCCGCACCCTGCCGGGCTGCGTCAACGGCCGTTACGGCGGCTCCGGAGTCCGCGACTTCATCATCCCCGTCCGCTCGGCCGACGGCACGCGCGAAGAGGCGCGCCTCTATGTCATGGACTCCAACGACTACAACGCCGACGACCACTCCTACAAGGGTTTCGAATCCGGCCAGGTAGCCTGGTACCGCGAACGATGCGCGGAAGCGACGGCCCGCAACGGGCGCAGGGCGACCGGGCTCGCCTTTTTCCATGTACCGCTGCCCGAGTACGCCGAAGCGTTCCGCACGGCGCCCCTGGCCGGACACCGGCTCGAAAACGAGTGTCCCCCGCGCGACAACGCGGGGATGTTCCGTGCGCTGGCCGAGGGCGGCGAGGTCATCGGCGTATTCGTCGGGCACGACCATTCGAACGACTACGTAGCCGAACGGGATGGCATCGCCCTGGCATACGGCCGTTACAGCGGCGGATACGGCGAGTACCAGGACCTCGTGAGCGGTGTGCGCATGATTCGGCTCCGGGAGGGAGAACGGGGTTTCGAAACGTGGGTGCGGCTGGCCAACGGCCGCGAACGCCACCGGATCGTATTCCCGAAACGGCAGTAAACCATTGATTTACCCAAATAAAATACAAACGAAAATGAGAAAGAAAATTGTTGCCGGCAACTGGAAGATGAACACGCTTCCCGCCGAAGGTGTCGAACTGGCCAAGGGCGTGGCGGCAGGCCGCGGAGAGGTCTGCTCGTGCGTGAATTTCATCGTATGCCCGCCGTTCACCCACCTGTCGATGGTCGCCGAGGCCCTGAAAGGTTCGGATATCGCTCTCGGCGCGCAGGACTGCGCAACGGAGGCCAAAGGCGCCTACACGGGCGAGATCGCCGCGTCGATGATCGCCGCACTGGGCTGCAAGTACGTGATCCTCGGCCACTCGGAGCGCCGCCAGTACTACGGCGAAACCTCCGCGACGCTCAACAAGAAGATGGCGCAGGCCTATGCCAACGGACTGGTCCCCATCTACTGCGTAGGCGAGAACCTCGAAGAGCGTGAGGCCGGCAAGCACTTCGACGTGGTGAAGACACAGATCGAAGAGGTGGTTTACAACCTCACCGAGGAGCAGTACAAGGAGCTGGTGATCGCCTACGAACCCGTATGGGCCATCGGCACCGGCAAGACCGCGACGGCCGAGCAGGCACAGGAGATCCACGCCTACATCCGCGAGGTGCTGGCCGCCAAGTTCGGCGCCGCAGCCCAGGAGACGGCGATCCTCTACGGCGGTTCGTGCAAGCCCTCGAATGCCGCCGAGATCTTCGCCAAGGAGGATGTCGACGGCGGCCTGATCGGCGGCGCCGCGCTCAAGGCCGAGGACTTCCTCGCCATCGGCAAGGGATTCTCGAAGTAACCCGCAACAACCGATTACGGAGAGAGGCCCTTCACCGGGTCTCTCTCTTTTTCCGGTCCGCACGCCGGGCCGGCCGCAACACGACCAACCCCAAACAACCTATACCATGAAAAAGACGCTTCTTCTTTTCGCCGCCCTCTCGGCGGCCTGCGCCGCAACCGCGCAGCATTACTACACCGACGCCCACAATCCCGACATCACGCGCCACACCGGGCGCATGACGGCGCAGCGCACGGAATTCGTGCTGCCCGAGGTGAACGGCTACACCGTCTACAAGGCCGACCTGCACACCCACACGATCTATTCGGACGGCGACTGCACGCCCGAGTTCCGCGTGCGCGAAGCCTGGTACGACGGTCTCGACGTGCTGGCGGTCACCGACCACGTGGAATACCGCCGTCACGAAGGCAAGATGCTGCACTTCCTGAAAGGCTATGTCCCCGAAGGCACCGAAGCCTTCAACAACAACATCATCCGGAAGGCATCCGACGGGCGGGGCATCCAGACCGACCTGAACCTCCCGGTGAAGCTGGCGCAGGAGACAGCCCCGAAATACGGCATCACGATCATTCCCGGCGCCGAGATCACCCGCGAACCGGTCGCTTACGGCCACTACAACGCCCTCTTCACCACCGACAACAACGCCCTCTACGACGTCGACCCCCTGCAGTCGCTCCGCAACGCCAAAGCGCAGGGGGCGCTGGTCATGCACAACCACCCGGGCTGGCGGCGCAAGAGCCTCGAGCATCCGGAATTCGAGGTCAAGGCCTACGGCGAAGGGCTGATCGACGGCATCGAGATCATGAACGGCGCGGAGTTCTATCCCAAGGCCATCGCACGCGCCCATAACCGGAAGCTGTTCGTCTCGGCGAATACCGACATGCACGATTCGGCGGCCGAAACCTACCGCATGCAGGGCCACCGCCGCAACATGACGCTGATTTTCGCCCGGAACAACTCGCCCGAAGCGCTGCGCGAGGCGCTCGAAGCGCGTCGCACGCTGGCCTACTCGTTCGGCACGATAGCCGGCAGCGAGGAGCTGTTGAAGGATCTCTTCACGGCGTCGGTCCGCACGAAGGTGCTCCATACCGACCCGAAAAACGGCCTGCGCACGGTGAGCCTCACGAACAACACCTCGGTGCAGTACATCCTCCGCTTCCCGGGCCAGAACCCCGTCGTGCTCAAGCCCTTCTCGACCATGACGGCGACCGCAGGCCGCGACAAACCGCTCCGTTTCACCGTAGAGAACATGTGGTGCTCCGAGACGGAGCATCCCCGAATCGAGGTGAAATTGTAACATCGCGAACCGCGTTTCCGGCTTGTGCAATCGGCCGCAATTCGCTATCTTTGCATTCTAAACCTGCGCCGGGCAGACGGTCCCCCGGGACACGGACCTGCCCGGCCGAAAACCGCTTCTACGTACATGAAACACGTTCTCATCCTCCTGCTGGCCGCGATCTCCGCAGCCTCCTGCAGCCACACCGGCAAGGCCGGCGGCGAAACCCTGACGGTCGACGAACTGCTCGCCAGAGCCGAAACACTGGTGGGCGACACCGTCCGCGTGGAAGGGCTCTGCGTCAGCACCTGCGGCCACGGCAGCACCCACATCACCCTGATGGGCAGCGACACCACACAGATGATCGAAGCGCTGGCCGACGAACGGATGCAGTCGTTCGACCCGATGATCTCCAACCGTACGGTCGCCGTCGAAGGCGTCGTGGCGGAACAGCGCGTCGAACTGCCGTTCCTCGACGACTGGGAGATGCGTCTCGACGCCAGCATCGAAGGCGGCAAAGGCAATCCCGAAGCCGTAGCGATGCTCAAGGGACAGATCCGCGAACTCCGCGACTCGATCGCCGCCCGCCGTGCACGCGACGGCAAGGAGTATTGGAGCATTTACCGCATCGAAACCTCCGCCTGCCATGCCGTCGACGACGAAGCCGGGCGCTAAACGCGGCTCGCAGATGCGCCGGTGGGCGCGGATCATCCACCGCGACCTCTCCTATTTCTTCGCGGGCGTGGTGGTGATTTACGCCGTGTCGGGCATCGTGCTGAACCACAAGCGCGACTTCAACAGCAACTATTCGGTCCGGCGGACCGAGCTGCAGCTGCCGGGCGCCTATCCCGCTCCGGCCGAAACCAGCCGTGAACAAGCCGAGGAGCTGCTCCGCGCGGCCGACCCCGAAGCGCGCTACGCAAAACACTATGTCAGCGGTGAGCATCGGGTAAAGGTATTTGTCGCAGGAGGGTCCGTACTCGAAGTGGACATGCAGAACGGCCGGGCGGTCTACGAGAAGCTGACGAAAAGACCCGTCATCAGTTCGATGAACCGCCTGCACTACAACCCCAGCCGGTGGTGGACCCGTTTTTCGGACATTTTCGCCGCATCGCTGCTCGTCATCACGCTCACGGGACTGGTGATGGTCCCGGGCCGCAACGGACTGCGCGGCCGCGGCGGCATCGAACTCGCGGCGGGCATCGCCGTGCCGATCCTCTTCCTGCTCTTCCTCTGAGGCACGCCGGAACAAAAGACGCAACGGGGCGGTCGTTCGAAACGACC
>CATKXN010000120.1 GCA_949840605.1 uncultured Alistipes sp.
AGCCGCTGCCGACCAGTTCGCCCTGCTCGGCGATGATCGTCGAGATTTCGCCCGTGACGGGCGAATAGACCATGGCGTCGCCGATATACGACTCGACCTCGCTGACGGCGCCTTCGGCCTGGCGGACACGCGCCGCTGCGGCCTCCTTGTCCTCCTTGCGGGCGCCGTCCGCCGCCAAATTATACTGCGCCTTGGCGGCCTGCGCCGTCGCCTCCATGGCCTTGTAGTTGGCCGCGGCTTCGTCGAGTTTCTGGGCGGGAACTACCCCGTCGTTATAGAGATTCTGCACGCGCTCATAGGTCTTGCGGGCCAGTTCCAGTCCCGCCTGCGCCTTCTCCCACATGTTCAGCGCGGCTTCGATCTGCTGGATGCGCGCACCGGCTACGGCTGCGGCGTCCAGCGCTGCTGCGGCGCTCTTTACGGCTTCTGCCTGTTGGAGTTTGGCTTCCAGTTCGGGCGTCGAGAGCGTGTAGAGCAGCTGGCCTTTCTCCACGCGGTCGCCCTCTTCGACCTTCATGTCGTCGATGCGTCCCGGGACCTTCGACGAGGCTTTGTAGGTGGTGCACTCCACCGTTCCCTGAATCAGCATCGGAGTCCGTTTGGTGAGGTACCAGCTGATCAGTACGACCGAGAGGATGATGACCGCCGCGGCGATCAGAATTCCGATTACGTTGCTTCGTTTCATAGCGTATGTTCTTTATTTTTTGTCAAATAAAACGGGCTGCGCATCGTTGCGGCGCGCGTAGGCCGGAAATTCGTCGCTGATGCCCGCGGCTTCGAGCAGCTGGGCCAGCAGCAAGTCGTAGTTGAAAGCCGCCTGCAGACGCTCGGTGCGGATTCCCGCGAGGTTCAGTTCGGCGTCGATCAAATCCGACGAGGAGCTCATGCCTTCGAGGAAGGCGGCGTTCTTCATCCGCAGATACTCCTCGGCGAAGGCCAGCGAAGCGTCGATGGAGGTCATTTGGTTGCGGTAGTTCATCATCTGGTTGTAGAGTTTCTCCACCAGCACCGAAATGTCCTTCCCGGCCTTGTTCTGCAATTCGCCCACACGGCGCGCCGTCTGCTTGGCCGCCGAATACTTGTATTCGCGGTTCAGACCGTCGAAGATCTTGATGTTGACCCCCACGCCCACGGCCCAGCGGGGCACGATCCCTGCGACCTGGTAGTTGTAGAACGAGCCGCCCCCAATGGCCGCCACCTGCGGCAGGAAGTCGGCGCGCTGGACCCGCACGCCCTCCTCGGCCAGCTGGCGTTTGAGCGACACCTGGCTCAGCAGCGGGTTGCGGATCTGCGCGAGGTCCTGGTAATAGGCCAGCTCCTCGACTTTCCCAAGGATGAACATCGCCGTGACGGGCTGCCACTCGTTCTCGCGTCCCAGCGTGTTGGAAAGGGCGCTGGCGATGGTCTCGGCCTGCAGTTTGGCATTGGCCAGCTCACGCTCGGCTTCGGCCATCTTGAAAGCGACGTAGAGACGTTCGCTTTGGGCGATCATGCCGTTTTTTTCAAGCGCTACGGCATCCTCCAGGTGCTTGCGCACGCCCTCGACGACCTGCCGGCGCACCTCCACGACCTGCGTGGCGAGAGCCAGTCCGAAATAACGCTCCACCAGTTCTGAGATCAGCGCATTGCGGGTCTGGTTGCCCTGCTCCGCGGCAGTCTTTTCATTGATCCTGGCGGCCCGGTTCGCGGCGTTGATCTTGCCGCCCATCCAGATCGGCAGGGTCACTTCACCGCCCACGAATCCCAGACTCCGGTCCTGCAGTTTGAGGAACCAATCGGCGTTCATCATCGGGTTCAGCAACCCCTGAATGCCCTGTATGATCGTCGGGTCGGTGATCAGCCCGCTGCCGAGGACCTTGCCCGTCAGGTCTTTGACCGGACCTTTCATTTCGTTGAAATCGAACCCGATGTCCTTGGCCAGATAGGCGTAGGCGCCCGTGACGTTTATCTGCGGCATACGGAGGCCGATGGCCGCGCGGCGTTCCTGCTGGGCGGCGCGCTCCTCATAGGCGGCGGCTTTCATCGCAGGGTTTTCCGTGAGGGTGACGGCGATCGCTTCGTCGAGCGAGAGCATTCGGGGCTCCCCCTGCGCCCATGCGAGCGCCGGAACCATCGCCGCGGCCGCGAAAGCGATCTTGACTGCTTTTTTCATAGCTTTATTCGTTTATGGGGCAAATATAAATGTTCTTCCGAAATATTCGTCAACGCATACGTCATTCAGAACATTTTTAGTCCTTAACGGACACAAAATGGACCGAATTTTCATTGCAGGTGCGCGTTCGCCTCGCGGACCCCGTTCGCCAGCGAGGGATACACCCGCACATCGACGCCCGCTTCGCGCAGGGTCTGCGCCCCGCGGCAGCGGACGAAACGATCGGGTTCGTACATCGCGAAGACCACACGAGCGAAACCGTGTCGCAGAATCAGCTGCGTGCAGCTCTCGGGCTCGCTGCTGCGCCGCGAACACGGCTCCATCGAGGAGTAGATCGCCGCATCGCGCAGTTCGGCCCCGGCGTCGAGGGCCTTGCGGACAGCCTCCTGCTCGGCGTGATGCGTGGGCGAAGTTTCGTGTGTGTGGCCCGTGAAGGTGCGTCCGTCGGGCAGCACGACCACGGCCCCCACGCAGTAGGATGTGGCACTCGGCGTACACAGACGCCCCGCCGCGACCGCCTGCGTCAGATAGCGCAGGTCCTCGGCCGAGGTGTCGGGCCGCAGCGTGCAGGTCGTGACCTCCATGCCGTCCACCTCGCCGTATCGGCATTCGGCTCCCGGCGGCGGCGTGAACAGAAACCGCGCTCCTCCCCTTTCAGGACCGAGCGTCAGCCGCGGATTGACCGCCCGGCGCACCTCGTCGGCCATCCCTTCGGCGAGGAACATCCCGAGCATCTGCGCGCCGCCTTCGACCAGCAGGCTGCCGACGCCGCGTTTCTCCAGCTCGGTGACGATCCCGGCGGCTGTAATTGAACCGTCGGTCGAGATAACCTCCGCAACTCCGTTCAGTTCCGGTATTTCCACCGGCGAGAATACATATCGGTCGGCTTCCCCCTCGGTGAAGACCCGCCGGTCCGGGGAGATTCTCCCCGAGCGTGTGACGGTCACTTTCGTGAGGTCGGGACGCAGCCCCGCAGCCGCCCGGCGTGCGCGGACCGCGGGATCGCGCAGACGCAGTGCGGGGTTGTCGCGCCGCAGCGTTTCGGCTCCGACGAGAATGGAGTCGTGCGCGGCGCGCAGCCGCAGCACCGCTTCCCAGTCCCCGGGAGTCGACAGGATGAGCCGTTCCGGGGTGTTGTCGTCCAGATAACCGTCGGCCGTCGTGGCAAAGGATAGTGTTACTCGCATCGTTTCAAGGTAAAGAGGGTGACTTCGGGCCATGCGCCCAGTCGCATGGGATATGCAACATATCCCGTGCCGTCGTTGACATAAAGTGTGCGGCCGGCCGCATCGTAGCGTCCGCTCCAATGTTCGTAGATCCAGGATGCGGGCGACCATCCGCGTCCCCACGGACGGATTTTGAACTGCATCGAATGGACGTGTCCCGCAAGGGTCAGGTCGCCGTAACCCGTTTCAAGAATCTGCTCCCACAGCTGCGGCAGGTGGACCAGCGTGATGTTGAAAAGCGAGTCGGGAGCCCCCGCATAGGCCCGTTCGAGCGCCGGAGCCGGGAGATTGCGGTCGTGGCGGCGGTCACGCAGCGCGGGGTCGAACGAAATTCCCGTGAGCGAGATGCTGTCTCCGCCGCGCCGCACGAAGACGGTCGTGTCTTCCAATACGCGCCACCCGATCGACCGCTGGCGGGCGACCACTTCGCGGGCCTGAACGGCGGCCGGAAAACTTACCGAATCCTTGATATAGGTACCTGCGTCGTGGTTGCCCGTCACCGACCAGACGGGGCCTTCGATCCGCCGCAGAAGCGCCAGCGTGCGTGCGTCGAGCTCCTCGGCGCGTATGTTCACCAGGTCGCCCGTGAAGAACACCGCGTCGGGCCGCAGGGCGTTGATGCAGTCGCCAAGGCGCGTGAGTTCACGTTCGGGACAGACGATCGTACCCACGTGGGCATCGGTGATCTGCACGAAACGGTAGCCGTCGAACGCCTCGGGAATCCGGTCGGAGCAGATTTCCACCTCGTTCACGCGGATAGACGTGCGGCCCCACGTCGCGCCCCAGAGGAAAAAGAGCGTCAGGCCGGCTGACACGACATAACCCGTGCGGCGCAGGTGCACGAAATTGAAGACATAGAACGCCAGGCGCGGCAGCACGGTGACGATCCATCCCCAGAACAACCACATATAGAGGTGCATCAATCCCGGACCGTTGTCGGGGCTGAGAAAGCTGACGACCGCCGAAACGATGGGCAGGGAGTCCGTAACGGCGGCCCATGCGATCAGGGCTTTGCGCCGCGGAATATGCCGGCGCCGATTGCGCCGGAAATGAATGAAATCCGCCGCAATGGCTGTCAGGGAGAGAAAAAACGTCAACAGAAAAAGCATATACCTACTATTTATTACCGGCAAAGATAGCAAAATAAAAGCCGTTCCGCAATTACGCGGCGGTTGGGGCAATGGCTGGGAGCGCAGACGGGATATGAACGGCGTTGTGACCTCTTAGGTGGACGCCTCTGAAACCCGGCTCTTAGCCGGGGCAGGGAGCGCAGACGGAATATGAACGGCGTGTTGACGGGCTCCGGTTTGCAAAATGTTCCGGCAGCCCTTAAAACCCACCTCTTAGGTGGGTTGGCATGTAAGTTGCGGAGAATGCGGCTGAGTATTGACACTCTGAATATAAGGAGGAACATAAAAACAAATTCAATCGGCTTATGAAAACTTTTCGACTATTGATTGTAGCTCTGCTGCTTGCGGGTACGGCGTCGGCCCAGCGTTTCGAACGCAGGGCGCTGCGCGGCGAATATTCGCCGACGGTCTACCTGATCTCCGTGCGCGAGGTGGACACCCTCTACAACTACGATCCCGCCGCACAGCGGCAGGCTGCGGCGCTCAACCGGATGTCCATGGACAATGCCACGCAGGACTATATCGACACACACCGTCCCGGCTTCCAGCAAGTCGAGAAGCCCCAGTTCGTATTCGCGACGAAGAACAACCGCTTTTCGTTCTCGCTGGGCGGCTTCGTCAGGCTTCGCGCGGGATACGATTTCGACGGCATCGTCGACAATATCGACTTCGTGACCTACGACATCCCCGTCCACGGCAATTACAACACCCGGCAAAAGCTGATGATGGACGCTTCGACCTCGCGGATCTTCCTGAAAGCCATCACCAACACCCGTGCGCTGGGCCGCGTGGTGATCTTTATGGACACCGACTTTCGCGGAGGCGCCGAGGGAAGTTACACGCCCCGCGTGCGTTCGGCCTACGTGTCGTTCCTGGGCTTCACGCTGGGACGCGACGTGACGACCTTCTGCGACCTCTCGGCAGCCCCCACGACCATCGACTTCCAGGGGCCCAACGCCTATAACTTCAATTTCGCGACGATGATCCGCTACGAACACGCTTTCGCGGACAACCACCTCAAATTCGGCATCGCGGCCGAAATGCCGCAGGTCAGCGCCACCTACGGCGACAACTTCAAACCCATGCACCAGCGTGTTCCCGACGTCCCGATGTATTTCCAGTATGCGTGGGGCGCCAACCGCGACAGCCACATCCGCGCCTCGGGCGTGCTGCGCAACCCATATATGTATAAAGTGTCGAAGGACTCCAACACGTCGCTGCTGGGCTGGGGCGTACAGTTCAGCGGTACGATCAAGGTGTTCGAACCCCTGCGGCTTTTCATGAACGGCGTCTACGGCGAAGGCATCACGCCTTATATCCAGGACCTCACGGGTTCGGGACTCGACTTCACGCCCAATCCCGACGACCCCTCGCTCGTGCATACGCTGCCGATGTGGGGATGGCAGGCCGCGGCGCAGTTCAACCTTACCCGCCGGCTCTTCATCTCGGGCGGCTATTCGACCGTCACCGTCGAGAAGCACAACGGGTACTATACCACCGACCAGTACAAACAAGGCCAGTACATCTTCGGCAACATCTTCTATTCGATCACCCCGCGCTGCAAGGTGGCCGGCGAATACCTCTACGGTTCGCGCAAGGACATGAACAACGACAAGGGACACGCCAACCGCGTCAACGTGATGCTGCAGTATAATTTCTGACCGGCCTAATCAGGAGCGGAAAAGCCCTTAGCCTGTTCCGCGCTGCCGACGATTACACCGTTACAAGGGGAAATGCGACTCTTGTGACGGTGTAATTTTTTCCTATCTTTGTTGCCGGACAAACTGACGAAGGTCGGAACGTCGAATCCTATTCAAAACAAGTATAGTGTATGGAATTTTTAGCGCAATACAACCTGACGGGCATCGTTATCGGCGTTGCCACATTCCTGATAATCGGCCTCTTTCATCCGCTGGTCATCAAGGGCGAATACCGGTTCGGCGTGAAGATCTGGTGGCTGTTCCTCGTGATGGGCGTCGCCGCCGTCGCCGGCTCGATCGCCGTGCGGCATATTCTCTGGTCCACGCTGCTGGCCGTATGGGGCGCCTCTTCGCTCTGGTCCATCGGCGAACTGTTCGAACAGCGCGAGCGCGTGGCCAAAGGCTGGTTCCCCAAAAATCCCCGCCGGAAAGATTAGCTACTCCTGCGGCTGTGTCGGGACATCGGCCGGCGGCGCGGGCGGGGTATGGTTCGTCTGGAGGATGACGATGATGACGGCCGTGACCACGAGGATCAGTCCTGCCGCACCGTCGAGATCGAACCGCTCGCCGAAGTGCACCACTCCGACCAGCACGGCCGTCAGCGGCTCCATCGACCCGAGGATCGAGGTCATCGTGGGTCCGATGTGCTGAATGGCCTGTACGAGGGTGTAGTTCGACAGCACCGTGGGCAGCAGCGCCAGCAACAGCAGGCTGCGCCACGTCGGCCACGTGTGGACCACCCCGAGACCCGAGGTCGAGAGGGCGTAAACCAGGAAGAGCGCCGCCGAAAAGGTCAGCACGTAGAAGGCCACGACCAGCGGATCGAGCAGCGCGGCGCGGCTTTTCATCACCCCTATTATGTAGACGGCATAGGTCACGACGGTCATTCCGGCGAAAGCCAGTCCGCGTGCGGGGTCCCGGTTCCCGGCGTCGCCCCACGCCAGCAGGGCCACGCCCACCAGCGAGATGAAGATGGCGACGACGATCCACACCGAGCTGCGTTCGCGGAAAAAGAGCGTCATGACGATCGCCACCACCAGCGGATAGAGGAAATTGACGGTCGTGGCCACTCCGCTGGGTATGTAATCGTAGGAGCGCAGCAGCCCCAGCGACGTGGCGGCATACATCGCCGCCAGCAGCCCCAGCACCGCGGCGTCGCGGCCCGAGATGCGGAGGTTGCGGTGCGTGACGAGCGCCACGAGGCCCATCATCGCTGCCGAGAGCAGCATCCGGTAGAAGAGGATCGCCGGGGAGGCCATGCCGGTCTGCATCAGCGGGATCGAAAACAGCGGGATAAGGCCGAAGGTCGCCGAGGAGACGACGGCGTAAATTATACCTTTGAAATTGCGCATCGACATTTTTTTAGCGTAACTTTGCACCGCAATTATCATGCGAATCCGCCGAATACATATCTTGTCCGCCATAGTTATCGCCGCGGTCTGCTGTACGCCCGCGGGAGGACCCGTGCGGCGCACGCAGCAGTTGCCTGCGGGGTGGACGGGGCCCGGGCTGGTTCCGCCGCCCCAGCGGATGAACCTGTGGTTCGGGGGCGACGTGATGCAGCACCTGCCGCAGGTCGAGGCGGCGCGCTGCGGCGAGCGGTTCGATTACCAGCCGGTCTTTGCGGCCCTCGCTCCCCGGATGCGGGCGGCCGACCGCACGGTCGTGAACCTCGAAACCACCCACACCCGCCGGGGTCGTTACACGGGTTACCCGCGGGTCCGGTCGCCGACGGCATTGGCCGACGCCCTGCGCGATGCGGGCGTGGACGTCGCCGTGCTGGCCAACAACCACTGCTGCGACGGGGGCGCCGAGGGCATCCGCACGACGGTCGCCGAGCTGGACCGCTGCGGAATACGCCATACGGGAGTATTTGCAGACAGCGTTGATTACAAGAAAAACAACCCGCTTTACCTGAACCATTGCGGCATGCGCCTGGCGATCGTCAACTATACCTACGGCACCAACGGCATGCCGGTTCCCCCGGGCACGGTCGTCAACCTCATCGACACCGTATGCATAGCCGCCGACGTGGCCGAAGCCCGGACCGCCGGAGTCGATTTCATCGTCGCCTGCCTCCACTGGGGCAATGAGTACGAACGTCGGGAGAACGCCGGGCAGCGGGCTCTGGCTGCCTTTTTGCGCCGCCTCGGCGTCGATGTGGTGGTCGGAAGCCATCCGCACGTCGTGCAGCCCTGGGAGGCCGATTCGTCGCATGTGGTGCTCTACTCGCTGGGCAACCTGGTTTCCAACCAGCGACGTCGCTACACCGACGGCGGGCTGGTGGCAGCCAGCGAAGCTGTCCGCCATCCCGACGGACGCATGAATTACCGGCTCGAAGCGACTCCCGTGTGGGTCGCACTGCCCGGTTACCGCATCCTGCCGCCCGAGGCCGCCGACACCATGTCGCTCCCTGCGGC